>JACPBX010000017.1 GCA_016180085.1 Candidatus Woesearchaeota archaeon | reverse complement strand
AAGCTGTTGAATCTTCTCGCCAAGTTCCTGCTTCTTTTTTTCCAGTGCGTTAAGCTCTGCCAGAAGCGCAGGGTTCCTCAGGCTGGTAATCTGCTCCCTTACCCTCATCTTTTTGGACTTCAGCTCTGCAACCAGCTTGCTTTGTTCCAGAAGCTTATCCTCAAACTCCTTCAATTTTGCTGTGGCTGTTTTAAGCTCTTCCTGAAGCTCCTGCTTCTGCTTCTTTGAGACGTCAAGGTCTGATGACTCAAGGTGAAGGCTGCGCTCCATCCTGATTACGTCGCCTTCAAGCACAGCCTTCTGCTCGCGCAGCTTTGCGATTGCGGCTTCAATGGCTTCCTTTTCCTTCTCCAGTTCAGAGGTCTCGGCTGTCAATGCCTCAAGCTTGTGCTCAAGCTGGGCTGCAACCTGGGCTTCCTCCTCGTCAACAAAGCCAAACGCCTCTTTTTTGCTTTCCCTGAAGCCGCCGTGCATGGCTCCCGAAAGCTCTGCCAGGTCACCATCAAGGCTTACCATCCTTGCCCTGCCGATGCCGATTTTCCTTGCAACATCTATTGAGTCGACAACAATAGTGTTGCCGAAAACATAGGAGAATGCAGGCCTGAACTTTTCGTCAAAGCTTACCAGACCAAGCGCCTTGCCGTGAACTCCAGGCTGAGTGAGGAGCGCGTTCACGTCAGAACGGTCGTCTGCCTCCTTTATCTTGTTGAGCGGGAGGAAAGTGGCTGTGCCAATCCTCTTTGACTTGAGGAACTTAATGCATTCTGCCGCTACCGAATCACTTTCGACAACAATGCTGTTAATCCTTGGCCCTGCAGCGGTTTCCAGGGCAAGTGCGTATTTTGTCTTTACCTTGCCAAGCTGCGAAATTGTTCCGTAAATACCCCTGATTGACTTCTGGGAAAGGACTGACTTGACGGCAAGGTTGCCGAGAATCCTTTCCTGGATTGCCGCTTCCTTTGCCCTCGCTTTTGCAGTCTCTTCTGTTAAGGCTGCAATTCGCCTGCGGTTCTCGCCTATTTTTGCTGCGGTTGTTGAGTCCCTGGCAAGAAGCTGGTTAAGCTCAAGGACTGCTTTTTTGAATTCGGTTCGTTTCTGCTGCAGCTCGTCAACCTCTTTCCTGCTCTCCTTCTCAACTGTCTTTATCTTGTCAATGGATGAATCAATCGTGTTTATCCTGAACTCAAGCCTGTCTTTTTCCCTGAGAAATGCCTGCTTCTGCTCTACAAGCGACTGCAGAAGCTGCTGCTTTTCATCCGTCTCCTTATCAAGGGCTCCAAGCTCTGACTCAATCTTGATGAGGTCGGAGGACTCAAAGGAGCCGCGAAGCTTCTCTATATTGCCAACGATTTTATTGCGGTCTGAAGCAAGTTTCTGGATTTGGGCTGCAACAGACGTTTTTTCGCCCTCTAGCCTGGAAATTCTTGATTCAAGCTCGGCAAGGTCGCCCTTTAGCTGCTCCCTCCTTGACTGAACCTTTCCAATTTCCCCCTCAACCAGGGATATCCTGTTGCTGCCTGTGCCTATGCTGACGCGAAGCTGCTCAATGTTCTTATGGATAGCTACCTGTTCCTGCTCGGCCTTGTGCTCGAGCTCTTCTGTAAGCTGCGCTGCCTCTTCCTTTTTCTTTGCCACTGCAAGCTTGAGCTTCTGGATATCTTCTTTCAATCCCGTAATGTCCTTCTCATTTTCTGAGATGGCTTTTTCCACATCGGCTTTTTTGGACTCTCGCTGCCTGATATGCAAATGCACAAAGGTTGCCTTGTTTGACCTTATCCTGTCGTTGAGTTCCTTGTACTTGAGAGCCTGGTCGCGGTCGTGCTTGAGCTCTTTCAAATGGGTTTTCCTCTCGCTCAGCAGGATTTCAGCTTCCTTTAAGCGGGTCTCAACCTTTTCAAGCTCGGAAAGGGCTTTCTTCTTCTTATCTTCATATACGGTTATGCCAGCTATCTCCTCAATAACCTGCCTTCTTTCCTCGGCTGACATTTCAACAAAATTCACAATGTCACCCTGGAGCACGATGTTGTGGCCCTGGGGGTCTATTTTGGCAAGGGCAAGAAGGTCAAGAATCTCCTGCCTTGTGCTGGCCCGGTCATTAATCCTATAAGAGCTCTGGCCTGTCGGCTTGATAATCCTGCTTACTTTTACCAGCTGCTCAGGATAAGGGAATGTTTTTTTGCTATTGTCAAAGAAGATGCTGACCTCAGCCTTGCTTGCCGGCTGCTTTGTCTTGCCGCCGTTGTAGATGAGATGACTAAGTTTTTCGGTTCGCAACTCTTTGCTGCTTATTCTGCCAAGGACAAAGCATATTCCATCGCATACATTAGACTTGCCGCTGCCGTTGGGGCCCAGAATTACAGAGAAATTACCGTCAAAGGGCATTTCAGTTCTCTTAGCGAAGGACTTGAAACCGTGCAAAACTAGCTTGGAAATTCTGGTCATAGCAAAAGCAGCACTGTATGGGGTCATTTAAATTGTTTTTGTGTGCTTATTCACGGATTTCCGCTGCCAACCGCTCACAAACATTTAAAAGTAGTTGTGGCAGAAGTTAAGGCATGAAAGCTGTAGAGAAGCTGCTGGAAGAAGTAAAAAAAGGGAAAAGGCCCACGGCTGCTGAAAACTCTGCAGTTGCCAGGATTGCTGCGGAGTTCATGACAAGGCTTGACAGGGCGCTCAAGGCTGCAAAGGTCAGGGCAAAACCTGTTGTGGGCGGCTCAGGAGCTAAAGGGACCTGGCTCAGGGGCATGCACGACATAGACGTGTTCGTATGCTTTGACTATGACAGGTATAAGAAGAAAAGCAACGAATTAAGTGAATTTCTTGCCAAGGCAATGAAAAAGGCTTTCCCGAAACACGAGCGGCTGCATGGCAGCAGGGACTATTTCCGGGTTCGCTACGGCAGCTACAACTTTGAGCTTGTGCCAATACTAAAGATAAAGAAAGCAGCCCAGGCAATGAACATAACAGACGCCTCGCTGCTGCACTCTGACTGGGTAAACGGACAGCTACGGAGAAACAAAAAAGCTGGGCTGGATGACGAGATAAGGCTGGCAAAGTCGTTCAGCATAGCACAGCGCGTTTACGGCGCAGAAAGCTATGTAAGGGGCTTCTCCGGCTATGCCTGCGAGGTTTTAACCATTTATTATGGGAGTTTCATTAAATTAATTACAGCGGCTGCAACAAAGTGGAGGAAGGACACTGCTGCAGGAAAGAAAGTTGTGATTGATGCCGGGAACCACTACAGGAGAAAAGACCCGCTAAGGGAGCTGAATGAAGCGAAAGTGCAAAGCGAGCTTGTGGTCATAGACCCTGTGCAGCCTGACAGGAATGCGACTGCTGCGCTGGGCAACGAAATCCTGCAGAGATTTATTTCCGCTGCCGCAGGCTTTATTAAAAATCAGTCAGGAAAATTCTTTGAAAAGGAGGAAGTCACCGTGGAAAAGCTGCGGCATAAGGCAAAAGGAAAAAGGCTTGTGCTGGTTGAGGCAGTGCCTGTAAGAGGCAAGGAAGACGTTGCTGGCGCAAAATTAGTGAAGGCATACCAGCACATTCTCCAGCAGCTTGAAAAAAACGGGTTTGACCTAGCAATGAGCGGATGGGAGTGGGACAAGCATAAGCAAGGCATTGCCCTGATGTGGTACGCAACTGAAAAAGGAGAAAAAGGCGAGCCGAAAGCCGAAATAAGGGAAGGGCCGCCCTTAAGCAACACGCAGCACGCTGAAAAGTTCAGGGACGAGCATAGCACGAAGGCTGGAAGGGAGCTGTTTGAGAAGAGCGGAAGGCTTTACGCCAGGATAGGCAGAAAATACAAGCAGCCGCAGCAGCTGATAAGCGCATTAGCAGCTGGTGATGCTTACCTGAAAGACAAGGCACGAAGTTACACTGTCAAAAGCTTTGGATAACGCGAACATGAGGAAAAAGGGGAACTTGGTTGTCATAATCGCGGCAGCGGCTGCCGCTTTGCTTGCAGCAAGCTTCTTTTTTGACGGCTATGCCGCAGGCATAATAAAAAGCATTCAAACACCAGAACTTACCGGAATTGTTACGCTGTTTGACAGGCTCTTTGTCTGGATTTACCTTGCCCTCCTGGCAGCAACCACAGCAATAATTTTGAAAAACAGGCCGAAGGAAAACGGAACCCGGGCCAAGGGCATTTTCGTGCTTTCTGCCTCTATAATCACCACAATAGCAACAGTTTATCTCCTGAAGTTAATATTCCAAAGGGAAAGGCCGGATGGCGCTTTAGTTAAAACATTGTTCGGCTTAAAGGATTATGCGTTCCCGAGTGCGCACGTTGCAACAGCTTCTGCAGCAGCCTTCTCTTCACCGGCAGCGATGAGGGTTCCCTGGCTGGTTTTTACAGCAGCAGTCCTGTTCTCAAGGCTTTACCTTAACGTGCACTTCCTGAGCGATACAATAGGAGGGCTAATCATGGCAGCAGTTGTTGGGAAGTTTGTTGAGAACGGACTTAAGGAAAAACTAACGGGACAAGATGCAACAGAGCTGAAAAGGCAGGTTATGCACGCGCTCATTGGACTGCTAATAGCGGCTTTTGTCTGGAAATACCCTTCATTGTGGTATCTGGTTCTTGTAGTTGCAGCTGCTGGACTGGCATTTTCTTACCTAATAAAATCTGCTGCAGCTGCAAAGAGTACTGCACTCAAAAAAATGCGGAGTTTAGCAGTTGCCGCGTTGGGAGTAGTTGAAAGAAAGGAAGCCATTCAGAAATTTCCAGGAAAGGGGGCAATAACGCTCTTTTTAGGCAGCGGAATAACAGCTGCGATTTTTGAGAGGGAAATGGCAGTTGCTGCAATATTAATACTGGCCATTGGCGATTCTGTGAGCCATTTAGCTGGAAGGCTTATCGGCAGGATGAAGCACAAGCGGCCCTTTATTGAGGAAAAGATGGTTGAGGGAACTGTTGTCGGCTTTGTTTTCGCGGCTGCTGCAGCTGCAACGATTTTGCCGGTCTGGATGGCTGTTTTGGCAGCTGCGGCAGGCATGATTGTTGAAGCGCTTCACCTGAGAATTGGCAAAATAAGGATTGACGACAACTTGACAGTTCCTATAGTGGCGGCAGCTGTGATAACGCTATTAAACGTAATGATGTGATGCTACTAGCACACACTTCTTGATACGATAGACTTGGTCGTCTTGGTGAAGATGTTTCTGAGGAAAAATATAAAAAGTGAGGTTAAGTTAAACTCAAATATAAATGACTAGTGAAACTTTACAAGAATTGCAAAAAGAAAGCTCTGCCATAGATGTTCATATAAAAAAAGAAAATTGGAAATTAATAGTCCAATTACTCGGCATGGTCTTTTTGTATGCAGGACTTGTTGCTTTTTTTGGTTTAAAACATTTACGACTCGCTTTTGTTTTGGGCGGTATTGGTATCCTGTTTTTCGGTCTTAGTTTTATTTTGAGAAGCGAACTGAGCCAAAGGCAAAAGATAGCTTATGTTTTAAACAAAATTGCTGATGGGATAGAAAAAAACAACCTAAAAAGGAACTATCTTAAATTCCTTTATAAAGAAGCATTATATGATGAAGAGGATTATGTTAAAAAATCAGATAATATATTTGTACAGGATGAATTAAAAACTGAGAACTTTTATAAAAATTTAAACAGATTAGCACTGCGTTTAAATAGTGCTTTAGCAGAAAAAAGACTTCAAAACATAAATGCGAAACGGATAAGAGATTTATCTGAAGGGATATATTATAGGAAAAAAGATTTTGTGAAACTCGGCAATGTTGCTAAAGACCTTTATCAAAGTGAGCAAAAGTTCCCTGATTTATTTGATCTCATTCTAAATTTTTCAAGGAAGTTGTGGACAGTTAAACTTGTAAAGACAGTTTTTTTAGTCTCGATACTGTATTTATTTCTTAATGTTTTAACTGCTAGAGGAGTAATACCTTCAAGAGAGACATTATGGTTTGGATTCTTTACTATAAGTGCTGTTATAGTAGGCTTAGTATATAGGAAAAACTAGGTCACACTAGGCGCCCCAAACCTTATCGCCGGATACAACAACAAAGATTTTCACGCCAGAAACAAGCTTCGGGTTTTTGGTGATGGGAAGGACTGGCACGCTCTGGAATGTTTTGGGGTGTATTACCTCAAGGTGCGGCTGGACTTTTGAGACAACTGCCCTGACCGCCTCAAGCTTATCTGCATTCCTTGTAACTTCCTTGTAATCAAGCTCCGCATTCCGCAAGGTTTCAAGGTTCATGCCGCTTACAAACCGCTTTGTAAGGGCAGTAATCCTGAAAGCGTTTTCGCCAAGAAGGACAATATCCCCTGGCTTGAAAGGCGCCATCCTGAAAAGAACCGTAATGCGGTAAAGGAGCTTGCTGGTCTGCCTGTGCTGGGAGAACAGCTTCTTTGTAATCTTGAGCTCGCCGCCAAACTT
>JACPBX010000023.1 GCA_016180085.1 Candidatus Woesearchaeota archaeon | reverse complement strand
GGATTATGAAAAGCTCCTGGCTGATGCAAAGGCAGCAGCTGACAACAGCGGAGACAAGAAATTCCTGATATTCACGTATAAAGGGAAGCAGAGCTTCTCAGGAGACCTTTCAAACGAGCTCCTTTTCCTATACCCTGACAGAATCATCGTTGTTGGAAGGGAAAGGCCGGAGTACATAATGCTGAGCTTCAGGGCTAGGCACACTGCTGTCCTGCCGGCAGTGCTTGAAGCCTTAAAAGGCGTTGACGGCTACGGCGGGGGCCACGAAAACGCCTGCGGAGGCTCTGTCAGCAAGAAAGACTTTGAGAGGTTTATTGAGAAGTTTAAGGGGGAATTTTAAGCATGCTGCATGCCAATTGCTTTAATTTCCTGCTCAGGCTGTTTAGATATAACGACTTTCATTTGCTGCCACCATTTCCTTCCATTAGTTTGTGAACTGGCTCTAGATGGTATGCCATAGGGAGGAATGCCGCTTTGCATAAACATATCGATAAAATTTCTAAGAATGTTTTGGATTTCTTTTGCGCTATTTCTATTGTAGTCAAAATAAAATCGCAATCCTTTTTCTTTGGAAAGTGAGATTAAAACGATAGTCGCATCTTTTTTCATTGTCAAGAATGTCTCTTTTTCGGGAATACTTTCAAGTCGCTTACCTGAAAGAATAGAGAGCCCATTAAAAGCGAGTAATTCATAACCATCAACCAAATCAAATATGTAATCTATTAATTCTATTGTGTGACTTTTTTTGAATGATATGTCCCCCTTTGTTGGTTTCCACATGCAAAACTCAGCCGGTTTATTTTCTATAACGGATTCTGCTTCTTTTTTGCCAAACCCAAAGATGCCCATTCTTCCTGGAAGAAGAACTGGCAATTTAAATCTTTCCTTCCTCCTCAAACTCCAGCGCCAAAGAATTAATGCAGTACCTCTTCCCGCCTTTGTCGCGAGGGCCGTCGTCGAAAACATGCCCAAGATGGGAACCGCACTTCCTGCACATTACTTCAATGCGGTGCATTCCGAAGCCATAGTCGTCCTTCGTAATTATACTGTCCTTGTTGGCTGCGAAGAAAGCAGGCCAGCCGCAGCCGCTGTCATATTTTGTTTCTGAAGTGAACAGGACGTTGCCGCAGGCTGCGCATTTATACTTGCCTTTGTCAAAGAACTTGTCGTATTTGCCCGTAAACGGGGACTCAGTGCCTTTTTCGCGCAGAACGTGGTATTGCTCTGGCGTGAGCTTTTGTTTCCATTCGGATTCTGATTTTGGCGTGGCCATGCAATAACTTGAGAAGTCAAATTTATAAATAATTCCGAATTAGCAAATTGTATGAAATACTCTGGCATAGCAGTAGTGGGCCCAAGCGCATCTGGCAAGACAGATGCGGCGATTGCGATAGCTAAAAATCACAGCGGGGCCTTAATATGCTGCGATACTATTCAGCTTTTCAAGGGGTTTGCAATAGGCTCAGGCGTACCTGCGAAGGAAGAGCTTTGCGGATTACCTACGCTACTTTACGGCACAGTTCCTCCTGAACAGCGGAGAGTTGGCGCTAGTGAATACGTAGTTATGGCGGCACATGCTGCCAAGCAGGCTCAGTCAGAGGATTACCTGCCAATTGTTGAAGGCTGCAACAGCGCCTACGCCTTTCAGCTTACACAAACTATAGACTTTGCAGCCTTTGCATTTTTCGCACTGCTGCCTCATCAGGATGGCTTAAAGCAAAGGCTCATAGCCAAGTTCAATCGTTTTATGGAACTTGGCGTCGTGGACGAAGTTAAGCGGCTTCTGGATGAAGGAGAAAAAACAACTCCCGCAATGAAGAGAAGCATCATCCATTGGTCATTACGTCCATATGTCATGGGGCGGCGAAGTTATCCGGATACTGTAGAAATAACCATACGCAGGTGGCTGCACTTTATTCAAAAGCAAACGCAGCGCTTCAGCGTAATGCCTGACATGCAGAAGATAGATGCTGATCCGGCAAATCCCTCAAAGACTATAGAACGGCTGGAAGAACTTATTGCTTAACCCTTCACCCTTTTCTGCTGCCTGTACAGCCTTTCCACATCTTCAATGCTGTTTATGTCATGGATGCCTTTTTCATCAGTGCGGTTGCGGATTACCCTTGGAAAACGCAAGGCATAGCCTGACTCGTATGTGGGGCTTTTCTGGATTTCCTCGTAGGCAACCTCAATGACAATTTTTGGCTTGACTTTAACGAGGCGGCCTGTTTCCTCAACAACAAGCGGCTTGAGAAACTCTGTAACTTCATCAAAGCTTAGGCCTTCCTCCCTTTTTTCCTTTAACCCTGTGGAAACCTTGCCTATTTCAAGCAGCTTGTCATGCCCGTGGTCCCTGCAGGCAAGGTAGTAACTGCTGAGCCACTTGGCCCTTTTGCCCTCGCCCCATTCTGCTGCGACAATGGCAAGGTCAAGGTTTTCCATGACTTTCTTGAACTTCAGCATGTATCCAACGCGGGCGCCGGGCTGGTAAGGCGCGTCAAGCGCCTTTATCATCACGCCTTCCGTGCCAGCTGCCTTTGCTTCCCTGAAGAACTTCTCAACCTCTGCCTCTTTTTCTGCTGTAATTGCTCTTGAAACCACAATTTTCCTCTCTGCATTTTTCACTATCTTCTCAATTATTTCCCGCCTTTTCCTGAAAGGCTGGCTGACAATGTTCTTGCCCTCGTAGCACAGGACGTCAAAGACATTCACCTCAACAGGAAGCTCATTTGCCATCTTTTCTATGCCATATTTCCTCTTGATGCGCTGCGAGATGTTCTGGAAAGGCACGTACTTCTGGTTTTTCGGGTCGAACCCTACAGCTTCGGCATCGAGAATGTAATTGTCGCCTTTGACGTGCTTTTTAATGTATTCAACAACATCCGGGAACTGATTGGTGACGTTTTCCAACCTTCTTGTGTACAGCCAAATCTTGTCCCCTTGGCGGTGGCATTCAAGCCTGAAGCCATCATACTTGTACTCACACTGCGCTGGCCTGCCAACTGTCTCAAACGCTTCTTCAACAGTGTCAACTTTTAGGGCCAGCATAACCTTTATTGGAGTGCCAATCCTTATCTCTATTGTTTCGAGGCCCTTGGCACCTTCTGTTTTTGCTTTCCTGGCAACAACCCCGAAGTCGTTCGTGAGGTCGTAGGCCTGCTGTATCTTGTCGAGAATAACGTTGTATTCCTCCCTTGCACTTTCCTTTTTTTCTTCCCCTTCTGCTGCCGCTGAAGTTACGGCTGCTTTCTTTGCTTCCTTGCTGAGCTCCTTTCCGCATTCAACGCAGTTGTCAGCTTGAGGAACTGTGCTGCGGCAGCTGCCGCATTTTACAAACACCTTTTCAACAGCTTTCGGGAAGTATGCCCAGGCAATGGCATCGCGAAGTATGCCGGCTCCTGTGCCAACCCTAAGCTGGCCAAGGATTGTCCTGGTTATGTACCTTGCCTCTGTGCCTTTTGCCGAGCTGAGAAGCTCAGCTATGAGCTGCATCTTCCTGTCAACGCTTCCCTGCCCAGTCAATTCGGTGAGCTTGCGCAGGTTGTCAAACACCTTTTTTACAATCAGCTCTGTTGCAGCCAATGTGGCCTGCCTTTTGCCTTTAATCAGCTGCTCAGCGACTTTTCCCAGGTCTCCTGTTTTAGCCCACTCTTTCTCAATCGCTTCAGATTGAACGCCAGAGGCAATGCCTATCGCTTTAATTACTAACTGGTTTGCAACGCCAAGCTCGCGCTCATCATATGATGGAAATACCCTTCCCTGCACCAGCAGTATTACCGGCTCAATATCGTCAGCAGTGGTTTTCTTGAGGAATTCTGACAGGTAATAGGTCTTTTCAAGGCGCTTGGTTGTGCTGTCAAGCTTCCCGTAAAGCCCGACAAGCTCGGAGTATTTCATTGATGCAGATTTATGGCTTGGGCGTTTATATAGTTTTGCTGCAACTTGAAACGCTTCAAACAGCCCCGGGCTGAGTTAAATTTATTAACCTACTAGTTAAGAAATTGGTTTAATGGACGTTTTTGAAGCCTTCAGGGACAGGAGGAGCATAAGGAAGTACCTCGACCTGCCAGTGGAGTGGGACAAGATTGGCAGCATACTCGATGCGGGCAGGCTTGCCCCCTCATCAGGCAACCTGCAGACGTGGAAGTTCATTACAGTCAGGGACCTGAACAAGCGCAAGCAGCTTGCAGAGGCCTCTGCACAGCAGTACTGGATGGAGCAGGCTCCGGTCCACATCGTGATAGTTGGTGTCTTTGACAAGCACCTTCGTTTTTTTGGCGAAAGGGGGAAAAATCTCTACGTAATCCAGGACTGCGCCATGGCTGTAATGCAGATGATGCTTGCAGCGCATGCCTTGGGTTTGGGAAGCTGCTTTGTCAGCGCAATAAACGAGGAACGGGTTGGTGAAATAATCCTGATAAGGGGAAACGCAAGGCCCATGGGCATCCTGACAATCGGTTACCCTGCTGAGCAGCCAAAGATGCCCCTTAGGTACAGGATTGAAAACGTTGCTTACATTGAGGTTGATGCCGGCAGGGCTTACGTGCAGGGCTATACTCCGGGAAGGATTGCGGACTTTGACCAGACCATGTCTAACTGGAGAGTAGCTGAGCGCGGCATAAAGTACGTCAAGCAGGCGGCACAGGACATTGACCGCTTGACAAAGGAAAAGAGGAAAGGCCTGCTTCACAGGATTATTGAAAAGGCAAAATCAGGCGGAAAGGGGAAGCAGCAAAACGAACCAGAGCGAAAATAAAAATAAACGAAAAACAAGCCACACCTAGTATTTTTCAAAATCAGGCTTTTCTTCTTCCTCGGCCTCCTCCAGCTCAGTCTCTTCCTCCTTCTCCTCCTTTTTTGCCCTTAGCATCAGGAATGTTATAATTACTGCTATTATTATGCCTACAATTACGGCAGCAGCCTTGATGTCCCTTAAGCTGATTTTTCTTTTGGGCTTTACAGGCTCCCGGAGGATGCCTTCACCAGCTTCCCCGGTTTTGTTCTCCTCAGCTGAAGCTTTTGCGGGCGTTTCATTGAGCTGAACTGTTGATTTTGGCAGCTGCGAGACATTTATCGGCAATGCCGCTGTTTCTGTGAGCTTCTGCCCGTATGTGGTGTAATAGCGTATTACGGCGGTGAAATTGCCGCTGCTGCCGCCTCCAGCGACTTCTGACGTTTGAGTTTTCCTTGCAATATCAAAGCTTGCGTGGCTGAGGCTGCTTATTTCATCGGCAGCGAGAAGCTGGTTGCCCAGCCCTGTGAAGCCGCTGAAAGACAAAGAAACGTTGAATATTGGCAGATGAGCGGGGTTTACAACGTCAATTGACGCCTGCCCAGTTTTGTTGTCATATTTGCTGACCCTGAAGTACGGCTTGGCCAATGTCGCGTTTACCGGAAAATCCTTCGCCGTTCCCTGTTTTAGGCTGTCAAAAGACCAGCTTGAGTTGGTGCTGATGAGAAATTTTCCCACAGCCACGGCTTCAGAGCTTATAATTATCTCCACGCTTCCGTTCAGGCTTTCAAGCCTCTCGCTGTTGAGTATCTTAAGCCCATTGCCTTGTTTCTCGGTTGTGTGCTTGGAACCTTCAATTACATCGCCGCTCTTTACAGAAAGGACCTTTATCTGGGCTGGCATAAAAGCGCTGAATTTAAAAGAATCTAATTTTTTGTCGGATTTCAGCACAAGTGTTATGTTGAATTTCTCGCCAAGAAGCAAAGCGGAGGGATATGCGGCAGCAACCGAGAAAGGAAGTTCCTTTACCTTCAATGATGCGGAAGCCTCTACGGTTTCCCTCTTAATCACGTCAAACGCTGCGCTGGATTTTATCACGTGGGTGCCCGGGCTCAGGGCAGTTACCTTGTAATCGCAGCGCCACACCTCGCCGACTGCGAGGTCTCCTGTCAGCACCAGGGTGTTGCTGGATGAGAGCTGGCAGCGCTGGCCAGGCAGCTCTGCCAACTTTAACTCAGCGGGTATTTTTTCAGTGAAGTAAACTGATCCTGTTGCAGCCCCAGCATTAGTCACGTTGACATAAACTGTTGTCTCTTCACCAACTTCAACTTCCTCTTTCCCAAGGAGCTTCGCAATCTTTATATCCGGAGCTACCACGCTCAGTTTCAGCTTCGCTTCGTAAATCTCCGGAGTAGGCAGTGAGCGGTTGTAGCCCTTGAAAACCGCGCCATCAAAGCAGCCCTGCACTATTTTCCCGTTGTTGCAAGTCTGGTTTTCTATTATGAGAGAGTCCCCGGGAAAATCAACAATTATTTTCTGCTCAGATGGCACATAAGTTGTTGTGAACACATCTCCTGTCGTGGCAGTATACTGGTAGCCTGAGATTACCACGCCGTCAAATATCAAGGGGTTTGCGGCAAAAGCGTTTGGGAGGAGGGATAAAAACGCAAAAATTGCAACAACAACCGTAATGGCAACAGCGGAAGAGAGAAATCGCCTGCCCTCTGCATTTTTTGTCTTCATAGCCCTCCTTTTGTGAAGGGTGTATTTATTTTTATTGTGCCTGGCGATGCACTGCCCTCGCATCGGTTTCCGCTTTGCCAACCGGCCTTAGCTTCAGTGCTAATGTTTCTTCGTCAATCGGCTCAACCAGCCCAGACATCGCCCTAAGTCCCTGAAGCAGCGAACCCCTGTCGCAAACCCTGTTGTGGAGGTGGGGCTTCAGCACCCACTTGTCTTCCAAAGCCGAGAAAGGGTTGGCAAAAACAACCAGCATGCCGCTGTTTGCCGCCAAGACATCCCACATCCTGTAAACCGCCTGTATGTTTTCGCTGTTGCTCAATGTGACTATGAGAATATTTCGCATGCTTTCCTTGCTTTCTTTATCTGCTACGGCAGCTGTTGCAAAAAGTGCCGGCTTAACGCCTTGAAGCGACGGCTGCACAAAACAACCAGTTGATGAGCCATCGTTGTTGACTATCACAAAGCCGT
>JACPBX010000022.1 GCA_016180085.1 Candidatus Woesearchaeota archaeon | reverse complement strand
AACTTCTTTTCCAACCAATTTTTCTATTTTTTCCTTGTTAATCATTCCGTTGGCGTATAAGGTGCTTAGCTCCATTAGCAGCTTGTTCTTTTCTTCATGCACTTCCTCAGCGAGCTTGGTTTTTACCCATTCGGATTTGTTCACTTTTAGCAGCCTTGAGATTATGTCAAGGTCTTGCACCAGCTCCTTAGGCATCCTTACGTTAAACTGCTCAGTTTCCATATCGATCACCAAATAGCATACAATAGCAATTGCTATATAAAGGTTTTGGTTCTTCAGGGCGTGCGCGAAAATTTTTATAAAGATGAGGAAATCAAGAAGTGGCTATCAGGAGGTGAAATTCATGAGTTCAAGAGAAAATAAGGCAGTTGATGAAGACTTTATCAAAAGCATACACAGGATAATAAGTGAAAACAAGGAATTCTTAGAGGCAGTTGGAAGACTATAGCAAGAGCTTGTTTGGGAGGATATTGTAAAGGTTGCAGCTGCGGTCAGCTTAAGCTTTTGCAAGTTACGTCCGAGAGGGACTTGCCTGGTGGGTTTCCGTAAACCACTCGGTCACCCTGGCGAAAGCCAGTCAGGTAGTCCCCCACTATTGAAACCACATCCAACTCTTCAGTGAAAAGCGCATTTGGCTTCTTATAATAATCCGAGCGCACAATAATTCCACCTGCAGTTCCCAGCATTACTGTGCCAGCATGCCCTTCTCCACCGAAAAAGCTTCGAGACAGCTCATCGATTCGCGCTTCCAAACCAGCCGTCAGCGGCGGCGGTTCGAACTGGTTTGGGGCAATTCTAAACCTGACCACATGATTATGCACCACACCTTGCCTTTTTCTTAAAATTTCTATGAGCCTCCCTTTCTCTAAGTCAGTATCTTTTCCTCCTCCAGCCAGCTCTGAGCGGTAACCTAGTAATGTGGCGCATTTGCCATCTTCTGTCCAAAGGCTCCACGCCAAATTAGGAATAGAGTAACCATTCAGGACTCCATACCTTACTTCCCTTCGCTGTGCAGCATAAGGTGCTGGCGGTGTCTGCCTGGCACCGGGGCGATGAATCAGTCCGGGGCGGGGTGCCGGGCCCGGGCCGATTGTCGCTATAATGCTTATGCGGTAGGTGTCAGCCAGACCGGGTAAGAACTTATTTTCAGGATTTCTGTCCCGCACGTGAGGAATCTCAACAACAACGCCTGGCTGCAGCCGCGTATCGCCGCTGCTAGTTAGCAGCCTGACAGGTCCATCGGCAGTAACAGCTACCCATTTACCGTCAGTTCCCTTCGCCACTATCTTTCCATAGAGACTGCCCTCGGTTTTATGTTCAGAATCTGGCATGTTTCGTAACTTGGGATAATTTGCCTTTATTTAAAGGTTGTTTCGGCAAGATGTTCTGAAGCATTCCTTCGCAACATTTTTATTTTCGGCGGCGTACAGTGCTGTTATGAACATCATGCCGGCAAAGGATTTCAACCTCAAAGCCACCCTCGAGTCGGGCCAGGTATTCCGCTATCACCACGACGGTAACACAGGCTTTTATTGCGTTGTTGCCGGAGGCTCAATAATCAAAATCAGGCAAATTGGCAGCAGAATCGAATATGACTGCAGCAGCAAAGTGTTTGATGTCGCAAAGCTCTTCGGGTTTAACCACAGCTACGGCAAAATAATAAAGTCAATAAGCCGCGATGAAAAAATCAGAGGCGCCATTAACAAGCATTACGGCCTCAGAATCCTTGAGCAGCAGCCGTGGGAATGCACAGCATCCTTCATTTGCTCCGCTTTTTCAAACATTCCCAGAATCAGGCAGTGCATCGAGAAAGTTTCTGCAGCATTCGGCAGCAGAATTGAATTTGACGGCTTCAAAACGTTTTCATTCCCGCAGCCGCAGCAGATAAGCGACTTTGCAAAGCTTAAGAAGTGCGGCCTTGGCTACCGCGCCAAATACCTCTTTGAAACAGCAAGGATTTTCAGCAACAACAGCGAAGATTATTCGTTGCAGCAGCTGCGAAAATTAAGTTACGCTGCCGCAAAAGAAAGGCTGATGGAATTGCCTGGCGTTGGCAGCAAGGTTGCTGACTGCATTCTTCTCTTCGCATACGGCTTTTACGGGGCTTTCCCGGTTGATGTCTGGATTCACCGCGCAATGGCAGACAGCTATGGCGCCCAATTGAGGAAACTGGCGGCAGCCGGAAAAAAGACGGGAAAAGGTAAAATAAGCGAGTCTGTTGTTGCAGGTTTTGCACGAGGCTACTTTGGTGAATATGCTGGCTATGCCCAGCAGTTCCTTTACCACCACAGCAGAATTGAAAAGGCAGCTAAAATCGCTAAAACGTTGCAGGTGCCTGGAGCTGCAGTTGCCGCGGTGCCATAACCTAATCGAAAGCTTTAAATAAGAGCTTATGCTAGCAAATCAGCAGTGATTAAAAGTCAGAGTTTCTAGGCACGGTTACAGCAGATGTTAAATGCCTTGATACAACAGATAAAAGGGAAATGAATCTGAATTTGAATTGAGGTCGAAGCAAAATGGAAGAAACCCTTGTTTCAAAAGCCAAGCACGGCACAACAACCATAGGCGTTGTCTGCAAGGACGGCCTTGTCATTGCAGCAGAGAAGAGGGCAACAGCCGGCTCATTTATTGCCGAGAAGAAAAGCGAAAAGATATTCAGGATAACTGACCGCATGCTGATTACAACGTCTGGGACTGTTTCCGATGCTCAGCTGCTGACAAAGCTCATCAGGGCAGAGCTGAAGCTCAAGCAGGTAAGGACAGACAGGGAAGCAAGCGTGAAGGAAGCAGCCAATCTCCTGGCAGGGCTGATTTACGGGAACATCAGGAAATACTCGCTTATACCGGGAATAACCCAGTTTCTGCTTGCAGGCTCAGACACCGAAGGCTACCACCTCTACGACCTATTTGTGGACGGCTCTGTCATGGAATCCCAGGATTATGTTGCATCAGGCTCAGGAAGCACTGTGGCTTATGGCGTTCTCGAAGCCATGTACAAGAAGGACTTGACTGTCAGGGAAGGCGTTGACCTCTGCATCAAGTGCCTGAACGTTGCCATCCAGAGGGACATCGGAAGCGGAAACGGCATAGTAGCCTACACCATAACCAGGGATGGCATGAAGAAGGTTTTTGACAGGGACATTGACACAACAATCAAGGCATAATGCTATAATTTTCGTCACTCTTAGCGTCTTGGCGTTTATTTGTTAATGTTATCTGGTGTTATAACCTGTTGTGCATTTAGGTGTGCCGCGCATTCAGGCAAGAAATTGAAACAACCCAAAAAAATTTGAAATTGGAATAAATCGGAATTCTCAAAATGCCAAACATAATCAAAGAGATACTGAAGAACCTGCCTGAAGAGAAGGTAAGCGAAGCATGCTTTGAAGGCGCCAACATAGTCCTCTACACCAAGGACAGGGACTTCTTCCTTAACAACGAGGGCGCCATCAAGAAAATAGTTGACGACATAAAGAAGAGGATAGAGCTGAGGTCTGACCCCAGCGTCCTTATGGACCAGCACGACGCTGAGAAGAAGATAAGGGAGCTCATGCCAGAGGAAGCCGGCGTTTCCAATGTCTTATTTGACCCCCAGAGGAGCATAGTGGTGATTGAAGCTGAGAAGCTCGGCCTTGCCATAGGGAAGCAAGGCTCGCTCCTGCACGAGATAAGGAAGGAAACCCTGTGGGTCCCTGTAATAAGGAGAAACCCTGCGATAAGGTCCAAGATAGTTGAAAACATCAGGGCAGTCCTGTACCAGTATTCCGACTATAGGAGGAAATTCCTTGACAAGATCGGCCACAGGATATACGACGGCTGGATAAGGGAAAAAAAGAACGAGTGGGTAAGGATAACAATGCTCGGTGGCGGAAGGCAGGTCGGGAGAAGCTGCCTGTTCCTCCAGACTCCGGAGTCCAGGGTGCTGCTTGACTGCGGGGTTGACGTTGCGTCGCAGGACAGCCCCTACCCCTACCTTGAGAGCCCTGACTTCAACATAAACCAGCTTGACGCCGTTGTCATCAGCCACGCGCACCTTGACCACGTGGGCTTTCTCCCATACCTTTACAAGTTCGGCTACCGCGGCCCGACCTACTGCACCGCGCCCACAAGGGACGTAGCGGCACTGCTGCTGCTGGACTTTGTCAAGATAATGAAGTCGGAAAACAAGGAGCCAATCTACGATGTTGATGACGTCAAGGAGATGGTCAAGCATACCGTAACCCTGGAATACGATGAGGTAACCGACATAACACCTGACGTGAGGATAACCCTGTACAATGCAGGCCATACTCTCGGCAGCGCAATGGTGCACATGCACGTTGGCAACGGCCTGCACAACATATTGTATACTGGCGACATGAAGTTTGGCCGAACCCAAACCCTTGAAGCAGCCTCCACTGTTTTCCCAAGGCTTGAAACGCTCATCATAGAATCCACTTACGGCGGGAAGGAGATAAGCGACCAGGCAAAGGAGGAAAACGACGCAGAATTCGCAGCGCTGGTGAAGGAAACGATACAGAAGGGCGGCAAGGTCCTTGTTCCTGTCCTTGGCTCAGGCAGGGCGCAGGAGATAATGCTGACCCTGCACCAGTTCATGTACAATAGTGATATGCCTAAGGTTCCGGTCTACATTGACGGCCTGGTGTGGGACATAACAGCAATCCATACTGCATACCCCGAATACCTTAACGCCCAGGTCCGCAAGCTGATATTCCACAAGGACCAGAACCCCTTCCTGGCAGAGGTCTTCAGGGAGATTGGCAGCCCAAAGGAAAGGCAGGAAGTGATACAGTCAGCTGAGCCATGCATAATCCTGGCAACATCAGGCATGCTCGTAGGAGGGCCTTCGGTTGAATACCTGCGAGGCCTTGGCGACAACCCGAACAACACGCTCGCCATAGTTTCCTACCAGGGCGAAGGCTCGCTCGGCAGGAGAATCCAGAGGGGCGAGCGCGAGATAGCCTTTACCAGCGGCACAAACCAGGAAATACTCCAGGTCAAGTGCAGGATTGAGACGTTTGAGGAATTCTCCGCCCATTCCAACAGGAAGCAGCTGCTGAACTTCATCTACAAGTGCAGCCCCAGGCCTAAGAAAGTCATCGTCAACCACGGCGAGTCCTCCCGCTGTCTGGACCTCGCAAGCGCAATCCACAAGTTCATGCGCATCGAGACCTCTGCCCCAAGAAATTTGGAGGCTGTGAGGCTGAAATAAGTGTTCTTCCTGCTTTCTTACAGCGACTTCCATTTACTCCAAGGAATTTCCCTTCCCGGATAAGCAACATTTTTGAAAGGCCATTTTTCCTTAATCCACTTTTTAACCACTGCGAATAATTCATCATCTAACCCGTTTTTGAGCTCGCTTTTCCTGGCCCACAAAAATACGATGGCATCAAATTTACGCTTGTCTGAAGGATAAATGTAAACACAGCCAATGCACTGGCTTTCATCGGGCTTCATTACAGTGTAAGCAAATGAAGTTTTTTCCTGGAACTCCTTCTGGTGCCAGCCGAGGTCAATTAGGTCTTGTTCCTTTGTGAGGTTTTTTGATGGCCAGCTTGAGTATGGACTGAACACGCCCTTAAGATGGCTGATGCTGGTCATGACAGCGTCATAGTCTTTGTCAACGTCATATATCGTCAGCATTCTGACAAGAAATCTTTTTGTTTCTAGCCGCTGTGGGACTTTAAAATTCGCAGGCACAAGTGGCTTTTTCATTTTTATTTATTTTACAAGTTCAAGCTCCTTTATCCGCTCAAAATCTTTGATGTTTTTTGTGATAAATTTTTTACAGCCATTTGCCAAAAGACTGCCTGCTATCAGCGCATCTGTGTGGCCTATGGTCTGTCCCGATTTTGAAAGGTGGCCTGCAATTTCGGCAGCTTTCCTGGCTGCTTTCCTTTCAACAGGAAAGACATATGCAAGACTGTCCAGCAGTGTTTCAGCCGCCATAAGCTTCCTTTCATTAAGCTTTGGAAGGGCATATGCCCCGTAGAGTATTTCGAATGCTGCTATTTCGCTTGTGCAGAACTCTTCCTCACTGTATTTCCTAAGTTCAGCCACAGAAGCCCTGTCGCGGAGTATTTCTATCAGGACGCTGCTGTCAAGCCCAATCATTTTAATGCCTCAATCCTTTTTTTCTGCGAAGCGTTAAGGTTCTTTCTTGCGTCTTTCACTCTTCGCTCAAACAGCTTCCATTCATCTTCAGGCATATTCTCCCATGCGCCAGCGCAGTCAAAAAGCGTTTTTTCTTTCTTGAAGCGTTCTTTAATCAGCTCTGTGAAGCTTTCGTTCGGCCGCTTGTACCTAAGCATCAGGTTATAGGCCTCTTCAGTGATTGCTATGTTCTTAGTTGTCATTCTGCGTATGTGTACCCATACCCATATATAAACTTTTCCTTAAACAATCATCACGTTCTCCATTCCTGAAAAATCAGCATCGCTCGTAACAAGAACCGCGCCCTCCTGCAGTGCCGTAGCCAGGTGAACTCCGTCAGCCATGCTGAACTTGGGCCTTTTATTTCGCATTTCCTTCTTCAGGCCGGCTGCCGCAAGCAGCAATGGAACGGAAATTCCGATTAGTGCAGAACGTCTTTGAATAAATCGCAGCATGATATCAAAACCGTGATTGATTCTGGCGAATTTGTCCGCAAGCTCCCCAACCGCAATCAGGGACGTTGCTATCTCCTCTCCTTCAATCAATGGTTTTATTTTCAAGCCTTTTTGAGTAGCGTATAAATACTCAAACCATGCGGATGCATCGATTACATACTTATAGCTCATTGAAGCCGAACCTGTCTTCTTTTGTCCATTTCAGTTTTTTTCCCTTTAACGCCCCAAACATGGATTTTGGGACGGCTACTTCTTCCTCGATAAGGTTTTGAATAAGCTTGTCATGTGTTCTCATCTGCTTCTTTTCCTTCAGCAGGTCAAGCATCTGCTTTGTAGTGTCCGAAACCTGTATCGTGGTCGCCATATTTACTGTAATTATAACTATAACTATAAAAGCTTTTCTCTTATTCTGCAGTTCGTCGCAGCATTACGCAAAGGGTAAAGACTAAACATAGCAAAGTTTAAATATTTAAACATACATAAACATATTATGGCAACAAAAACCATCACCGTAACAGAGAATGCGTATGAGGCAGTGAAGTCG
>JACPBX010000011.1 GCA_016180085.1 Candidatus Woesearchaeota archaeon | reverse complement strand
AATCATTGAGTCATAATCTTCCTTGAACCTTGGCAGCCTTTTGAACGCGCTCTCGTAATGAAGCAGCGAAGCCATCAGGCTTTTTGCCGCAGCGAAAAGGCTCTCAATGGCCGTAAGCAAAAGCTTATTATCCTTCACAAGAGGGAATGTTATTGAAACCAGGTGGTCTGCTGTCATCAGCTGCTGCCTACCGGCTGACAACTCCTCCTGGAACCTCTCCATGCGATTGGTATAGTGAGTTAATTATATAAACGTTACCCACTGCGGTTCAAATGGCAACAATGGCAACAGCCGTGACCGCCTCTTTTTTACTTTTTATCATTAAGGAACAATATAGCTGCCGCCAAGTCGCCATTTACACTGGCAAGGGCGGCCTTTGCCTCAGCCTCAGATGCGCCGGTTTGGCCAACAACAGTTTTCACATCGTCGTCGTTAAATAGTTGCGGCTGCCGCGATGATTGAGGCCGTTCAGCATACTCACCCGCAATCTGGAACGTGTTCTGTCCCATCATGCTGACTTTCGTAACCGAAGGATTGGCTATCACTATCTCGCTGTTGCTGCCTTTCAGCTTTATCACGACCTCCTCTGCGTCAATTGGCTGCTGCTGCACCCCCAGCTTGCGCATCGCAGCTTCCATAGCTCTTTTGTCCATCCCGGGAAACATAGAAAGAAAAAGACAGCTGATTCTGTTATTAAATGTTGCTTTTTTATGCTGTGCCTTACATCGGCATTGGCTCAGAAAATCCTGATGAGAAGCTCCAAAACTATTACCGCAATGGCAAAGGCAACGACGTGAATTGGCTTAATCTGGATCTTGCTCTTGTACTCGTTGTAATACCTAACCAAGCCGCCCTGGGAAGCCGGCATGCTGATGCGTTCGTCTGCCATAAGAGGGGTGAGAAACGCCTTAGTATAAAAAACTTGCCCATTACGCCATTACGTTTTCCACTTACTAAAGAGAAGGTATAAGATAACTACGAAGACGATAAGTGAGGTTAGTGGCCCTTGAGATTTTTCTAATGATTGTATCCAAGGAGCTATGGTGTTTATAAGAGCTATAACTCCAAGAATAATTAAAGCAATTTCCCATCCGGATTTGGTTGTCATTTTTCAATTCATCTCTATCGTTGATTTATTTGCGCTTAATTCAAATGAGTTATAGTTATATAGGGGATTTTTTCCCTTTATAAAATGTAGAAGTATGAGGTTATCAGCGTACGATGTAGACATAACCTAACGGTTAATGTCGTAAACTATGTAAGTATTATAAAGTATTTAAGCATTTGTAGTCTTCTTTATATATGTTTCATTTTGATATCATTATATCTAATTTAAAAGGAGTTAAACCTTTTCCAAATTTGTTAAATGATTGGATTGTTTCCAATCCCGAAGAGTTAAAATAAACACCCCTATCGCCTGCTTGAAGATAGTTGTAGTCAGTTCTTTTATCGAAAGCTTTGACTACACCTCCGGCAGAAGCTGCAAGATCGATTAGTCTTCTGTAGGGTTCGCTTTCTTTGATAAACTCGAGCGCAATCATTGGATCATTTTTGAAAACCCAAAAAACCGGATGTTTAAGATATGGTGAAGTATCTATTGGAATCTTGTCAAGCGGGGTGATTTTTGGAAGATGCTGATTCAAGATTGGAAAAGCGCGGAATTTTTCGCCTAACATAGCAAACTCTGGAAATGCGGGCCGTATGTTCTCAAAAATTAAAGTTTTTCTGGCTGCCAAAAGTCTTCGGTCTAAAGAACTCGCTAGCAAATCGGCAGTAGATATTAAAGGGTTTGAACAATCTCCATGAGGATAAATAAACCGAGACAAATTCGCTTGGTCAAATTCCTCTTGTGCCTCGTTTATGTGACCTTCGTAAGAGTCTAGATGAAATTGGGCAGTCATCGGTTGATAAAATGCAGCCAATTTCCATGCACAAATCACAGGAAAGCACTGTGTCAAATGTTTGGAAAGAAGTTCTCTATAATCCATAATTGGGCTAGACAACCCTATTTTTAGTCTCTTGGACATTCTTCCATAAACTTTAACGTCGCTCAATTGTCGCGGGGAAAATAGCGTATAGAATACTGTTACGGCATCAAGAGCAAGACTTATCTTCTCAATAAAAGCGTCTTCAATAAGGTTTTTCTCTTTAAGTTTCGATAAGTCGTGAGAACAATAGTACTTGTAATCTACGTTAATGCCTACTTTTTTAAAAGCGTAGTCTATTGCATCGACATACGATCTATCGAAGTTTTCAAAATTACTTGTGATGGCGGCAACGCCAATTACAGATTCAAAAGTGCCAGTGGTTCCATCAAATTTAATCGAACTTCTATAGAACCGACGAGTATCTATCCCAATATAATGAACCATGGACTATGCCAGTCAATTACGACTTTAAATATTTTGGTATAGATTAGATTTTGTCCGAGAAGTAATCGAAGTCCTGGAAAGTCAAACTTTTAGGCTACTCAAATAAAGCATAGCTAATAACTAATCACCTACTTTTATAGAACATATATGTTCCAGAATATAGGAAATCTTAGATACAGACTATACTATCAAAGCCATTACACCTTTATAGTCTTCATCCTCTTGAGCCTTGAGAAGTTCTCCCTTTCCATCTCCTCAAGCCTGAACCTGATATATGCGGCAGTTTTTTCAAGGTTCGGGATGGTGAGGAGCTCCAAGGCATTCACCTTTCTCTTTGTCTTTTCAATCTCCCGCAGCAGCTTTTTAAGCGTAAGTTCAATCTCCGCTGCCGCCACTACTTTCTCCAGAACGATTTCATAGGCCATTGCCGCTTCGTCTATCTTTGAGGTCGCTGAAAGAATGCCGTAGCCCCTCTCGAACACGCTTTTTTTGAACTCCGGAAAGCTGATTTTCGGAACCTTTACTCCCATGATGTTTTTCGTTGCGACTTCAACAACAGGCAGGCTTTTGAGCGCCAGCGAGATGGACCTGATTGCAAGGTCTCCGTCAATTGCCCTGGCAATGTTAACCTTCTGCAACGCTGCCGAATAGGCTGCAACCAGGTCCTTCCTGATGTCCTTTGCCAGTTTCAGCACGTTAAAGAATTCAAGGATAAGGCCATCCCGCTTCTTCTTAAGCAGGTTATGGCCTGTCTTGGCCAGCTTTATCTTCTTCTTGAGAAGCAAAAGCTCAGACCTTGTCGGCTTAACATTAATGCTTGCCATAGTGCTTCTTCCTGAACTCAGGGCTTATCCTCGTCAGCTCATTCTCGGGAAGCTCGGAAAGCAGGTGCCAGCCCGTATCAAGCGTTTTTTCTATGTCACGGTCCTCGTTGCGGCTCTGCTTAACAAACCTCGCCTCAAAATCAGCTGCAAATTTCAAAACCTTCCTTTCCCTCTCAGAGAGCGACTCCTCGCCAACAATCGCAACCAGGCCGCGAAGGTCTTTTCCCTCTGCATAAAGCGCATACATCTGGTCAGAAACCTGCTTGTGGTCTTCCCGGGTCTTGCCAGGGCCTATGCCGAGGTTCATCAGCCTGCTTAGAGACGGGAGAACGTCAATCGGCGGGTATACGTTGCGGCTGTGAAGCTCCCTGCTCAGGACAATCTGCCCTTCGGTGATGTAGCCTGTAAGGTCCGGAATCGGATGGGTTATGTCGTCGCCAGGCATTGTAAGTATCGGGAGCTGCGTAATACTGCCCTTCTTTCCCTTGATAATCCCTGCGCGCTCATACAGCATGGCTAAGTCGGTGTAAGTATAACCCGGATAGCCCCTCCTTCCAGGAATCTCAGACCTTGCAGCCCCAATTTCCCTGAGGCTTTCGCAATAATTAGTCATATCTGTGAGGATGACAAGAACGTGCATCTCCTTCCTGAAAGCAAGGTATTCTGCGGCTGTCAGGGCCATCCTCGGGGTAATCAGCCTTTCAACAGCAGGGTCATCAGCAAGGTTAAGGAAAACGACAGCCCTTTTCAAAGCGCCGGTTTCCTCAAACTCTGAAATAACTGCAAGGCTATCTCATTATGGGGCAGGCCTGAGCCTGAGAACAAGGGCAGCTTCTGGCCCCTGACCAGCGTGTTGGTTCCATCAATTGTGGAAATGCCGGTCTGGATAAAATCAGAAGGGCTGGCTCTTGCATAAGGGTTGATCGCTGTGCCTGTTATCTCCATCATCTCATCAGGAACGACATCAGGCCCGCCATCAATAGGCTTGCCAGCGCCATTCAGTATCCTTCCCAAAAGCTCTTCCGAGACAGGAAGCTTTATCGTCTCACCAAGGAACTTCACTCCAGAGTTGAGGTCAATCCCTGATGTGCCTTCAAAGACCTGCACAACAACGATTTCCCCGCTGGTGTCAAGGACCTGGCCAGACTTAACCTCGCCATCTGGCAGCGTAATCTTAACCAGCTCACCGTAGCCAACCGGCTCTGTCTTCTCAACAAAAATCAATGGCCCTGCAATCCTGGTTATTGTTTTGTATTCCTTCATCCCTCAGTCACCATCAGCAACAATTTTTTCGTTTTGCATTTTCACTTCAACTGCGCGAACTCCTTCTCCATGTCCTTATTCACGCCATTAAGAAAGCTTTCATAGTCCTTCTCAAACTTCACCAGGGATACACTGTCCTTCGACTTCATCGCAACAACCCTCTGTGCCCTTATTCCCGAGTCCAGGGCAGTCTTCGCCAGGTCAGCAAAATGCAAAATTGTTTTCATGATAAGATAGGTCTTCCTCGGCTCGCTGTACGTATCAACCGGATGGTATGCGTTTTGCTGGAGAAGGGACTCCCTGAACATCCTCGCGACAAGCAAAGTAACCTGCTCCCTCTCAGGCAGGGCGTCTGAGCCGACAAGCTGCACAATCTCCATCAGCTTCTCTTCTTCCTGCAAAATCAGCCTGGTCCTGCTGATGTGCTCAACCCAGTCAGGGGCAACATTTTCCTCGTACCATTGCGAGAGCGAATCAAGGTACAGCGAATAGGATGTGAGCCAGTTTATTGATGGAAAGTGCCTCCTTTGCGCCAACTTGGCGTCCAGTGCCCAGAATGTCTTTATGACCCTCAAAGTGCCCTGGGTTACAGGCTCTGAGAAGTCACCGCCCGGAGGCGAGACCGCGCCTATGACGCTTACAGAGCCCTCTGAACCGGCAAGCGTGTTAACCCTTCCGGCTCGTTCGTAAAACTCAGAGAGCCTTGTTGACAGGTAAGCAGGATAGCCCTCCTCGCCAGGCATCTCCTCAAGCCTGGACGAGATTTCCCTCATGGCCTCAGCCCACCTTGAAGTTGAATCAGCCATCAGTGCAACAGAGTAGCCCATGTCCCTGTAATACTCTGCCAGCGTGATTCCCGTGTAAACAGAAGCCTCCCTTGCAGCTACCGGCATATTCGATGTGTTTGCAATCAAAATAGTGCGCTGCATCAGCGGCTTGCCTGTTTTCGGGTCAGTAAGCTCAGGGAATTCTGTGAGAACCTCGGTCATTTCATTGCCTCTCTCGCCGCAGCCAACGTAAACAACAATATCCGCATCCGACCATTTCGCTAATTGTTGCTGGGAAACCGTTTTCCCGCTGCCAAACGGCCCTGGTATGGCGGCCACGCCTCCCTTTGCTAATGGGAACAGGGAATCAAAAACCCTCTGGCCTGTTATGAGCGGGATTTTTGGCAGCAGCTTTTCCTTAACAGGCCTCGGCTTTCTCACAGGCCACAGCTGCATCAGCTTCAACTCGGTACCGTTGTCAAGCCTGCCTACAGCATCAGCGACCGTATAGCTGCCATCTGTGATGCTGGCAATCTTACCAGAAACGTTTGGTGGAACAAGAACCTTGTGCACAACAGTCTCGCTTTCCTTGACAGTGCCAATCGCATCGCCGCCTTTTACAACCGCGCCCTGCTTCACAATTGCCTTGAAATCCCACTTCTTCTTCCTGTCAAGGCCAGGCGCTGAAGCGCCCCTCATGATGAAGTCGCCGGTCATTCCCCTAAGAACCTGAAGCGGCCTCTGGATGCCGTCGTATATCGAAGATAAAAGGCCAGGGCCCAATTCAACAACAAGCGGCTGCTCAGTGTTCTCAACATCCTCGCCAGGCTTTATTCCTGTTGTGTCCTCGTAAACCTGGATTGTGCACCTGCCCCCATTAATCTGGATTACCTCACCAAGCAGCTTTTCCCTGCCGACCTTGCAGACATCATACATCCTCGCCTCAAGCTCGGCAACAACAACAGGCCCGGCAACACGGTATATTTTCCCAGTCTTAACCATAATTATTCACCACAATTTTCACAATAATCCGGCCCTTACCACAACTCAACGCCAATCGATTTCTTTATCATTTTTTTCAGGGCATCGCTCTCTTCCTTTAGAGAGAGCGTTACGAAGACAGGCCTGATGCTGCCTTCAAGCCTTGCCTTTTCAAACTCGTCGACTTTTTCCAGCAGCGATTCATCGAAAACAACAACGCCTATTTCAGGGTCGTCTGAGACCTTTTTCAGCGCCTCGGCCGGGCTTTCTGTCTCAAAGATGTTCCTCACGCCTGCAAGGCTGAAGCCCAGGCAAAAATCCTCCTTCCCGATTACAGCGAGTTCCATGCACCATCACTTCTTCGTATTACTCTTCGCATCACATATTACATTAGTGTTACATTGTTATTATCTGCTGCTCAACGAACTCATTGCCGAGGCCGAGCTGCTTTGCCTTCAGCAGCAGCTTGAGATTCCTTGCCTCAAGCTCCTTTGCGAACATGTAGCCGAGTATCACATCAACAGTCAGGGGGTGCTGGTGTATGAGCAGGACAGAGCGCTTCAAAAGCTGCCTGTAAAGGTCCAGCTCAAGCCTTATCAGGCTCCTGCTGGCCAAAAATTCCCTCACGCCAGTTTCAGCGACCGCCTTAAAGCGGCTCTGCTCAAGCAGCTTTGCACCGTCCTCGGCTGTTGCTGCAGCAACCATTTTTTTGGCGAGAGCCCTGCAGGACTCCGGCACTATAACGTAACGCTCAACATCCTTTGCTGCTGTGCCGGCCCTTTTCAGCCTTAAAATGTTTATAACAGTTGAAATCACAAGCTCGGATTCGAGGAACTCCCTGAAAAGCCTGCCCTCATTCGGGAGCCTCCTGGAAAACTCCTGCATCGCAGAATAGTAAAACCTGTCAAGGGCGTTTTCAATCTCCGAAACCGATTTTGTTTCCTTAAACCTGTCAACTGCTGCTGCAAAATGGCTGAAGCCGACAAATTCCAGCGACTTGAGGATGTCATCCACTGATTCCTTCTTGACAAGCTCAGCAAGCCTTTTTTCCGTGAGAAAGCCGGAAGGAAGCAGCATCGCCTGAAGCTGGGCGGCATCAAGCTTTGTGTATTTTGCCCTAATAATTGTCTTGACGTTCCAGACATCCACCCTTAGCAGGTATATTGCTATCAAGGCTCTCAGGCTGGGCGGCGAAATGCGCTTAAGCTTTGTCCACGTGTTTGCCAGGTTGCGGCTAAGAGCCAGTTCCATAAGCTGCACGCCCTTAAACTGAACAGCCAGCTCATCAATTTCTTTTTTGTACTGAGAATTTTCAAGGTAGCCTATCATTTCGTTCACGTTCATCTTCATGAGCTTGTTATAGTCATCTTTCCTGAGCAGGGAAGACCTCATAACGCTGACCCTTGCGTAAGTGTATGGGTATTTCCCAAGCATGAGCTTCCCCTCCACTCCACTGCCGCTTCTACTTCCCGAATAAGAGCCTTGCAACATCGCTTAACACCTTTGATTTTGTCTGCCCGAGCACGGATTCATAGCTGTAGTCAACCTTCAGCCTCCTGTCGGGGCTTTCTGCCACTATACCGCCGGATATGCTGTCGTTTTTGATAACTTTCAACTCCCCTGTGTTATTGCTATTGCCTGTGCCGCCTTCCAAAAACCTTGCATCCTTGCTGTTGCACTGGACAACAGCCACGCTCATTTCCTTCCTTGCCATATCCAGGAGTGCTTTGACGTGGGCTTCCCTCCTCTTGTCACTCAGCTGGGCAAGCCTCTTCCCGGTTTCCGAAAAAACGCTTTCAATAAGCTCATTCTTTGCAGCCAGGACCTGTTTCTGCAACTCAAGCTCTGCCGAGGCAAGCTCTCTCCTCTTCATCTGCTCAACAGACCTGCCGATATCCTCCTCAACAAGGCGCTCGTAGTTCTGCATCTGCTTCTCAGCAGCCCTCATCACAGCCTTCGCCTCTGCCTGGGCTTCAGCAACAATCCCCGCAGCAGCTTTCCCGGCTTTCTCCAGTATTTCCTGCTTAACCTTTTCAAGTCCCATCCAAGCCTACCTTACAAAGCAGTATCTTAATGATGCACATTCATTGCCGCTGCCACTACTGCCCCGCCCAGCAATTTACTTTGCCAAGCCCAGTATCAGGATTGCAACAACGAGGCCGAAGATTACAAGCGTTTCCGGAATTACCGTCAGTATAAGGCCCTTGCCGAAAACCTCCTCCTTCTCAGCCATTGCACCAACAGCAGCCGAGCCTATCTCCTTCTCAGCAATTCCCGCTGCTATGGCGGTTAAACCTATTGCCAGCCCTGCGCCAATCGCAACCAAACCTACTTCTGCCATTTTTCCTTACCTCCTGATTTTCATTTTTTGCCTTTATTTAGCTCACCATTATCAATAATTACTCCTGCGTTTTTGAACCAAACGGCCTGAATGGAATCGCCCCCCCTTCAAAAAACTTTGTAAAAAACTCAACATAGTGCAGCCTAAGGCTGTGCAGGAAGCCGCCCAGCAGGCCAAGGGCAAGGTTTATCGTGTGCCCCACGAAAAGGGTAATCACCGCACCAGCCATCCCAACAATCCCTGAGCCTGCCATTTCCTTGGCCAGGTCATTGACAACAACAGCAAGGATTACTGAGGAAAGCCCCACAGCTGCCAGCCTTGCATAAGACATGAAGTTGCTCAAAAGCCCGGGTATCTCTATAGGGCCCCTGAATCCTTCAGCCATTGTTATCATGGCAGCGAAAAAAGCCGCTGCAACACCGCCAACATAAACAGGCAGACTGATTTTTCCCGTGAATGACAGGGCAGCAAGGGCTGCGCTGAGCTCCAGGGCGATCCAGCTGAGCTTTGCGCTGAACGCCTTGAAAAAGCCCTTGTGGTGAAGCTCATTCAGGAAGCCAAGCACAAAGCCAAGGTTGATGTGAACCATGCCGATAATCACAGCAATAATCATCATCTCATTAACAGCATGAGCCCTGCCAATCAGCCTTGGGAACTCCATGCCAAACGCTGCCTCGAAACCGAAAACCTCTCCGAAAAGAAACCCGAAAATAATTGAAGAGACCGCAGCCGGTATCAGGACATTAACAAGCCTTGAGGCGGAAGGAAATTTTTCCTTAAGCCAGAACAGCAGGAAAAATGTGACAAGGCCATAGCCGACATCGCCCAGGATGAAACCGAAAAACAAGGGAAATGTTATGAACGTGAACACTGTCGGGTCAATCTCATCATACCTGGGCAGGGAGTAAAGCCTCATAAAAAACTCGAATGGCTTTGCGGGCTTGGGGTTTGCAAGCTTCACAGGCACCTTCTCGCTGTGGTGGGGGGGCTCTGCCCCGACAAAAATCCTCTCCCCTGTCGCCTTGTTCAACGTCACCTCAAGCGTTTCGACCTCGCCTGCAGGGACCCACCCCCGAATTACAAAAGCGCTTTTGCTCACGGCAAACCTCAATGGAGCTTCGGCCTTCTCAAGCTCAACAGCAAGAAGCTGCTCGCTCAACAGCAGAAAATCATTCCACTTCACGCTAAGCCTTGCCAGAGCCTTCCCGTCTGTCTCAATCCGCTTTTCAAGCCTGCTTTTTTCCTTATTCGCTGCCTCAATAGCAGTAGATACGGGGTTGCTCAGCCCCTTCACCTCTGCCAACGGCATCTCGGCAAACCCAGCTGAAGCCAGAACCTCTGCAGCCTCGGCTTTTTTACCTGATTCAACGAACAGCGCAACAATAAAGCCGGACTTTTCCTTCTCCTCGGCAGAGAAAAGCTCAAACTTGTCCGTTACCACAAGAAGAGCCTTCCTCAGCTTCTGGGCGTCCTTAACTGTGCCAACAAAACAAGCCAGTGACCTGTAATCAAAAAAGGCATCAAGGCCAAGGCCGAGTTTCTGAACAAATTCCAGCTGGCTTTTCTTCATGCCGAGCTTTTTCAACTTTTCCTCAGCTTCCTTCAAATCAGCCAGAATGGTGTTGACTTCCAAGTTAAGCCTTTTAATTGCCTTGTTAAGCCCGGCCAGGTTTTTCATGCCGACAGCCCTGAAGCCGTTCATAAGCTCCTTTTTGCCAGAAACGCCAAGCGCCGAGGAAATCGCCCTGACAGTTACCAGAAGCTCTGAAAGCCTGTCAGCCCTCTCTAAAGGGCTGCCAATGTCAAGCTCAAGATCGCCCCTTGAATGGTCGGTGATGTGAACAGCCTTCAGCCCGTAAAGCTCCTTTACAGCCCTGTCCATAACAGACATTGGCCCTACTACTGTCACCCTCTTCATCCTTTCAGGAGCAAACATTTTCAATTTTTACCGCATCTGCAAAATCTCTTTCTCAAACGCCTCAAGGACCAAATCGATGGCGTCGTTAGCCCTCTTCTCGGCATTTCTCCTTATTGACTTAAGCTCACTCACGCCCTCTCCCAGAATTTTCTCCCTGCCAGCCGCAATCTTCTCTTTCTGGCGCTCAACCGCCTGAACCTTGCCCTCAGCCAACTCGGCTTCCCGGTCCTTAAGAAACTGCGCTGCCCTCAGCCTGGAATCCGCCATTATTTTCTGCTTCTGCCTTTCAGCCTCTTCAACTAACCTGTCAGCCTCTTTTTCGGCGCCCTTTATCTCATCAAGCACAGTTTCCATAACATTTCCACCGTCCACAGAAACACGCAAAAGGTTTGGAAGGCGCTTTAAAAACGTTTCGCACTTAGTTTAGGATAAAACCTTTAAATAATGCAAGCGAACAGCTGCCCAGCATGGCGAAGGTTGGCAGCGGCTCAGACGTCCTTGACAAGTTGCTGGAAGGGGGCTATGAGACAGATGTCATAACAGCCATTTACGGCCCTGCCGGCTCTGGCAAGACAACAACCTGCCTTCTCGCAGCAGTCAGTGCAGCAACAGCAAAGGAAAACAGGGATAAAAAAGTCGTATTCATCGACACAGAGGGCGGATTCTCAACCGAGAGGCTGCAGCAGCTGGTCGGCGATGATAAAGAAGCAAAAAAGGTCCTTGAAAGGATAATGCTGCTCAAAGTCACAAACTTTACGGAGCAGAAAAAAGCCCTTGAAACCCTGGCAGAGCAGATAAGCGCAAAGATATGCCTCATCATATGCGACACGATATCATCCCTTTACAGGGTTGAAAGAGGCGAGGACAACGCCAGCCTCAACCGGGAACTGGGAAAGCAGCTTTCCACCCTTCTGGCAATCGCCCGGACAAAGGACATCCCGGTTGTCGTGACAACACCTGTATACTCAGACTTCGCAGACAAAACCAAAATTAAAATAGTGGGCGGGGATATCCTGAGATACAGCAGCAAATGCCTTGTTGAGCTGAAAATCAACGGCAACGGGACAAGGACCGCGATGCTCACCAAGCACCGCAGCATCCCAAATACAGAAATCACCTTCAGGATAAAAAAAGGGGGTTTTGAAGAGGTTTAGCTTCAGTTGCAAATTTGCGCCACGCAAGCCAAAACTGCTATAACCTTCTTTGCTCTAACAGCATTTCTAAATGAATAAGGTAAGCAGTTTCCCGAATAATCCCCTTGATTTCCATCCACGCCTTCGACACACCTTTATCATGCACCACACCAACATCAATACGTCGCTTGCCATCTAATGCGTCCTTGCAATATTTTTTTACACTTTCAAGCAGCGTAATTATTTGCGTTAGCTTTCCCTCAATTTTTTGCGCCTCCCCGAGCATAAGCGCATCATCTTCACTCACAACAATCTTAGACCGCTCCATTACATCGAGAACAGACTTTGCGCGTTTTCTTATCCCATCCTCATACTGCCTCGCGCCCTTTACAAGCCTTACGGCCATTTCAAGTATACGTATAGCCTGGGGCACATAAGAGTCCTGGTCAGCTGTTCGATTCCTTGACAGTTTGGTGTGCCAATCAGGAAGCATGCGCGCAGCATTCACAAGAGCCCTGAGTTCCTTTACCTCACTACGAGCAATCCGACTTTCGGCATCAGCCAAAAAGTCCCACCTGTCAGAGTCACTCCAAAACATTACTGCTCCTCCTGCTCCATGCTGTTCCTCAGGATTCCGCTGACTGAGATTATCATGTACTTGAAGTACTCAATCATCCTCGCTGCCGCGACAGAATTATACTTTTCAAGCAGGCGGTCGCATTCCTTGAGCAGGTTTTTCGAGTTTGTCTCGGTCTTGAAAGCCTGGCTTTTGTCCCTGTTGTAGTAAATCTTCATAACAGACTCATAATGCCTTGCAATGTCAGCGAAAAGCCCCTTGAACTCCTTGAACCTGTTAAGCTCAGTACCTTTTTCCTTTTCCTTCGCAAACCTCAGAAGCCTCTTAAGCTGGTCGCCAAGCCTCTCAAGATGCGACAAAATCTGCTTGGATACCATGATGTTCCAGTAGGTTGTCCCAAACAGGCGAAGCAGCCTGGGGTTATCGGCAGCAGCCCTTGCCGTCCTGAAGCCAAGAAGCGTAAGCCTGTTCACTTCCTTATCCCTCTCGTAAACGCTCTCAGCCTCACTGCCGGAAAAAGCCTTTGAGTCCTCAAGCATAGACCTCAGTATAATGTCAACCCTCCTGACAATGTTGCTCATGGATACCTCCTGGACGTCCAGCAGGTCCTTTGCAACAACCTTTGTTGTGGTCTCCTCAACAATCTCCATGCCAACAAGGCTGTGGAATATGCCCTTGACCTCCCTGGCGGCATGGCCAACATCGGTAACGGTGATAATGTCGAAATTGTTGATGTACAGCGATGTGACCTCTGTCTTAAGCTCCTGCTCACCCTTGTTCACAGCGCTAATAGCTGCCTCCCTGAATTTGCGCCTCTCTTCCGAATCCTTGGAAGCAAAAATCAGCTCATTCGGCCTTTCCTCAACAACAAGGACGTCGCCCTTCTTCAGCCTGTTCTTCTCCACCCAGGCCTTAGGCACAGAAACGACGTAAGACGAGTTGCCAAACGCCATAAGCTTCCTGAATTCAGTCAATCAAACCACCCGCATGACCTTTTAGGAAAAGGTCAATCAAAAACGACCTTACCCAAACCATTTATATAAATTTTAAAATATTAATAATATAGTTTTTCCCTTAAAGTATAGCATATATGAAATATAGGGCATAAGCATATATATTAATATTTTTCCCTTCCAACTGATTAGCAAAATGGACGAAGACTTGGAGATGGACGTATACGAAGAGAACGGCGTTGCGGGATTGTTGGACGACGACGAGCTTGACGCGGCCGAAGAAGGATTCATGCTCGGCTACGACTCTGATTTTGAGGAGTAAGCAGGCGGATTCTGTCTTGTTTCAATTAATTGGCACTATTCCTGCAGCATAATTTAAATACTGTCATCGCATACCAATGCCGTATGAGCAGACCCAGCAGATACATATCATCGGAAGCGGCGGTTCCCAAAGAAACCCCTGTTATAGCCTATGGCAGAGTTCTTTACACGTTAACGCCAACCAGAAGTCCCTCTGAGCTAAAACCAAAAATCGAGCCATCTGAACTCGATGATTTGATACGCGGGCTTCCTTTTGAGGAAAGAGCACGTTTGCCAAGAAATGGTCCTGTGGCAACCTTGGCTGAGTATTTCGGGCTTGACTGGAAAAACTATTTCACTCGAGACGACCTCAGAATATTCATCGTAGACAATGGCATCAGGTCTTCCACAAAACTTTTTAGAGGGCACCACAAGATTTGGCAATTGGCAAGAAGCATGAGAATTACTGTGAAAGAGGTATGGGCGGAAGCTGGAAAAGACCCTGATTTGGATGCCTTGGTTGAAGCGCCTGCCCCAGCCCGCGGCCATGCAACTCCTCCTTATGAAGTGCTTTACGCTTCCAGCGGGCGAACGATAGGGGGAACTACTCTTCCGTAAAATCTTCCAAAGGCGCCTTGAAGTCCTCATCGCTCTTGACTTCGCCCCTGCTTTTCAGGTATTCCCTTGCCAGTATCCAGAAAAGCAGGCCCAGGCTCTTCTTTCCCTTGTTGTTGCAAGGCACAACCAGATCGATGTTGTTCGCCTGGTTGTTTGTGTCGCAAAGCGCAATAACCGGTATGCCCCTTATCATTGCATCATCTATGACGTTGCGGTCAGGCCACGGGTCAGTAACCATCACCAGCTTTGCCTCAATGTACCTATCAAGAGCAGGGTTTGTCAGAATTCCGGGAAGGTACCTTCCGGCAAAAATCCTTATGCCGGTGCACCTGTTAAAAGCCTTTATCGCCTTCCAGCTGTTCTCCCTTTTCCCAACGATAATAATGTCTTCAGGCTTGTACTTTGACAGGAAGTTTGCTGCAAGCTTTATCCTTTCGTCAATCTTCTGCAGGTTAAGGACAGACAAGCCATCCGGCCTGGTCTTGTAAATGAACTGGCTCATGTACTTTGTCCTGAACTTTGTCCCTATGTGAATCCCAGCCTTCAGGTAAGAGTCCTGAGGCACCAAAAACTGCTCCACTTCAGTCATTCAATCACCGTTTCGTATTCGCCTTCAGCAACAGCAGCAACGAATTATCGCAGCAGCTGTCAAAACGAACTTTAACTTTTGTCAATTGTCAGTCCAAGAAACCGCTTGAACTGCAACCTATTATCGCCCGGATGCAGACAACACCCACAATAGGGTGTCTGGGCAATAGCACTGCAGAACCAGCAGGTTGCTTATAAAGATTTACTTTTTGCGTGCCCTTTCGCCTTTGCAGGTGCCGCTGCAGGAGAAGCAGCCTTCACATCATGGTATGCCTGGCCGTAAAGGTTCATCACAGTAGGCGTTAAAATAACCGTGTAGAGCCCGCTTAACACCGACATCAAAACATTTGCTGCCGCGCTAGATGGGTTGGCGTAGGAAATAAGCGCCACAATCATTACGATGACAAAATATGGTATGAATAGCGCTATCGAATAGCCCAAAGCAACAATCCAAGGCACGAAATAAGCCATTGTGAAAGAGTACTTGAGAATCCTGCCAAGCTCGAAAAACGCTGCAAAGCGGTTCTCGTAAGCAAAATGGGCCATCAGCATAGGGCCCGAGTACATTATGAAAAACATCCACAAAACCGCGAAAGGCATTGCGATAACAAGCAACAGAATCCCAAAAAGCCTGAAAGAGGTGTAAAGCAAAAATACCGACAACACGAGCAATAAGACAAGCGGTAACGAATAGATTAACAATGCAACAGAGTACTTGAACCCTGCTGCAAACAGCGAGAGGAATTTTTCAAAAGGCGGCAGGGCGTTTTTCCCATGGGCAGCATGTCTGGCTATCCTGATTGAATAGCCACTGATTGCCATGTAAAGGAACATGGAAACAAGAAAAAAGGCGAGGTAAAAGGCAATTAAGCCTGCCCAGCCAGAAGTCAACACCAGAGAAATGGCATCCTTTTTGAACATCTGCAACAGGATTGATGGCAAACCAGCAACTAACACCAATAAGAAAAGGGCACCCAGCCTGCGCCAGTTAGTAAAAGGAAGCTTGAACGCCGCGCCGTAGTTTACCATTCTGCTTTGGTGGCTTGGTTTGTTTAAAAACCTTTTTCGTAGCAGCCAATAAGCTGCCTTGTTTTTCACTACTAAAAAGAGATAAATTTATATATGTGCTCTTGTAGCTGCTTGCTATGAACATAGGCATTGTTGGGGCGGCCGGGGGGATGGGAAAGGCTTACGCAAGCCGTTTTGCGACTCTTGGGCACACCGTGTTTGTTTCTGATAGAAATGTTAGCGATCTGCACAAGGCTTACGAAGGGGTACAGAACATAGTCATCATGCCAACAAATCAGGACGTTGCCAGAAGAAGCGATTTGCTTATTTACTCAATAACTCCTCTTGGCAGCATTGACCAAGTCATCAAGGAATGCATTGGAGCAGTCAAGCCGGGCTCTATAGTTGGAGGATTTACTTCAGTTAAGACCAAAGAGGTTGCAGCATTACAACAGTATGCCCCCTCTGGGGTGCAAATAGTGAGCATGCACCCGATGCATGGCCCCAGCTTAGATCCAAAGAACCAGACTTTTATTCTAGTGCCTGTAAGAGTCGAAGGGGATTCAACAACCAAAAAGCTGGAAGAGCTTTTAAGACCCCTTGGCCCAAAAGTTGTTTACTTAACTTCCTCTGATGAACATGATAAAATAACTGCAGATACGCAGGTTCTTACTCACTTTACACTCTTTACTATGGGTGATGCGTGGCGCAGGCTTGGTATAACCCCTAGCGCTCACCCAACTTACCAGAACCCTATTGATGATTTGAAAGCATTAATGACACAGCGCCTATTGTCACAAAACCTTGATGTTTATACTGGCATTGCGGTCGAAAATCCAGAAGCGCGAAGACAGGTTAGGGAATACGTTGAATCGCTTCATGGTCTTATGCAGTTTTCAATAATGGCAAGGGACAGCAAAGCAGCTCTAAGCCACCTGCGAGGCTTTGCTGGAGCGCCGAGGGATTACCTTGGAAGAGACAAAATAAGAGAGGCGGAAGAAACGCTTGAAGCATTGTTTGGCAAAAAGCTTGACTTTAAGGATAATTTAAACTCGCAGACAAGCCTAATAGCAAAAGGTATAACGTGGGCAGTCCTTGGCATTAACCCCAGCGAAAATTTGGCATTCAAAAGCCCACCTTACGAGATATTGTCTCTTATGACCCATGCCGTGTTTGGTCGCGGCTTTGAAACATTCCTTCGCAATATGATTAGCAACAGTGAAACCACACGACTATGTCTTCAGCACATCAGCTGCTGCTTTAGGAGAATGCATATCAAGGGCGGATGAAGCTACTTACAAAAAACACTTGGAAGAAGCGCGTGGCCACTTCTCGCAGCAGCAACTAGTCGAAGCCCGCGTTACAACCGACGGCTTAATCTCAAAACTTGCTGCAATTCAGGCAAAGTAAACCGCCAAATCCTCGTAAACAGCCCCTTCCCTTGAGAGCGTGCTTTTCTTCAGCTTGAATTTCTCAACAGCAAATTTTACTTTTTTTATCTGTATTTGCTGCAGCTGCTGTAAAAAGGCGCTTTTGTCAGAAACAAACTTAACCCTTGCCAAGGTCAGGTGCGGCTTAAAATTCTTGTCTTTCGGGAACTCTTTTTCAAGGGCATCATCAACCTGTTTCTGCAGCCGGATAAAACCGTCTTCCGGCTCTATGCCAATCCAAACCACCCTGACGTAGTTTTCGCTTGGGAAAACGCCAATGCCCGAAACAGCTGCCGAGAAGCTTTTGAATTTAACATTGCCCAAACAGCCCTTTACAACTTCCATTTTCGCGGGCGTTATTTCCCCAAGAAATTTTAAAGTCAGATGAAAGTCGTGGGCAAGGCTCATCTTTGCGGCTGCCGCAACTGCTGAAGAAAGCTGCCTCTGCGCATTTGCAAGTTCGTCCTTTACTTCCTCTGGCAAATCAACGGCGATAAATGTCCGCATTCCAATGACTACAGCAACCTGATATAAAAAAATTATGAGAAAAAGAACAATCGGCTGCTACTATCTTTACCGCTCTTAACGTTCCTCTTCGCCGAAGTCTTCAGTGTCAACAGGCTGCTCTTCAGGCTCAGGCTTGCTAACGCCTTCGCCGCCTTCACCTTCCTCCCCGCCTTCGCCGCTTCCTTCCTGTTGCCTCTCTTTTCTTTGCTGCGAAGCTTCACCGCCCTTGCCAGCCACTTCGGCAAAAGCCACGTTGCTGAGAACCTTGGTTATCCTTATTTTTACGTTGTCACCGGTGCTCGTGTTTGGCACGAAAATGACAAAGCCTTCTTTCTTGGCTATGCCATCGCCCTTTGCGCCAACAGCCTCTATCGTAACGTCGACCTCCTCACCCACTCTGACGGGGGCAGCCTTCTGGTCAAAATCCCTGCTTCCCCCTCCCCTGAAACCCCTTCCTCCTCCAAACCCTCCACTGCGCATAGTGCTACCTCCAATATGGTTTATTCGCTGCCTTGCCTGAAAAGCTGCAGTTTAGAAATGCAGAAAGAGGACCCCAATTTCTAATCCCTGCATCCTTAAAAAACCGCATCAGCAACACCAAGAATCGTTTTTGTCTATTTAAAAGTTTCTACAAAAGGTTCGTTTAACTCGGCACTTTCTCCAATTTTATTCTCTCCAAACCTAACTTGTCGTATGCCGCGTCAGAGCTTATGATAATGTCGTTGCCGCAGTAAGCGGCATGGAAAGCATCAAAAACGTTAACATTGTTTTTATCCACGTATGCACCTGCAGTTAGGCAGATAGAGTATGTAGCTTCATCTACCTCTGCAAATTCAAGAATGTTGGCGAATGTAGATAGAAGCGGCCTTTTCATCCTAACGCAAAGCAATGCCAGTTCAATCAGGACAGACATAGAAGCGCGTATGTGGCCTTTATGCTTTTCCGAGACTATAAGAGCATTTTGCTTTAGCCAATCTGATTTCTTAATCAGGGCGAGAAGAAAGTCTGTGTCTGCGAACATTTCCCATTGCCTCTTTTTCAGCTTCTTTAAGCGCCATTTCCCGAAGCTCTTTAATCGTATACTTGTCTATTCCGCTGCCTTTCCAAATGTTCCTGAGCTCAGCAAGCGGGTCCTTGGCTATAGGCACCAGGATAATTTCCTTCCCGTGGCTGACAACAGCAAATTTATTGCCGTGTTTATTTACCATCTTCAAGCCCAGTGTAATCCGTCCTCTCCCATCGGTATATGCGGTCTTCATGTGGGTAAAATAGTAAATTTGTGGGTATTTAAAGTTTTCTACCCACACGATGGCACGGCTACATCACACGTCCCTGACACCGGCTGTATCAAGCACGAAGGTTGCCTCTCCTTCCGGCAGGCTTGGGCTGTCAATCATCTTCGCAACCCTGGTTCCCTTCTTGCCCCTCCTTAGATACAGGCGGTATGTGGAGGCGTGTGCGACGATGTGCCCCCCAATTGCCTCAGTGGGATCGCCAAAGAACATGTCAGGCTTCGCCATGACCTGGTTAGTAACGTAAACGCACAGGTTGTTAAGCTCAGCCAGCCGCATCAGCGTGTGCATGTGCTTGTTAATCTTTTGCTGCCTGTCAGCCAGCGTTCCCCGGCCGATGAACTCTGCCCTGAAATGTGCCGTGAGCGAATCAACAACAACCAGCTTGACATTAAGCCCCTGCTTCTTTATTAGGTCATCAATCTTCTCAGCCAGCAGCATCTGGTGGTCTGAATTAAAGGCACGGGCCACTTTAATCTGCTTAAGAACTTTTTCAGGCTCAAGGCCCTGCGCTTTCGCAATGTCAATTATCCTTTCGGGCCTGAAGGTAGATTCTGTGTCGATGAAGACAACATAGGAATCCGGGAATTGTCTTAGGCAGTTAACAGCAAGGCTATGGGCAAGCTGGCTTTTTCCGGCGCCATACGCGCCATATGCTTCCGTAATTGCTCCTGTCTCAAAACCCCCACCAAGCAGGTTGTCAAGAGCAGTACTGCCTGAATTTATCTTGCCAATCCCCTGCCTTTTCACCAAAACATCCTCAGCAGACACAAATCCCATCTCTAATTTGTCTCGAGCGAATTGAATCATCTTCCTGGCAGCAAGCTCGGTAACGCCAGTCAGCTCAACAAGCTCGCCAGGGGTAGCTACCGCTACGCCAAGCAAGGTATCATAACCACCCAAGGCAAGCTTCTCAGCCGTGGCTGCGCCAACACCAGGCAGCTGCTCAAGCTCAGAGCCCCTCTCAGTGCCATCTACAGGCTTCTCAGCAGACTTCACAGCATCTTCCCCCTCAACTATGCTCTCTTCCCCAACCAAAACCGATTCCTGCTCCTGTTTCCTCCTCACCGCAATCACCTCATTGTTTAAATTTTTTTGCATATCGGTTGCATAATAGCATAAGCCGCTGTTGCCTAATTAAGCACAGCGTTTGTAGTTTGCAGTATAACGTACTCATACGCCTTCTGCAGCAGAACCATCGCCTTTGGCACGTCATTCTCCCTCAGCGAGCTGGTATTCTTCCAGTTGTTGTCCTTGTAGCTCCTGCCAAGCTGAACATTAAAGTAAGCCGTGCCTTTCGGGGAAATTCCCTTCCAGACAGTTGCCGTTATGCCTCCGGCCTTGAACTTCTTGTCAGGCAAGTTCTGGATTGCAGCATTTGCCCTTGTTTCTGCTCCAGTTTCCACCGCACTGGTAGCACCAGCAGCTGCTACGCCCTTGCTTCCATAATCCCTTCCATACACACTTTCCAATTCATTCATCTCATTTCACCTTATCCTTTCTTGTCGCCTCCCGTAAGCGCGTACACTATTAGAAAAGTTCCCCTTTATATACCCTAGCCGGGCAGTTGTCCAGTGTCCAGTGGATCATATGCTGTTTTCCGGAAACTTTTCAAACCAGTTTGAGAATTATAAGAACAAATAGCGCGGCAGTGGCTGCCTTCTCCAGAATCCCGCCCGTCCTTACAAAGCCCCTTATTTTCATCTTTGACAGCGGCGAAAGCGGCATTATACCCTCCTTTGTAGCCATGTCAAGCAGCAAGTGCGAGGAATACCCTAAAACTGCTGCTGCAGCAATAACTGTTGAAAAAAGATACAGCATTGCAAAATAAACAAGTGCTGCAAAAATAAAGCTGTGAAGGAAGCCGCGGTGCCTGAACAACACTGCAAGAACGTTAGAAAACGGCTGCAGCTTCCTTCCCAATTTCGATTTTACCATATCGATGTCCGGAAGCAGGGCAAAAACAGCAGCCACTACAATTGTGATAATCTTTTCATTGCTGCTGTAGCTAATCCCCAAAAAGTTGCCGAAATAAACTGCCGCAAATATTCCACCGGCGAGGTGAGTCAGAAACATCATTGAGCATCATTGCATGTTCATTTCTTCAGTCCGGGCAGGCTGGGGCTTCTGCAAAGCGGCAAGCTCGCCATTAAGCCTTGTTATCTCATCATCAGGGTTTGCCTCATGAATCTCCTGGGCAACTAACTCAAGCCTGTCAAAAAGCTCGTTCTTGTTAACCCTCACCACAGCCTTCACAAAGTTCCCCAAGATGTCGTTCTTAACCTGCTGGAAAGAGTCAGGCTGCGAGCGGTAAGCCAGCACTTCCTGTTCCGTCTTGTTCAGCAGCCTTTCAACCATCCTCCTGAAGAGGACAAGCCTCATTGTTTCAGTGCCATCATCAATCACAGTGTTCAGCACGTATGAGTATGAAGGCTTTGCTGTTGCGCCGTGGTCATTGCAGACAAAGCTGCTGTCAGGCTGCGACTGCCTCGCCCTCTTGCCGCATTCAGGGCAGACCTCGAAGAACTTTATGTCAAACGCCTGGACAATCGTGCCAAGGACCTCGGCCATCGCGTCGCTTTCGTTCAGCTCAGACAGCTTTTTCCTAATGGCTTTCTGCTGGCGCTGTGAAGTTACAGTTGCAGCCGCTGCAGGAACAGCAACATCCACCGTTTCGCCCGGAGGGTTCACTATTACCACGCTCCTGTCGTTAAGGTGAAGCTCCTTTAATCCGTTGCGTTCGCGGACATAAGCGCTCTTGACCTTAACGACATCGCCAACGTTGATGCCTTTCACGTTAGCAGCCTGCTCATTCCACAGGACAGCCCTTATAGAGCTGGTTTCGTCAGCCAGCTGCAAACTTGCCACTTTCCCCTCCCTCCCGTTGCTGCTGAACTGGCGCTCGTCAAAAACCTGCATAACCTTGCCAACAGTCTCAACATCCCTCATTCCATTCAGGATATTTTTTATCTGTAACCTGCCGGAAAGCTGGTCAACGAGCTTTATCCCAAGCTCCGAAGCAACAATATGAGCAGCCCCTTCCTTACTTACGAGACCTGCGAGCTGAGACATCTTGCCGCTGATTTTCCCGGAAAGCTCGCTCTCGCTCAGGCTGCTTTTCTCCTTAATCTTGGCAATAATCTCATCGTAGGACAAGCGAATCATTTTTACCAGAACGGCTTACGACAGCGGCTAATATAAATAGTTTGTTGTTGACTGATAAAGTCAACTTTCCTGACAAGAGTTGACTGCACCCTGTTGGCTTTTCAGTTCAGCATGGATGTCCTGTGCCGCAGGAGCAGGAGGTTGTTGAGTCTTCGGGGTGGTCCTCTATCCAGTTTACTGCGAAGTTGTACTCGAGCTCTTTCAGCACCTCCTTTTTTGCTGCCTCATCATAAACTAAATACTGCTTATGGCTTGTGCCTGAAGCAGGGTCGTTGACCCTGACGCTCATCGGGATGTCAAAGCTGTCGTAAGGTATTGTCCTGTATTCTGTGCCATCACCTACAGGAACCTCTGAAGTGCCTTTTTTCTTGCAAATAATTTTTCCATCATCATCCAGGACAGGGTTGCCTTCTTCGTCAAACTCATACTCCTCGCACGTTTCAATGGTTTCGCAGCATGTGCATGAGCCAATGGCGTAAAGGCAGGAATTTTTTGCCTTGCTGTAGGCAAACTTTTCATTCCAATCAAGGCTGCCTGCATCACTGCTATCAGCTGAAGAAACTATTTTCTTTGCCTCCTTCTCGCTTTTACCGGCAAGCTGCTTGGCAACCGCAACAACAGAACTGCCATCGCCAATTAGATCCCGGTTTATGCTTTCCCTGAAGCCCGGCTTGACTTCGTACTTAACGTTAGGAATGCTTATTGTTATTGGGTCTTTCGATATGCCAATAATCTGTGTGCTGCCTGTCGCTACGCCGAACGGTTCGTAATTAAAAGGAATCTTAACCTCGCTGATGCTATTGAATTTTGAAACGAATTTGTAGAAATCGTAGTAGAAAAAAGTTGAAAGAGTCCACTTCATCATGGGCTCGTCAGGATAGCACCCGGAAGGATTCGCTGGCTGAGGCACGCAGTCATTCTTCTGGAGAATTTCATCCTTTGCCCAATAGTTGTAGCCGCCATTGCTGCCGCATGGGGCACCCGAATAGTAAAACCCGCTTTTCCCGTACTTGTAAGCAGCCTGCTCCAAAGCCAGCCTTGCAGCATCGTCAGCGAAGAGCAGGGCTTTTTCGGCTGCGGCGTATGTTTTCAGCACCCTGAACTGCTCTGTGCCGGTAGAAAGCCCTGAGCTAAGGCTGTATTGCTTGGTGAAAAGGCTGAATGTTATGAAGCTGAGCATAAGCACGCCAACAAGCGAGACTATAAAAACGTAATAATCCATCCCCCGCTTGTTTCCTGATAACAGCTTCATCGGCTTTGTTGGCGTGGTCATAACCTTACCTCACGGCTGCGGCAGCCTCGATTTAAACTCCGGATAATACCTGAACTCAACCTTTGCCAGTGTTGCGTCTGCCAGAGGAATAATCTGGATGGCCTGGCTTGAAAACCTTACTGGCGAGACATAGATTAAAGGGTCTTTCAGGCTGGGAACAACTTCCGGAGGGAGGTATTGCGCGCACAATTCGTAGGATGATTTGCACATGTCTTCCTTACTGCTCGGTTTCAGGTCAGAAGGGCCAAAATCAACGCCCAAAGGCAAAAGATAGAACATGTAATCGCCCTTTTTCGGGTAATCAATCACAGCCCTGATGAACATAACCGCAGTTACGGCCTTGAAAACCCTTTCAGAATCTTCCTTGTCCTTTTTGCTTCCGGAGACGTAAAAGGGGTGCAGGCCGCTTATGAAGCCTGAGTAGTCCCTGTCAGAGTAAACCTCAGGATGCTTGTTGAGAAAATCCTCGACCTTTCCAAAGTTGAAGTCAATCTCTTTGACAAGGCCCTTGATGTATTTCGCGTTTTTATTCTTCTCCACCCAGCCCATCTTTTCAAGCAGCTCTTCTTTGCCAGGCATCTGTGTCCTCAAATAGCTGTCAAGCTGCGCGTCAGCCCTTATGACTGCCGCGAGGCTGACGTCAGCGCCGATTCCAGCCCTGGCTTCCTTATCCTTAATCACGCATCCTGCAATGTTAAGCAGAAATATTATTATGAAAGCTACCAGAAAATAGAACAGGTAAAAGAAAATGTCCCAAAAGTCCAGCCCTTTCCTGCTTTTTAGCATTGCCCTGAACATTACCATCTTTCCATCCTCAGTTCGAAGCTATGAAAACGGTTTCGACCACCGCTCCTTTTGAATTGCCTGTTGCCGGATTGCGCACGGCAACATACCTGACCTCTGAATAAGGCGTCTTGCCTCCCTCGCCTTCCCCTTTCAGCTGCGCTATGGGCTGCCACTGCCCATACCTTGCTTTATCGGTGTAAGCTACCGCATCTGTTTGGGGATGCAAAAGGTAATCAATAATAGTCTGCCGCCTTACAAACCTGCCAACAAGCAACGGCTTGTCATTGCTAAGCAGCGCTCCAAGCTGGGCGTCGCTGAACTTTGACCCGTCTATAACACCGGCATAAACCCTGTTCGTATCCTTATCAACAAAAGAGAAGCCATCACCGGAATAGTAAGCAACGTCCGTAAGTATGTTTGACTCTGCCTCGGAAACGTTTGTTTTAGTGATTATAAACGAAAGTATGATGTAAAAAGTCAGCCCGACAACTATCACTGTAAAAATAAACCTTGGAATCCACAGCAGCATCTTGTCTGATATGGCGAGGCCTCTCTTGCTCCTTGCCAGCAGAGCCAAATAAACCAGACTGTCAGGTAAATGCCACATCTTCTTCCAAAAACGCATTCTCGGCTTTTACAAGCAAAACATCATTCCTGTTGCCTAACGTAACCAGCATTGGCCTAGGGTCGTCGGGCAGAGGCGTTATCCTCACGCTCAGCTTACTGTCAGGGTCCCCGAAATAATCGTAAATGCCGGCGGTAGCGTCTTTCTCTCCCAGAGAGTCCTTGACAAAAACCTTGGAGTCTTTTATCTCAACGACAAATTTATATTTCTTGAGGGAATAGGTGTACTCCACATCGCCGGGGGCGGCGTAAACAGCGTCCAGCGCAAGGGCAATGTCCCTGGCAATGTAGTTCTTCTCCAGGGTTTTTCCTTTGATGTCGTCAACTGTCTTTTTCAAAAGGCCGGTGGTTACCAGCGCGGCAAGTATCAGCCCGATAACGACAAACCACACCTCGACTGTTGTCGCTTCAGCCCCTCTTTTTCCCAGCACAAGCTTCCGCATCAACAACGGATAATCTGCACAGGCATTTAAATTAGTTGCGGTAAAGTATGGCAGGGTTTACTGCCCTATGTAAAGGTTGCTGCTGCTTTTCCGAATCTTTGCAGAAAACGTTTTCTCGCCCTTAATGTAAAAGTAGTAGCCATCCGACACACTGCCTGACTCATCAACGTACTTATAGCTTGTATGCTTACCTCCCCTGTTGCACTCGCTGCCATCATTGCATTTAAAGCTGTCATCCCCTTCAGCTATTATTGCATTATACTGGTATATCGGCCTGCAGTCCCTGCCCCTGTTCTTTTGGACGTCAATGTCCTCGCACTTGTCATCAATGCAAACGCAAAGGCATGATACACCGTTACATTCAGGCGGGCTTACGGCATTGCCGTTTTTTACGTCGGGAGCTTTGTTGAAGCTTACCAGGAAAAAGTCCTTGTCAACGGTCAGGGCAAAGTCAACCGGCGGCTTACTGTCCTCAAGCTCCTCCGCCTTCTTAGTAAGGTCGGCAAAGCCCCTGTCAATGGCAGTAGCTGCCTCAGCCGTGCCTCCTATAGTCAGCCCCACTTTACCACCTGCAATCTGCAGAATTAGAACAAACAGGATAAAACCCAAAGCATAGCCTATGGCCATAAGCAGGCTAGTGGGTGCCGCACCTCTCTTATTTTTCCGCATTCTTCCCATTCCGCCAATCCTTCCACTAGACATCCGGCTGCTTCTTGCAGCAGTAGGTTTTTGTCCCCGGATATTTTTCCTCACAGCCGAGGCCGTATATCTTTTCACCGGCATTGCATGTTCCATCTGGTTCAACGCATTCATTTTCAGGCTCACAATTATTGACCTTCCCTATCTGAAACCTGACTTTGTTAAACCCTCCTGTGAAGATTGCTAGGACAATTATCAGGACAACAAGTATTATTGCCGCAACCGCGATTGTTTCCAGCGACAAAGCTGCTGCACTCTTTGAACCTCTTCTTCTTCCACTCCTTTCGCTTCCGGCCATGCTTTATCACCTTGTCAAAACTTCCTTTCTCTGGGGATTTCCTCCCAGATATTCCTTAACAGTAAGTATAGACTTTTTGTCTTTTGTTTTTTCAATGTTTTTAATTAAACTGCCGTATCTTATACTTATAAGTGTATACCACGCCTCGTACGAGTCAACAGAAAATCCGAGATGGTCCTGGGCAAACTGCCTGGTTTCAGAATCCCTTATTTCTCCAGCAGGCGGGCCGTACACTTCAAGCATTTTGGCAAGGTGCCTGAGCCTTTCGGCATGCACAACCCCTGAAGGCAGCCCAAGGCGGTAGTACTCATCCTCTATGGCTGCAAGGCTTTCCAAAATGCCCCTAAGGCCGGAGTCATTCTTCACAAGCTGGACTGCCCCAGCTCCAACATACCTGGCTGAGTTGTCGAGAAGATTGTGCTGCGCAATGGCAGTTTCCAGTTCCAAACTTGCAAGGTAAGGCACTGCAAGCACGGCCCTTTTGTCATCAAGGGGAGTGTTCAGGAGCACAGCCCAGTCATAGCCAACAAGGCTTCTTACAATAGCTTGCTGCTCGGCGTCAGTTGGCGAGGTAAAAACCAGCTGGGCTTCTTCAACAGCCGGTAGCTTTATTGTTTTTTCTTCAGGCTGAAATATTATGAAAAGTGCAGCCACGACAACAGCAACCCCTATTACTATGCCGGCAGCAGCCAGAAAAGCTTTTGCGCTTCGATTGCCAGGCGAACCGGCAGAACTGCCTTCAATACCGCTGTCGTATATCATCCTAACCTCACCCTCAGGCTTTCAACAGGAACATCTTTCAAGTCATTGAAAGCTGATAAGTCTTTTGCCGAAACAAGGAACTGCTGAACCTCCACATCGCTCAAGCCATTAGCCCTGAGCTGCTTTGAAGTGTCGTAAGCAGTGCCTGCCTTGCCGAGCAGCTCATCAGCCTTTTCTGTGAGCGCAGCGTCCGCCTCAGCATCACTAAGCGCTTCATCATTAACCTCAACGTTTGCAGCCAAAGGAGCAATGTTGTCCTTAAGCCAGTCATCTTTCGTAGTTTCAAAACCCTCAAGGTTGCGCATGTTCAGGCTTATCAGCACCTGCTTCTCCAGATTATTGCCGAAAACAGCGGTCGGCATGGCGCTTCTCGAAACTTCATCGTCAAGAGTGCATTCAACAACCACATCGTAATATGCGCAGTACGGCGCAGAGCCGTCAGGGAGAAATAACAGGTCGGTCTGTGGCAGGACTTCTGCAGGTATGGCGCCATTTTCAAAGACCACAAAGGCAAGCTCGTCTGTGCCGTCAGGGGCCTGCGCAATCACAGGCACAACAACTCCTGCAACTTCGTCAAGCTCGGCAAACTTGGCAGGGCTGAGCATGCTGGCTTTTGAAATATCAAACGAAACAATGGCATTGAGGGGCCTTAAGCCCTTTTCCCTGGCAAGCTTCACGACAGGCGCCCCGTATTCAATGGCATGGGCATGCAGTGTTTTTACAACCAGCTTGGCCTCCTCGGAAGCAACTCCAGCCATAATCTCAGAACTTATGGCGAAGTCTGAAATACTGTTTTTAATGGCGACAAGCCTGTTGAAAAATGTTGGGACATGCTCAGGAACAACCACGGCTCCCCTGCCTTCTGCCATTGGCCCGAATGCCCCGTAAAAGGTTTTTGACAAGTCAGCAGAGTCCCCGCTTATGGCCCCTTCTATTTTCGCTGCCCTTCCGCTTCTAAGAGCAGCCTCGGCTAGCTTTTGCTGAAGCAGCTCATTCATTTTGATGTCAATGTCGATTCCCCTGAAGCGCTTGTTTGCCTGCTTTAGCACCTTGGCCCTGTCTATTCTCGCCTTCCTTATGGCATCTGTAAAGTCCTGGGCTTTCAGTATCTCGTCAGCGTCGTTAATCCTGTCAAGCGTGGGTGCAATCTTCTTCACATAGCTGTCAAGGAAGCCCTGCTTTATGGCAGAGTCGGCGTTCGCCCTACGGGTGATAAGATGCCCTATGTCATCCGCACCCAAATCAGGAGCCTGGACAAGGTCCAAAACCCTCTTCTGGTCATCGGCATTGTCCAACAGATTTGGATACTTGCTCATGACTTCAGCGTACTTGCTTCCGGCCTTTTCAACTTCCCCAGCTAAGTCGCCTTTCATCAGTTGGCGGTTTAGGGCCACTTTGACGTCCTGGCCTCCCGGGGTTTTGGCGACAAGGAACCTGTTCCTGTTGTTGCCCAGATTCTTAAGTATGACCTCGGTTGCAGCCCTCTTTATGGACAGGGCATCCTCTACCGAGGCCGGGGTTGCTTTAGCAGCCAAAATCATTCTCACCAGCCTTGGCTGCGTAATGCCGAACTCGGGCTCCATGAAGTTGTTCACCACTTTTGTCAGAAGATCATAGTCATCAGCAATCTTGTCAGCCTTTGTAAGGACCTTAACTACTTCATCCTTGTCCAAGCCGCTCTGCAGGAGCCTTATTGCCAGCTTCTGGTCGTTGGGATTGCCAAAAAGATGGCCTTTCTCAATCATTAAATCCCTATACGCTTTTTTGAACTCGCCGAGCTTATCTGAGCTGACAGCCAGGGCGGTTTTGAAGCTCTCCAGGTAAGGCACCCTTATCTTCTGGCCGCCCTTAAGCGCCGTAGTTTCAAAAAATACCCTGCCTTCCCGGTCCACAACGGTTTTTATCATCCTGGACTTTATCACTCTTGGAACATTTGCAAGCAATTCCACAAGCTCCTGGCTGACCTTGCCTCCAGACCTCACAAGCATGCCCGGGGCTTTTTCCAGAATCTCCCTGCTCTTCACGCCAGAGCTTGCAAGAGCTTCCCTCAGGAGGGGCTCTGAAACCTTGCCGGCTTGCTTTGCTGTCTGAGCTGCAATTTGCGGAGTTTTTGACAAAACCCTCACAGCGGTAAGGCCGCCCTTTATCAAAGCTTTTGGACCGCCAAACACGTAAAACGTAGGGTCTCCGAATATGTCTATCGCGAGGCTCTGAGTCAAGGTTCCAGCCTTGTGGCGAAATGATTGAAGGAGTTCTATCCTGTCCCTCGACTCCTGCGCATGCTCAGACTCGCGGAAGTTTTCCAGCACAAGGTTATACATCTCAACAGCCATACCTTCATCCTTTGTTTTTTCCAGGCTTTTCCCAACCTCGAAGTAAATGTCATCAAGAGCCTCAAACTGCCTGTCGTCGTCAAGCCAGGTGAGGGCGTCATACCTTGCTATCTGAAGCACAAGGGGATCAGTGCTGTGCCGAATAGCCAGCTCGTCAAACTCCCGCTGAGGAAGGGTGTAGAGGTTAAAGTTGGCAATAACCGGGTTCAGCTCTGCCAATGTTGCCCTTGCCCTATCGCGTTTGGCCTTGTTGTCGCTGCCTGCATCAATCTCCAGCTTTGCCGCGTAGCTGTAAAACTGGTTGCTGATGCTTTGGTATTTCTGGTCAAGATACTTCTTCCTCTCTTTTTCGTCCTTTTTCAAAGTGCCCATTGCGCCAACAACGCTGCTGAGGGAAGTGCCCTGCTCAGCATCAGCCTGAAGCTTTAACATGATGTCCAGCAAATCCTGCCTTTGCCTACTTTTCTCGCTTTCCGTGAACATTTTAACCGGGTTGATGAGGTCAAAAACGAAGAAAAAACCGCCAACAGAGTTCGCTATCAGGTTCTCGTTCATGATGTTTGTAATGATTGAAAGGACGCCAACAGTTTTCGGGTTTACCTCTTGCGGTGCTCCAACCTCGCAGCACACTTGCTTAAGCTCAACACCTCTCATGCCTGTGTTTTTGCCAGGGCACTCAAAGGGAGCTATTGAGCCTCCAACAGCGCTGCACTCAGCATCAAACTTACATGTGTAGATGCAGTTTCCCTGGCTTCCTGTTTCTGCCTGGCCATAATCAACTATTCCCCCGCAAAGGAAAGATGACGGCTTTCTATCTTCCTCTTTCTCGGGAATATGCGTTGTAAAGCTACCGTCGCTGTTGCACTCGTAAAGCACTTCCTCCTGGTCGTTTGTTTTGCACCCAACCCATTTTTCACCAGCCTTTTTTGAGCCAAGGCAGCTCCAGGCAACACTTGGCGTAAAAGGCTCAAGCTCAGAAACACGCTCGGTCGCATCAACCACAGCTATTCTTATAGGGACAGGGTTTGGGTCAAAGTAAAGCCTTGACCATTCGCGCTTGCACGTCTTGCTAAGCCAGTCACAAGGCACAGTCTTCCACTCCTTTGAATTGCCTTCTGCTATCTTAAGCCATCTTATGGCATGGGAAGATGCAGCTTCCACAACCAGGGTGAAAAGCTCCCCGGGCAATGGCCTTTCAGGCACTGTCTTGATGTCTGCTGTTGTTGTGGGCAAAGCAGCTTTTGTTTCTGCTCTTGGCTTTGTAACTTCAACCCAGCCGTTGCTCTTCAAGGCTGACTCAAGGTTTTTCCTGGCTTTGCAGATATCCACGTAAGGGTTCCCTTTTGTTTCGCATTTTGTCAAAAGCTCATTCTGCTGGTCTGTGTTCGGGTAAAACTTTCCAAGAACGGCAGCGAACAAAGCCTGAACGCCTTCCGGCCTGCACCTGTCCAGCCCATTTATGCTACAGCCAAAAAATTCCAAGCCTTTCCTAACTGCCTCGTCATTTGCGAAAACTTCTATCGCAGCATCTCTCTTCTCCTTAAGGTAATCCCGCTTCCTGCCAACAACATCGCAGCCGCCATCGCCCTTGCAGTTCTCAGCATCGCCATCGTAAAAGTCAAGATAGCCCTGCGTATAAAAACCGGCAGCGACTTCTGCACTTGAGCTTAGCTCAATGCTCAAATCATCAACCGCCTTAAGCCTGAACTTGTGATAGCCGTCAAACCTTTCCTCAAACGGTCCAATTACCACTTCCCTCTTGTCTTTGGCAACCTCCATAGGCAGAAGGTTGACAAACTGCTTGCTGTCATCGCGGTAGAACCTGTTGAACCTGTGCTCAACTGCAAAGCCGCTTATCTTGGCCACATTCCCGCTTACAACAAACTCTGCGTCAATACCGCCATCGGCTCTGGCCACAGCCTTGAAATCCTGAACCTTGACATTTGATGGAGTTATCACAATCGGAGTTTCGACCACAACCTGGAACCAGCCTCTCTTTTCAAGCTCTGCCTTTAATTCCTTCCTGGCAGAGCACACCCTGCCTTCAGGAGTGTTTGAGGCACCACATTCCATGCCAACAGCCTTTTCAAAATCAGAACCAACACGCGAGAGCCCGATTATTCCCCTGTACATTATGTCAACTGCTTCCGGCTCAGGGCAGTCGTCCATGCCTTTTTTCTCGTCGTAAACACACCCTGCGTTTTTTATCCTGCCACTCCAAATCATGTAAGCCTCGTCAGCGCCTGGCGAGCTTTTGATCATCTCCTTCTTCTTCTTGATGACGTTGCACTTGTCGTCAGTGCAGCCTTTTGGGTGGGTCTGGTAAAGCTCCAAAAAGCGCAGGTTGTAAAGGCCCCTTCCGCTTGAGCTCTTCACAGAGCTCGAGCCGGGGTCATCCTTGCTTACGGCTGACACGATAAACTCATGCCAGCCCGCAAGGTTAGAGTTTTCAGGCCTGATTGTAAAAGAGAAGCCATCCACGGCAGGCGTCAGCTCGCTAGGCAGCTTCTCCAAGGTCTCGCCAAAGGTTTGCACCTCTTTGCTTTCAGGGTCAATAGCCTTTGTAACAACATGCTCTATCACAAACTTTCCAACCTTGGCCTGTCCAGTCAGGGCTTTCCAGCTGACGACCAAAAGGCCGGTTTGATCGTTGTTCAGGCTTACGCCTGTAACGCCAGGCATGACCTTGTTATCAAGGTAGCTTGTTATTTTGTCATCATACGCAGCCCTTCTTGACTGGGCCGTCTCTGCCTTAAACCAGCCCTTGCCGTTGAGATAACTTTCCGCCTTCTTTGAGCAGGACTGCATGAAATCCTTTGCCATCTCCTTTACCTGGCTTATGCCAAGGCCTTTTTTGGCAAGCTTGTCCTCAGCCAGAGGGAGGTCGGTCAATGCTCCTATGCCGTCTCCCTTCTCACATGCTATCCTGTAGAATGCTGAAAGCACGGTCTGGGAGTGGATGAGGTTTATCTGTGAAGCCAAGCAGCCTGTGAACTCTGCGTTTGTCAGCGGGTCAGTGTGCTTTACAGGCTCAATTGGGAAGGCGCATCCGTTCACGTCAACAACGTTAACCCTTCCCCCAGACTCCTTGTACAGTATCTTAACGCCTTCACTGCACTTGTCTTTTTCCTCCAGCAAGGTTTCCATCTGCTTTCTCTTGCACTCAATAACGTTACAGTCAGGACAGCCCACGGCAGGCTTGTCAAGAAGCTCAACATACTCCTCATCGTAAAACCCAGCAACAACATCCTTGGAGTACACAACCTTGTTGTCCTTTGCTTTCCTGATAACAGCAGTGAACCTGTACAGGCCGGGCTTGAACTCATCCCTGGGCTTAGGCACGTAATCAAAAGCTTTGCACTCATCATGTCCGGGGCAGTTTATACTAAAAACCCCTTTCTTAGCCAATTCGGACAATCTGCCTTCTGTTCGCCGGGTACTGTAAATCCTGTCATCATCGCCAAACTTTGCCGGAGGCGGCTCAAGCTGCGCTGCGGTCTTGTCATCACTGGCCTTGCTCTCATAAATCTCCAAATAAGCGCTGTCCTTGTTGCCGGCTACTGACAATTCAAACCTCATTTCAATTTTACCATCACCGCCTATGTCCACTGGCTTTGCAGAGAAAGCGCCTATCCTGGGATTCCCAATGTCAATGCCGGCAATCTTGAGGGTGTTTTCAAGAGCACCGTAAGCTATGTTTTTTACAGCAGGAACAGTAAATATGACAAGTGCCATTAGCACTGCGCCAAGCAGCCAACCCCAGCCCGCACCCCTTTTGCCAGAGCCAAAGCCTGTGCGCATTATCCAAACCTCGCATTCCTTATGAAGTCAAGGTTAATGATTCCGAAAGCCGAGAGCATGACTACCACCAAAATGATGAGGACGGCAAGGGCTATTATCCAGCCTCCAAGATGGCCCCAGGGCGAAGCTTCCTGCCCTTTCTTCCCAAACCTAGTAAGACTCATATGCACACCTTTTTCTTTTTATCTTCCTATACGGCTGCTATTTATATTTATTCGCTGCCTCTGCCGCCCAAGCCCTTCCTATTCAAGCTTTGCCGGGAAATATGTGCAGCCAAAGTCATCCCTGAGTATGTTATCGGTTTCTGCAGAGTTCCACTCCCTCAATGCGGTAAGGGCAGCCCATTCAGGAACATTGTCAGGGCTTGCAAAAAATGAAACAACCTCAACAACAGCCAGGACTGAAACACCAACTCCGAGAGCAGCCCAGCCGACAGGGCCTGCGGCAACTCCAAAGCTTACCAGCGTCAATGCGGCAGTTGTTCCGGCAACCGAGCCAGCCCCAACGCCTATGATAAGCCCTGTCTTGCCTGCTGTTGTCTGGGCAGTCAGGTGGTTTGCCAGCTTTTCCAGCTCATCATTGCCTTTTGCATATACAAAAACCACCGCGTAGTTGGTTTTGCCTTTCAGCTCAGCCCCTGAAGCCCTGTCAAGAAGAGGAGTGTCCTTTATCGCGCCAAGAACCTGCTCTGCCTTTGAAGTCTTGTAGCTTGCAAGGTAATCAGAGTAAAGCTTCCCGCTTTTGTCAGGCGACTGCTCGGTCATGAGATAAGCTGGCAAGCCCTTAACAGGCTCCTCTGTTTCAATATTGACGAATGCGCAAACCGAGCAGAACGTTGCCTCGTCCTTGAAAAGGTTAAGTTTTCCCTCGCCGTACTTGTACCAGCAGTCGTACATCGCATCAGCTATCAGCTTCTTCGCAGAGTCCTGCGCCTCGGCAGTGCCAGCCTTTGTTATCCTCACCTTCTGCGCCGGGCAGTTCAGGCTTGTTGGAAACTCTATGCCGTTTATGTGCAGCCTGGCATTCCTGTCAACGCTTGCCCTGCATGCCGTTACCTCCACAGACTTGTTGCTCGCCTCGCCAACGCCTTTGCCGAAGTGGAACACCGAAAAGATAAGAGCCACCAGCACAAGAATAAGAAGAACAATAGTTTCGTTCGTAAGACCTTTTTTATGTAATGCGCGCTTCATTCTCGTAGGTTCTAGTAGAGCCGTTTGCAGTATTTGGCCAGGCTTTCAGTGGGAACAAGGCGAACTGTCTCCGGGTAGGTCTTAAGCCTGAACGTATCCCCGCCAATCAAAATGCCAACCCCTCCGGTCGCAACCCCAACAACAAGGTTTTTCCAGGTTGCCAGCTCAACATTCGTGCCGCCATCAACAACCTTCCCGAAAATCAGGCCAGGATTATTGCCGCTGCTGTCACAGCCAATCTCCTCAGCTTCATCGCCAGTAAGCTTACCCTCACCGCCAACGTAGCAGTCAACGATGCCTGCGCTTGTATTAGCTTTGCTATCCCACCCGAAAACCTTCTTAGTAACCTTTTCGCCCACAGAATCAACGTCTTCCTTGGAATGCACAGCAAAAACCACAGAATACTGCCTGTCCAGCACAACAGATCTGTCAGGATAGCCAGTTGGCCTAGGATCAGCGCCTTCAAGCAAATAATTCATGTAACTTTTTTCGTCCTTAGGAGGAATCCTTGAATTTACAGCGTAAGTGTACATCGCATCAAGAGGATTCTTGTTGCCAAACTTGTCTATGAACTCTTGATTTGGCACTATCTCCGAGCAAACAAGGCACGATGTTTCGCCGTTCTCGAAAAGCCCTGTCTGCTGAATTTTCACCTTGCCTTCACCATACATATACCAGCATTCCCTCATGTTTTTCATAATAGCCTCTTTTAGCTGATCAACCCTTTCGGTTGGGTCGTTACTCAGCTTTATCTTGTCGTCTGCCCGGTTTATGCTCTCTTTGGTTATTTCTGTAAATATTGTCTTGCAATTAAGCCTGAAAGGGCTGTCTACGACGTTGATGTCCTTAACCCAGTTGTTGAAGTTCAGCTGCCAGCTTGACAGGCCAACACTGAACTTACAGTCCTCAATAATGCTCTGGGCGTTAGCAACTGATACAAGCGGCTTGGTAAACTGCAGCAGCAGGATGCCAAGGCCCAAAACAGCCAGCATCCCTACAGTCTGCGATTGGGTGAGCCCTTTTTTCCCCTGCGCTGTCAATTTCTGTTTTGACATTCAGCAAACACCGCCAGACCATGCTCCTGTCCTGCACAAGACTGTTCTTATTACAAGAAAAAGTATTACTGCCGAAGCCAGGACAAGCACGCTCGCCATCAGCACTTTTGACAGTATGATTGTGCCTTTTTTCCCTGTCACAGCAATAGGCAAAGCCATACGAGAATTATTGGAAGGTGCTTATATAAGTTTTTCGGAAAAAGCTCTGAAATACGCCTAGTGCTTCAGCAGCGGCACGTCAGTAACTATCCCGCCTTTTATCATTTGTTCCAAAGGCACAGTTCCAGACACTAAGCTGTACTTATTGCCATCCCTGCTTTCCTGCCCCGGGCAGCCTATGCGATTGTCCTGATCGCAGCATTACTCTTTAGCGAGCAGGGCTTGGCGGAAGGCAGGTTGTGAACTGCCCATCCCTTTTGCATCAATTCTTCACCACGTTTTTGTTACTACTATGAAAAGATTTATATGTAGAGAAAGATGACACTGCGATGCAATGAGCATCAGAACCATGTTAAGGCCGAAGTACATAACAACAGCTGCAGTGTTAGCTTTAGCTGTGGCTGCTGCCTGCACAAATCAGGCACCATCACCACAGCTGACAAATATCCCAACGCCAATGCTTGAGGCTACTGTAGAGCAGGATTATGTTCGCGTAACAAAAAGAACTAGCGGTGACGGGTATACGCCTAAAGTTGATTTCGAGTTTAGAGTGAATGGAATACCCTATTATTATGTCGAATTTCTGCAGAGCGGAGTTAAAGGCGCCCTTGTTGTCCCACCCCAATATCGTTTTGTTGTGCTTAACGTGGAAAAGGGCACAAACGATTCTGTGCCATTTAAAGCAACAAGCGGGTGTGATGCTGTTGTGAAAAGCTTTTGGACTACTCCCCAATCTTTAACAAAGGCTGAAGAGGACCCCACCGAAGCAGCACGGATAAACCGATTCCTTAAACGCCTATACGCCGCAGTTGGGATAAACCCGACGGATTGCACAATAAAGCAACAGTGACTTTAGCGTTTTTATTCTAAGCAGCTTCTAAGGTTTGCATGTCTCTGAAAATAAGCCGTATGGGCTTATGGAAGATAAATAAAAGATACGAAACAGATGGTGATTATGGTCTTAAAGATCATAATCTTGGAAGGCATCTAACCCGGCCGTGCCGAAGCCCCGCCAAAAACAATGCAAAAAGCTTTCGGTTGTTTCGGAAATTTTTCAAAAATAAGCAGGTTTTTTGATAGATTTCCGGCACTGGCGTAAATTTTTCAATGGCGCAGAGAAGATTTGCGGCTTTTCCGCCGAAAAATCCTTTAATACAGCTTACTAACAGTATTGCTGCAAGAGGAAGTGTTAAAGATGGCAGCAGAATTGACGGAGTTGACAGAAGCGCATCGTAAGCTGTGGCAGCCGCCTGTGCCTTCGGAAGTGCTACAGTTCGTTGTGGCAAATGCGGCAATGCACTACACTGCTGAGAGGGCGCTTGAGCATATTGAAGAGGGAGGAAGTGGGCTTGAAAAGGCTGTAGAAGGGCAGCCGGCTGAGCAAAGAGCTGTGCAAAGCTTGACTTCGCACTATCAGAGGCCACGCTCTGAAGCTGAAGAGCAGCTAGCTAAGCAAAAGGCTATGCAATTGGTTCCGTTCTTCCGGCAGCTGGTTGCAGACATACCAAAAGTGCAGGAGTTTTTTGGCGCCAAAGTGGAATGTGAGCCTCAGCCGTACTCTGTTAAGATAACAGTACAAACCCCACCAGGTCAGAGGGATGTGTTTTTCGCACCAGGCGCCAATGTGCCGCCAAGCAACGGCTCCTGGCGCAATATTTCGGCAAATGTTGTCTCGCTAAGATATCTTGTGCTGTCAGAGCTTGATGATGTATTAAGCTCAGGCCAGGCTGCGCTGCAGCATGTTTTAGGCAGGCTCGGCGCAGAAGCCTCCAACACCCTTCAGCGTTTTATAGAATCTTATGCTCAACGCAGGAATACAAATAACTGATGTGGGTGATTGCAGGCGCGATGTTTCGCAACATTTATATATGAGTTAACTTTTAGTTAACTTAAAGTATAACTAAACTGGGTGCGGTGATTGTGCGAATGGTGTTTGCAAAAAAATGGGGGAACTCAATCGGGATCATACTCCCAAAGGATACTGTAAAGAGCCAGGGGATTAAGGAAGGCGATGACATGGTGGTAAGCGTGTTCAAAAGGGGAAATTTAGAAGACGTTTTTGGCAAATTAAAAACAGAGATGACCGGCCAGGAATTCAAGAATCTTGCCAGGAAAGGATGGAAGAGTTCCTCTGATGAGGCGTGAGAGGCGTAACGCATGGCGAAAGCAGCAGAGGAAAAGGCGTTCTTTTACGATACCTACGCCCTTTTTGAAATCGCCAAAGGCAACAAAAATTACTCGCCATACATAACCGATAGGGGTATTGCCATTACGAGATTGAATCTTATGGAATTATATTACCGGCTTCTTGTCACTTCCGGCATTGATGCCGCAGAACGCTACTATGACAGGTATAAGGAATTTTGCATTTATGTCGACGATGCAACAATAAAAAGAGCTATGCTGTTCAAGGCCCAAAATAAGGGCAGAGACCTTAGTTATGTTGATTGTGTCGGATACATTTTTGCAGTTGAAAAGGGAATCAGATTCCTCACCGGCGACATGCAGTTTAAAGACATGGAAGGTGTAGAGTTCGTTAAATAGCGCGGTGACCAATAAGGTTTGGCAAAATATTTATTCTGAGTTCTTAATTTAGGCTTCATGCATGAGAAAGGCAGCCCTGATGGTGGCCAAAGCCTCGAAGAGCTTATAGAGCAAAGCCTCAGGCAAACCGTTTCTTTCGACACTGCGCAAGTTGCTTTGCGGCAGCGAGGAAAGGAAAAGCCCACTCTTCAGCAGCGGCTTATGGAAAAAATGCCGGCTGCGGCAGCTGTTGCGAATGCGGCGCTTTCCATTCCTGGAAATCCGGCTTACACGCCTGTGGCTGTCGGTGCATTAACTTACATTCTTGCAGACAAGGCAGCGCGAATAGCTGCGAATGACAAGCGTATAGAGCACCAGGGCCTCGGAACTGAGACTGCTGCCGGAATTTACAACAGGCTGTTCCAGTTCAAGCCGGTTTTTTCGGCAATCTCATTTGCAACAGCGCTTGCAGGCTCAGTCAGCTACGACCTCTACAAAAGGCAGGTTGATTTAAGCAGCGACTTCAGCGGCTTTTATTCAGGACTATTCCAGCAGCTGCCAAACCTTACTCCCGAGATTGCCTTCAGCGTGGTTAATGGCCTGGGCGCTTATGTCCTGCTCAGCGGCTTGGAAAGACTTCTGCATTCTGAAAGCCTGGCCACTGCAGCGCATATTGTGGCTGTTAAATTTGACAAAATAACCGGGAAGCCCGGGAAGGCGATAAGCCACCTTGAGCGCCTTGCCAATGTTCCACATTCCAAAGAAAAAGAAAAAGCAGTCCTGCTGCGGCTTGGCGATGCCTACATGAAAGCCGGGCAAAGCGCTGAGGCAATGAACGCTTATAAGAGAATGCTGAGGGCGGCTGCCCGGCAGGACGATTCACGAGGGATTTCTGACTGGCTGATTAGAAGAAAGGTGAGAAGGTCTTATCGTGGCAGCAGCGCTGAAGAAGGAATTTACACCAGGGTTCAAAAGGCAATGCACGAGTTTGCTGGCGGAAACCTGGCTGCCGCGAATTCCCTGTTGGCGCAGGCGGCTGCTGCCGAGCCGAGAAACAGGCAGCTGCGCAGGATAAGGGCGCTGTTCTTTGAGGCAACCGGAAATGAGGCTGCAGCGAATCTTGAGATGCACATTTATTCCGGGCTTCTCAGGCAGGACCCCAGCCTGGCTTTTGCAGCTGTGGGTGAATCAAGGAATGAGGTGCTTGTCGACCCGGATGGGGAGCTGTACATAAAGCGCAGCAGGAACAAGGCATCGCTGGATGAGGAAGTAGAAAACATAATTGCTTTTTCGCGGGAGCTGCCTGGAATGCTGCCAAGGGTTGTCAGGCAGGGCTTTGATGGCCAGTACCACTACATTGAGCTTGAAAGCATGGGTAGCGCAACCATGCTGCAAAAGGCAATCAATGGCACCTTGAGCCGTTCTGACGTAAAGGCTGTCCTTGATTTGCTTGTGAAAGTGATTGTTGCGGGAGAGAAACTCAGGAAGGAAGGCAAGATCAAGGTTGCCGAGCCAGCCGCGGCTGCGACATACTCATATTCTATTGCTAACGTGCCATCAGTAGCCGAACAGTTCAGAAAAGAAGGGGTAAATCCCGAGCAGCCCAACACAGCGCAGGGGTTTTCAGTATACTTTATGCATAGAATATTTGATTTGTTTATTTCGAGGGTGCAGGCCTCAAACGGCGTGGACTTCAGCGAGAAGTTCGCCAACAGCGTGCTGGAGGGCACTGCCGGCCTTGGTTTCGTGCTGCTGCAGGACCCTTCAACATGGGCTGTTTATACTGATTGGACGCAGCGAAATCCGATATTTGGTGGCTTACATGGAAACCTTTGCGGAAAGGTTGACTGGGAGCAGGTAAGAATATTGCCTGTGTTTTTTGAGCTTGTGAACATTCTGGAGTTCTATGGGCCACACATTGGTCCAGTCGCTCATAAGGAGTTAACAGAGTATTTTATCGGCAGGTTAGAGAAAGGAACGCATCAGCGCGTCAACAGGAAAATCCTGAAAATGCGCTATGAAGCAGCCGCTGTCCTGAGGCATCTTGAGCTTGTCGGCTACAGGAGCAGGGACACTGCCACAAACCCTGAAAACCTCAGGGCGCAGATTTACCATCACCTCATGGCAAGGATGCATCTGGTTGAAGCAATTAGGCACACTCCAAGCCTTTTTCCGAAACCCCTCGCCAGGGAAGCAAGGCAGACGCTTGAAGAAATGCTTACCGATTTGGAAAACGAGTCAATACTAAAAGAGAAAGGGCAGCAACAGCAACTTGAGAGCGAAATAAGGCCGCTGTTGATACCAGGCATCGCTTACCTGCGACACGAAATAACCCAGAAAAGCTACTGGCAGGAGTTTCTCCTCAGCTTCTCGCCAAAAAGAACAATTAATGAGATTTTGCATCCGAAGCCGTCGCCTTATAAAGATTCGGGGTTGGCAGTGCCGGCAACAGTCTTGCTCGGGTTCCCGTCAGCCCTGGCAGCAATTGCCGCTTACATGTCCCTATCGTATGCCGCAATGCAGAAGATAATGCCTTCCCTGTGACTTTTATCTACCTTTTATCTGCCGGCTTTCTTTTTTCTCTCAACAGCCATTGCCGTCGCAGGAGTTCCAAGAATGAGCACTGTTGAGCCTGCTTTTACCCTCATGCTTAACGGCGCGTTTATGTCAAAGCCACCCTTGTGCTTCACGCCAACAACAACCACGCCATGCCTTTGGATAATCTGGGACTTCTGCAGCCCGGCCAGTGAGCTTCCGCTCCTGACTTTAACCTCCTTCATAATCAGGCCCTGGTCCTGTGGAGAAGAGCCAAAAAAGTTCGTAAGCATATCATCCCCGCCCCCGGCTGGCGGGCTGAAAAACTTAACCAAGGCAGCAACTACTATGCTGATTGACGCGATAATGAGAGCTGCCGTGAAAAGCTTGCCCGACGCGCTCAGGCTCTCCGGAATTCCTGTTGTTGTCATTACAGAGACTGCCGATAACGTTGCGTCTGCAAACGGCATTTTTTCTATGAGCGCATAGCCAAATATGCCAAGAACAAGCACAGCAACAAGCGCAGCCAGCACCCTTTTCAAAATCTACACCCCTTTTTTAATTCCTGCCTCTCACCAAGCCAGAGTGAGACTGGTTTATTAATGTTTTTGTTTATCCTGCGGCGAAGCAAAAGACTTTTATATGCAAAGAGACAGCCTTGGCTTCTGGTGGGATTTTATGGCTGGGAAGAAAATTCTGGTTGTTGACGATGAGCCGAACATACTGAAACTTGTTTCCTTCATTCTGAAAAGCAACGGCTATGAGGCAATAGAGGCAAGCAGCGGTTCAGAGTGCCTTGAAAAGCTGAAGAATGAAAAGCCGGGCCTTATAATCCTTGACGTGATGATGCCAGGGATGGACGGGTTTGAGGCTGCCAAGAAGATAAGGGCAAATGCCGCAACAAGGGCGATTCCAATACTCATGCTGAGCTCCAAAGCGCAGTTTGAGGACAAGATGAAAGGCATAGACTCTGGCGCGATGGACTACGTTACGAAGCCTTTTGACAAGCAGGAGCTTCTTGAGAAGGTTGAGGAGTGCCTTGAGTAAGCCATACATTTTGACCATTTCTCAATCGTATTTCTTGTTAGGTTTCAGATGAGACCAGCGTTGTGCCGTAGAAGCCGTTACGGTGAGGGGGCAAGCCTCTGAGTCCGGGAACATTATCAAAAGACATCCTTTCATCTCTGTCGAGCAGATAAGGCACAAAATCTGCGGGAGATAAAAGTGCCACTCCTGCCCTGCCGTAATTAAGTATCCTGAATGCTGCTTTTAGCTTCCAGTCCATCCCTTCGTCTATCAGCAAGCCGCTCCTTCTTGCCATGAACTCGGAATATGGCAACAGCGGCACAATGTCAGGTGCCGTCCCCTGCCTCTGCTCCTTCACACCGCCGCTTGGCGTGACAATAAAAACCTCTTGAGCAGGGACATGGTTCGCAATCAGCTTCACAGCATCGTCACCGTCAATGTTGAGAGCCTGGTAACCGCCGTCAGGCATGGCTGGCTCGTACTGATGCCCAAGTGCTGCTACAACAGGGACTTCATCGGGCTCGGCATTCACTATTCTTTCGAGTAAACTGCTGCCCAAATACTTCTTTACCTGGGCTTCAGGAATGACACCGAAATAGCCTGCTTCTATTTCCTTTCCTTCTATATTTACTGGAAATCTCTCGAGCTTGTTGGCAAATATTAATGGCCTTGTTGGTGTGCCTACCAACGGAAAGGCTTTGCCGCCGTACTTATTAATCAGCCCGGAAAAGTAATTCGCCATCCTTGTCATGACATCGACAACAACCTCCAACACCTTCTTTGTTGTAACGCGCCATGGCCCGTACTTCTCTACCGGAATGTCAAGCTGGTTACACCTGACTGTTATCTCATCACCACCTCCAACTACAACTGCCAGTGGAATAACTTTTGAAAGGAGGGCTATGTCCTCTGCCATGTCTGGTGTTAGGCAGGCTCCGCTTATCTTCAGCAGAAAGTCAGGAACCTTGCTCCGGTAGTGATTCAGCCAATCAACCGTCGCTGGAATGTCAAAGTCATACTTCCCTGCAAGCTGCCTGAGTGAGGTTTGTGCAGGGGAACCAGCCACTTGAAACTCCAAGTCAGGCCTGTGAGAAAGAGAGGTTTTTGGCGGCATTTTGTCACTTTAATTTTTGTTTTGGCAGTGAAAGCTACCTTTGCCTTGTATCTGCAACAATCCTGTGCTTCCGGTAATTGTCTCCCGAAATTTGAACCAAACTAATGAGGACGATAGGGGGGAGTTTCCAGCCTCCTCACTTCTTCCGCTCGCCTTAATCGTGCCAGTCTTAGTTGCTTCCCGAAACTTTCATTCAGGACTGCACGGCTATAACGCTCACTGTTTTTACCCCTACTTAACAAAAATGGCAATAAGTTTTGATAGTCCACAACTGCAACTTTATGCCCATTCAGAGCCATACTTATAGCTGCTTCGACTTTCCAATCCGCGTTCCTGTAGTGCTCCTGAAGTTTAGGACTCTCGGGAAAAAGCTGTTTTATTAGCTCCATGGTGTATTGTTTTTCGGCGTACCATTTTGCTTTCTCCAAATCTATGCTGAGGCTGCCAGCATTTTCTGTCACAAAGACAAGCCATTCCGGCCCTGTAAAGTCCGTAACTACGCGTGCAATGTCATCAGCGTCGGGATTCAAGGGCTTGCGGACCTTAGAAGGCACTCCAAGCGTGGACCTTAAAGCGTGGTATACGATAGGGCTGATAACAGGCATACGCCCTTCCCCAACAGTCGCCACTAAGCTCCTGGCATCTTCTACGTTCATGCACCTTGCTTCCTCTCCGATTGGCGCAATGCCAACCTCTCCAACGTAGAACGGTCTCCCCTCATCGTCCTTTATATGCTCTAGCCAGTCAAAATTAAAAATGGGATTGGCGGGAGTGGGAATGACAGCCTCTGCCCTCCCGTTGTAAGCTTCAATTCGTTGAACAAGGTCACGCGTTAGCTCTTCGGCCACTTGTACTACCGTGGGCATCTCTTCAGGCTTTGTTATCCTTATCCCGCGGTATTTGTTGGTATAGCCAAGCCTCTCACTGAGGGGCTCGCCGCTTCCAAGCGCCAACATTATCGGTAACAGCAGCGATAAATCAGCCAAATCCCGGGCGCTTCGTTGAATCCTTCCTTCAACAAAGTACTCACCACTCATTTTAACAACGGCAAACGGCACACGATGCCTGTATCGCCGAATCATCGGCAAAGCAGACTCCATCGTTATTTCCCGATGGCTTGCAACTATCCGCTCGAGGGCGTCTACTCGCCTGCTACCAATATCCTTAATGTCCTCCATCATCTTCTCCCTTACCTTTCCCATTACAATATCATGGCTGCTTTGTAAATAACGTTACCTTAATCTAACTTCTGTGGCCAAGTCTTGGCCGTAAAACTGTCTGGTAAGCCTTTCAACGCCTTGAGGGGCAATTGTGGTGCCAAAAGCAACCTGGCTTGTAAACAGTGAAGGCAGAAAGTCTTCCACCCCGATAACATTTGCCATGAGACGTGCTCCCCGCTTTGTTGCTTGCACAGCCAGCTGCCATTTTGAACGCATCTTGACATACATCCCGTCCTCTATATTATACCTGCTCAAGTCTTCTGGAGAGGTTACTGTCTCAATTAGCCGCATGTAACGCGCAGGTCCTTTTCTCAACCCGCTGCTGGGGGTTACAGTAATGGCGTGAAGCCGTTCAGGCGTCCTTAATTCGTACTCCCCACTGTCTAACATGACCGGACTAATTGGCCTTCTGATCGCCCAGTATGCCATGGCATCTCCAACGTTATCCTTATCGCCATTGGCTGCCCTTTCCTCGCCATTAGGACCTCGGTACGTTACCATAAACGTCCTGATGACAATGCGGCCTTTTGCGCTGCTGCCATTATGATAACGTTTGCCTGTAAGGTAGTCTGTCATTTGCCGCAGTTTTTCCGTCTTCACTTCCAGTCTTGGGTCAACAGGCAGGGTGGCGTAACAACTATTGCCGAGTGGCTGTCCTGTTTCCGGATCTTCAAACTCTGTGCTCTTGTCAAGGCGGCCCATAAAAAGTGAACTTCCGAAAGCTTGCGCGTTTCCCCCGTTTCTTAAAACAGAATTCATGAGTCCTGCGCCGTTCATATCAGCTATTTTAACAAGATGTGGCATTAGCTCAGTGGGTGTGTAACGCTTCCCGCCGACCTTTATAGCCGATAGCAGCCTTACCTCTTCACCCAGCTCAGGGCTTTCCCTTACAAATTCATCAATCTGCTCCTGAGCGCCATAATGAACGAAAACAGTAACGCCTGCCCCGGACAAAAGGGCCAGTGCTTCAGCCAGATGTTCCAAAGACTCGCCTTTGAGGGCCGAGCCGCTGACGTTTAGCCCGATAAAGTCATTTCTCAGCTGGGGCAGGGCTGCTGAAACAGCTGCAATGCTTACTGGAGCTAACCCGAGATTCATATCCCTGCTAGTGAGATATCTATTCGCTAATTGGGCAAGCCTTGCCTCCAAAGGTGCACTTGTGCCTTGCAACTGCCGCGTCATTTTTTCATGTCACTTATAAGTAGTGGAAGTCAGGGTCTGCTTATAAACCTTTGCGAAGGGTTTAAATAATCGTTGCAGAGCCTGCTGAAGGCATGCTAAGCAGCCACCAGCACCGAAACATGGCCAGGAGCATGTCCCAGGTTCTGTCCATACTTTACGAGACTGGCAAAAAGATAAACTCGACTTTTGACGTTGACAAGATTCTCAAGTACGTTGTTAATGCCACGATTAAGAAATTCCATTACCACAACTGCAGCCTTCTGCTGGTCGAGGGAAACAGCCTCGTGGTAAAGGACGGCTACGGCTATGACAGGAAAAAGTTCCACAACTTCAAAATACCAATTGGCACAGGCGTTACAGGCAGGGTTGCAAAGAGCGGGAAGCCTTTGATAATCAATGACATTTCAAAAATCCCTTTTTACATAACCATAGTCCCCGGCAATAAGTCTGAGATAGCCGTGCCCCTGAAATCGAGGAACAGGGTCATAGGCGTGTACAGCATAGAAAGCAAGACCAAGAACGACTTCAGCAAAGAAGATATCAGGATAATGTCTGCAATAGCAGACCAGCTCGTGATAGCAATCGAGAATGCAAGGCTTTACAACTCCCAAGCGAGCGCTGTTAAAAGGCTGGAAAACCTTTATGAGTCAGGCAAGACAATCAATTCAAGCCTGAACCTGGGAACTGTTCTGAATACCATACTTCAGCTGGCAGCAAAGGAGCTTGATTACGAGTACACCACGATATCCCCCATAAAGAGGAACAGGCTTTTCATTAAAGCTGCCATAGGCCTGACTAAGGAAGAGATAAGAAGCTACTCTGCAAAAGTGGGCGAGGGCATTGTGGGCGGGGTCGCAAAGACAGGCAAACCCGCAGTAATCAGCGACGTCACCAGGCATCCTTCGTACATTCCTGTAATGAAGCACCCAAACATCATATCAGAAATGGCCGTGCCAATAAAATACCGGGGCAAGGTCATAGGCGTTTTCAACATAGAAAGCAACAGGCCCAATGCCTTTGACAACGATGACCTTCTTTTTGCATCCGCCCTTGCCGAGCAGGCCTCTGTCGCAATTAAAAACGCCGAGCTTTACTCCAAAATCGCCGGCTTCAATGAGCTTTTGAAAAAGAGGATAGCCCTTGCGACGAAAAGCCTCAAAGAGGCGAATGAGGAGCTGACAATGCTTAACAGGATAAAATCAGATTTTGTCAGCACTGTCTCGCACGAGCTCAGGACTCCATTGACCAGCATAAAAGGCTATGTCTCGCTTGTACTTGACGGAGACGTTGGCCCTGTCAACGAGCAGCAGAAGGAGTTTCTCGGCATAGTCAACAAGGAAAACGAAAGGCTTACCGACCTTATAAGCGACCTGCTTGACATCCAGAAGATTGAATCAGGAAAGATGCCTTTCAACTTCACGGATTTCAGCCTGACTGCTTTCCTGAATGGCTACAAGAAGGAGTTGGTGAAGCTTGAGAAGGACAATAACGCCATAATTGCCATATTGTGCCCGGACAACCTGCCTGTAATCAGGGCTGACGAGGACAAGGTAAAGCAGGTGTTCATGAACCTTGTTGGGAATGCCTTGAAATTTTCCCAGCCAAAGCCAAGGATTGTGCTAAAAGCCAGCAACGAAAGGGATTACATCCAAGTGGATGTCAGGGACAACGGCATAGGCATAGCCAAGAAGGACATTCCGAAGCTGTTCCAGAAGTTCTACCAGATTGACAGCCAGTCAAACAGGAAAACAGGCGGCACAGGCCTTGGCCTCTCAATCTGCAAATACATCATAGAACGGCATGGCGGGGAGATAGGCGTGCGCTCAAGCATTGGCAAAGGCTCAACATTCAGCTTCACGCTGCCAAAACAAAGAAACCTTCATTGAATAAAGTCAGACTATCTTTTTCCACTTCACACCCTCTGCCGTGTCGTCAAGCTGGATGCCTTTCTCCCTTAGCTGAGCGCGGATTTTATCCGCCTCAGCGAATTTCTTTTCTTCTCTCAATTTTTCTCGCTGCTCAACCAGCCTCATAAGCTCTTTTGGCAGCTTTTCCTCTGCCTCAAAGCTCATTACGCCAAGAACAGAATCGACTTTTTTTAGAAAATTGATTGCGGCTGCTGCGGATATTTTGTCAATCGTGCTGTTGTCAAGGTGGTAGTTCATCTGCCTCACGAATTCAAATACTGCTGCAAGTGCCTCGCTGATGTTGAGGTCGTCGTCCATCGCCTTTTCAAAAGCAGTTGACGCGGCAGAAATCTCTTTTTTAATCAAAACGCTGCTTTTGCTGCTGCCTTTAACGCCTCCAAGCTTCCTAATCAGCTCATTCAGCCGCTCCACAGACGCCTTTGCTGCATCAATGCCCTCAAAAGTGAAGTTCAGCTGCTGGCGGTAGTGGGTTGACAGCAACAGGTAGCGTATGGCAACAGCAGGAAATCCCTTCGCCAAAACATCCCTGAGCGTGAAGAAATTGCCAAGACTTTTAGACATCTTTTGGCCGTTGACAAGCAGCCATTCGTTATGCAGCCAGTAGTTGACAAACTTCTTGCCGGTCCAGCCCTCAGACTGGGCTATCTCGTTCTGGTGATGCGGGAATATTAGGTCTACACCACCGCAGTGGATGTCAAAAGTTTTGCCAAGGTTCTTGATTGACATGGCTGAGCACTCTATGTGCCAGCCCGGTCTCCCTTTCCCTGCACTGGTTTCCCAAAAGACATTGCCGTCAGCTTTATCATAGGCTTTCCACAGCGCGAAATCCTGCACGTCGTCCTTGGTGTATTCGTCCTTCTTCACCCTGCCTGATGCCCCTGCCTTCAGCTTTGTGATGTCTATGTTGGCAAGCCTGCCGTAATCCTTGAATTTGCGGATGTTGTAGTATATCGAGCCGTCCTCGCCCTTGTAGGCAAGCCCTTTTTTCATAAGCGCTTTTGTTATTGCAACCATTTCCCTGATGTGTTCGGTTGCCTTAGGGTATTTGTTGGCTGGCAAAATGTTGAGTGCCTTCAGGTCATCAAAGAACGCCTTTTCGTATTTTGCCGTGAACTCACTCAGGCTTACGCCTTCTTCCATTGAGCCTTTTATTGTCTTGTCATCAACGTCTGTAATGTTCATGATATGCTTCACCATGTAGCCGCGGTAAAGAAGGTAGCGCTTCAGCAGGTCAACGAAGACATAAGCCCGGTAGTTGCCGATGTGTGGATAATTATAGGTTGTGGGCCCGCAAGAGTAAAGCCCGACTTTTTTGCCTTTAAGCGGCTTGAATGGCCCTGTTTTCCTCGTGAGCGTGTTGTGAAGCTGCAGCATCTTGATTTCCTCTGCTACGGCTGCTTTTAAACTTTCTGGCAAACAAAAAACGCGTGGTCCTTCTGCAGCGGCGAAAGAAGCCGGTAGTCAATAACTGCAAATTTCTTTTCAAGCTCCTTTTTGGCTGTAAGGAATATGCCCTGGGGCTGCTGCAGCACGTCAACGCTTCTGGCTTTTAATGCGAGCATGCCATAGCCGCCTGGCTTCAGGAAAAGGCCGCAGTTCTTGGCAAAGATTTCAATCTGGTTCTTCTGCGCAACATCTTGGTAAACTATGTCCACAGCGCCAATAAGGTTGTAGTATGCTTCGGGATGGTTTGCATCAGCCAGCACAGGGATTATGTTTTTTCTTTTTTCGGCAACGAACACCAGGTCCCTGACAACCCTGGGCGCAAAATCAACTGCAAAAACAATGCCTTCTGATGCCATGTCTGAAATGAATGAAGGCGTGTAGCCGTGAGCAGCCCCCAGGTAAAGGATTTTTGAGTTCCTGGCTATTGGCAGCTGCGCTAACCCCTTCACTATCGCTGCCGCGAGCTTGCTCCTGAGAGGATTCCAGCCACGGTACTCCTTCCCGTCAGCCACAGCGAGTTCCTCGTCAAACAATGTTTGCTGCAGCGTGCTGTTTAGCGTGTACAGCTTCCTGCCTTCCGCGAAAACGCCCTGGAATATTTGCTTCATGAGGTCTCACTTTTGCTGTGCTTTTGCTTTTGTTGCTGCAATTTTTGCTTTAACTCATCCAGAAGTTTGTCGCCAACGAATTTGCCCTTGAAATAGTCAACCCTTGCCGCTATTGATATCTTGTCTGCCAGAAGCTTTGCTATCCTTCCCTGCTGCTGCCTCGGCGCTGCTGTAACGAATGGGTGGCTGTGAAGCACGCCTGCCTTAGGAGAAGCTGTATTGTTGAGGAAGGCAGCATCGCCAGCCTCTGGAGCGAGCCTGCCTGAACCATGAGCTCTGCGCCTGTGGAAGGGCCTGCAACTGCCGCAATGTTGGGGCAGTGCCTTTTCATAACAACGGCCAAATAATCGGCCAAGTCTTTCCTTTTTTCGTAAAGCTGCTTTACCGCTGCGGCGAAGGCGAGAATTTTATCTGTATCGCTTTTGCCGATACTGGCGCCCATGCTTTCCTTTTCGCTTATTTTCAGCTTTTTTAGAAGCTCTGCTTTGCTGCTGCCAAGAATCTCGCTTACAAAAGCTTCGTGCTCTGTCATGTCCTTAGAAATTTCAGGGCAGTAGAGCTCATACCACTCCCTGAGCCGCTTGACAAGCATGTTCGCTGCCTTGTTAATCTCGGAAATTGCCGATGACGCCTGTATGATGAGGTTGTCATCGCTTACAGATGCAGCAACAGCTTTTTTTGTGAAGCTTATGACAATATCGCGCAGCTTTTTGAACTCTTCTTCTGCTGCAGCAGAGGCTGCTGCCAGCTTCCTTGCGTCCTGGGAGAATGAAACCTCAGCCATCCTTTCCTTCTTGAAGCCAAGAACAATTGCTGTTTTTCCTTCTGCCACGATTTTTTTGATTGCTGCGGTTTCCTCAGGGAGCCACGCTCCTTTTGTGAGGGCGGCAACAGCGGCTTCCGGGCTGGCGACCTTCATTTTCTGGAGCAGCTTGATATTGGCGTCAAACAGGAACACGGCAGTTGGGACAGAGTAGAGAAATACGGCTTCTTTAGGTGTTTCAGCCTTTTCTGCCGGCGCTTTCGCATGCTGCACTATACGGGAGTTCATTGTGAAGAGGCAAACTGAGAAGGTTAATAAATGTTTGCAACCTCCACGCCCTGAAATGGCAGAAATTTCACGCTACAACAGGCAGGAATTGCTCCCTTTTATCGGCAAAAGAGGGCAGCAACAACTATTGAAAAGCGCGGCAGTCATTGTTGGAATGGGCGCCCTCGGCACAGTGGCTGCTGAGATTCTGGCACGCAGCGGCGTGGGCAAACTCGTTATTATTGACAGGGATATCGTTGAATTGACTGACTTGCAACGCCAGCTGCTGTATGACGAAAGTGATGTTGGCAAGCCAAAAGCATCGGCTGCTGCCGAGAGATTGGGAAAAATAAATTCTGGAATAAAGATTGTGGCTGCTGCCGCGGATATTGACTGCAAAAATATTGCAAAGCTCATTGGAACTCCTGATGTTGTGCTGGACTGCACCGACAACCTTGAAACGCGATTCCTGCTAAATGAATATTGCCTGAAAAACAAGCTGCAGTGGATTCATGCCGCAGCAATAAGGGAAACGGCGCAACTGATGACTTTTGATTTTCGCGGTAGCAACGGCAACAAAAATGCGCCCTGTTTCGCATGCGTCTTTGGAAAATCAGCTGCTGAAGAAACATGCGATACCGTCGGGGTGCTTGCCTCAGCTACAATTACGATAGCGGCAATGCAGGCGACTGAAGCCCTTAAAATAATTACCGGAGAAAAAACAACAAGCACGTTGCTGCGGCTTAACTTGTGGCAGCCAAACTTAATTGAATTGCAAGTTAAAAAGAATCCCTACTGCAGCAGTTGCAACAGCAACAGCAGCTATGAATATCTGAGTGGAAAAAAAGGCTCAAAAATCATAACCCTGTGCGGAAGGAATTCTTACCAGATAAAAGGTAAGCCAGTTGACTTGGAAAAGCTGAAGAAACGGCTGCAGCGGATAGGAGAGAATATCACTGACTTTGGAGAGTGCGTAAGCTTCAGGAACATCACTTTCTTCAAGGACGGAAGGGCGATTGTAAAAGCTGGCTCTGCCGAAGAGGCAAAAGCGGCTTATTCAAGGTATGCTGGTTCATAAGCTGTGATGTGAACGCCTTACTTCTTTTTGCCTTTCCATTTTTTCTTTTCCTGCTCCTTCTCAAGCGGCCTCAATACTGAGCTGACTATGCGCTCGGCTCTGCTTATGTAGTAACGCTCTGCAGGCTTTGGCTCTATCCTGCGAATTACGGCAAAGAAAGCCGCTGCAATCAGGAAAAGCATAAGCGATGCAAATAGCGTGTACCAGTCTATTGCCAGGTTCGTGTAGATAAACACTATTGCCAGGTAAGCTGTAAGGTTGACAGCAAGCGATGAGGAGATGGTGAAAGCGAACCTCTTGGGCAGGAGATGGAAAAAGTCGTAATAGAGTATCAGCAGCCCGCTCAGCCCCACACCAGCAG
>JACPBX010000010.1 GCA_016180085.1 Candidatus Woesearchaeota archaeon | reverse complement strand
GGGACTTCAAGGGAAAAATTGGAAAGGGACAATATGGCATCGCACAGCGAGATTAAGGAATTCGCCGCTGCTGTCGGGAAGAAATGCGGCTATAAGCTGGTTGACGAGCAGGAAGAGAGCAGGGTTGTGCTGATGATGCAACAGGACAGCCCTGGCAGGTTCCTCAAAATCGGGGAGATAAATCCCATCCAGCCGGATGTGCTGGATGCTTTCAGCAGGGCAGCGGCAGCTGCCACAGTAATACAGCAACTGCCAGCTGTTGCTGCGGCAGCGGCTGAGGAAGTGCAGAGCAAACCCGGGCAGCCTTTATTCCAGCTTAAGCTTCCAAAGATTCCCGTCGGCGCAAAACATTTATAAGTGAAGTTTGCTTCCCGCTTCTTAATCGGTTGTTGGTGGTGCTTTATGAGTCCTGAGAAGGATATCGTTAATTTGTGGCTGAACAGGCAGGGCTTCTTTACTGTTTCTGACATTAACGCCAATAACAGGGTTGTTGACATAATAGCCATAAGGCAGAAAGGCCAGCCGAACATGCCAACTGTTCAGCACGTTGAGCTGCACTGCTCAGTTTCCTCATCAACGCCTGTTGTCAGCGAGAAGGAGAAGGCTGACCTGCTGCGGAAGTTCAACGACTCCAACGTTGTTGCGGCTGTCGAAAGGACGATACGAAGCTACCTTGGCAAGGACTCGGAATATGAGAAGGTTCTTGTCACAACCGCACCTGTTTCATTGCCGGGAATAACTGTAATCCGATTTCAGGAAGTAATCAGGGAGGTTGTCAGCCAGCTTGACAGGCAGAACTACCGAAGCCCAATAATAAGGGCGCTGCAGCTTGTCAAGTTTGTCCTCATGGCTAACCCCTCAGCGATTGCTGCACTGATGGGCAAGGAAGACACGCACAAGCCACTCAGCTACCATAACAAGGAACAGCTTCTGAAGCAGCTGCTCCAGCAGGATGTTGCCCTGAAGCTTTTCGGGAAAAAGGAAAACGAGCAGCTGATTGTCAGCATTTTGAAGAACTCCAGTTTGAAGCAGCCGGAAAGGCTTGCTGCCGCTCTTGAAAGCATCCTCACTAAGCGCACAGCCACAAGGTTCCTCAACGTTTTGCTGCAGCAGAAGGAAGTGAAAACGGCCATTGAGGAAGAAATATCCAAGGACCAGAAGCTGGTCAAGTTTTTGGAAGCGTAAAGGGGTTAAAGGCGATAGGCTGCTATTGCCATTTGCAAAGCTGCGCTCACCATTGCCTTAATGGGAACGTTTTCTGGCAGCGGTTGCCTGTTTGCGCCCAGATAAGCTTTTTGCAATTCCGTTGCCAGATTTCCAATCACAGTTTCAGCTTGAGAAATCCCTCCCGTTCCGTAAAGGGGAATATTTGGGGAAACAGTAACGCTCACGGTACTGGGTGGTGCATGAACCACATGCCCGTTTACTCTGACCCGTGCGCGGCCTCGCTGATAGGAGCCGCTGGCAGCCATCCTCGACTTGCCGTTTGACAGGAATACATTCGTTCCGCCTTCAGTCAGTTCTGCAAGAACAGTTCCATTTTCTTTAATTGATGCCCGGACACTGAAAGGGCTCCTGACAGCCTGTTCCAATCCGCCAAAAGAACTTCCATTGTGCGAAGAAACAATAGTTTTTCCGTTAGACGTCATTCAGTAAAACCCCAAAGTAGTGCAAAGACACACTTGGGTTTGTTGCCAATCAGCTGCTGATTTTAAATGTTTCGGTATTTTTCCACAACCCTCAGCAACGCTTAAATATGCAGCCTCAACTTTGGCGCTTATGCTGAAAGGAGTTAAGAAAATAATATTGGACACCAACTTCCTCCTCATACCCGGGCAGTTCGGGGTTGACATTTTTGCTGAACTGCAGCGGCTGTGCGACTTCAGCTATGAGCCTGTTGTTCTGAATGAAACGATAGAAGAACTGAGTGGTATTATGGCTGACAAAAAAGCAGCTGCTAGGGACAGAAGCGCAGCGAAACTGGGCATCCAGCTTATAAAGGCGAAGGGCATCGGTGTTCTCGGGCAACAGCGAAAAGTTTTTAAAAGCGCCGATAAAGCCATCCTTGAGCTCGCTTCTGCCAGTGGCGGCAATGCTGTTGTTGCTACCCAGGACAGGGAGCTCCGGGATAAGCTGGCTTCAAAAGGGGCAGCTGTTATCGTGCTGCGCCAAAAGCGTTATCTGAAGTTTTACCAGTAATTGTGAGGCATTTGAAACATGTTTTACCGCGTCCATGTGAGGGATCATGTAAGGGTTCCGCCTAACCTTTTCGGCATGCCGAAAGATGAGGCAATTCTCACAATGGTCAAGAAGGCGTATGAGGGTTTCATCTCCAAGGATTTGGGGATTGTTGTTGGCGTTTCCTCGCTCAAGGAAGCGAGGGAGGGCGTTATCATTCCAGGAGATGGCTCTGCTTATTACGACTGCGATTTTGAGCTGGTCGCGTTCAGGCCTGAGCTGCAGGAAGTGGTTTATGGCCGCATAAAGGATATAGCAGACTTCGGGGCATTCATCAACATCGGCGTGGTTGACGGCATGATTCACATCAGCCAGACCATGGACGACTTTGTAAGCTTCAGCGCTGACAAGGCGCTTATGGGCAAGGAGAGCAAGCGCTCACTGAAGATTGCTGACAAGTGCAAGGCAAGGATAATTGCCGTGAGCTTCAAGGACATAGCAAACCCGAAGATTGGGCTGACAATGCGCCAGCCCGGGCTCGGCAAGCTTGAATGGCTTGAGGACGACGCCGCAAAGGAAAAGGAAGGCGCAAAGGAAGAGAAGGGAGAGGGAAAAGGGGAAAAGGAGAAGCCCGCTGCAAAGAAGGAAGGAAAGGAGAAAGCAGCGGGAAAAAGAAAGGAGAAAAAGTAGAGGCATTCAAAGATGAAGCGTGTCTGCAGGCAATGCAAGGTTTTTGTTGATGAAGGCAAGGGAAGCTGCCAGATTTGCAAGAACTCAGACTTTGCCACAACGTGGCAGGGCAGGATTAACATTATCGACCCTGAAAAATCTTTTATTGGCAAAAAGGTGGAGCTTACGAGGGAAGGCGATTACGCCCTGAAGATAAGGTAGGGCAGAAAGATTTGGGATGATTCTAATGGCGTTTAATGTTGCAGTTGCGGAAAAGGTCGAGGAGCCATTGCTGTCAAGGACAGTGCTGAAGGGCGTTGTCGCATATGACACTGCCCCTCCAAGCTTTGCCGAGCTCAGAAAGCACCTTGCCCAGCACCTGAAAGCTGATGAGGCGGTTGTTGTCATAAGCAGGTGTGTTCCTGTCTTCGGAAGCAGGAAGTCAAGCCTGGAAGCATACGTTTACAAGACAAAGCAGGACGCCGGCATGTTCAGCTCAAAGGTCATCCTTGCAAGGAACCAGCCGAGGGTAAAGAAGGCGCCCACAGCAGCTGCAACAGCGGCAGCAGAAAAGAAATAAGAAATTAAAAATTGTAAAAGTGGATTAAATGGCAAAAAAGCAGAAGAAGCCCAGGAAGCCGATGCAGGTGTGGAAGATTTACGATTCCAAAAGCGGCGCCATTGCCAGAAAAACCACCAGCTGCCCAAAGTGCGGGCCAGGCGTCTTCCTCGCCAGGCACAAGGACAGACAAAGCTGCGGAAAGTGCGGCTATACTGTGATGCAGGCGAAAAAGTGAGTGATCTCTCTTTTCTTACTGTAGCCTTGTTTCCAATTTCTCTTTTCCGTTGCCTTTAAACCTATTTATGGCCTTTGTTGCCAAGGCGGCATATGAATAACCACTGTTGCCTTGGAACGCTGCTGCTCCTGTGCCCATCATCAGACCAACAATGCCCTCAAGGTAATTGCCGAGCTCGTGAACCTGTTTTGCACCTTCAGGGTCAATGGCAGAAACAATCAGGGGCAATGCGCACATCGTTGCATAACCCGCACTCCTGAGCGGCTTTAGCCAGTTTTCCCTCTTGATGGCATTAAGCCCGAAATGCAAGCCAGCATCAATTGCAGATATCGCCGCATAAGCTGCCACAAAACCTTCCAGGTAAGCCCTTGCCTGCGGCAGATCCTTAAGCGCAGGTATTAGCGATTGTGTTATCCTGTCATACTCTGCAGCTGCCATGTAAAACCAGTCTGTTGGGAATACCATATGGCCTGCACCGGTTCAGCACTATTTAAATCTTTCTATTTTAGTTACTTAAAAGTAGTAGCATTTAGCTGTTTCTGTTGGTTAAGCTTTTAAGCGGGCAATGGCAAAAAAGGCATTATGTCGCGGCTCTGGTTCCTGTTCAAAGTTAGCAGGCCGTTGAGCTGGCCTTTGGTTGCGCTGCTTTTTGGGCTGGGGCTTGCGATATCAGGCGCGGCCATCACAGCAACGGCCATTCTACAGCTTCTTCTCACTGCCATCCTGCTTCCGCTAATCGTATTTGGAATCAATGATGTTTATGACTGCCGGGCAGATGCCATTAACAAAAGGAAACAGTCTGCCATTCACGGGATTGCCCTGGAAGAGAGGCATCACCGGTTTGTCTCCTCTGCCGCACTCGCATCCACCATTGTGCTTGCCATTTTTTCAGGCTTTACCCGCAATCCGGGGAACATGGTGGCGACTGCCATTGCGGTTTCGCTGGGCTGGGCATATTCAGAGCCGCCCGTTCGCCTTAAGGAAAAGCCGGTTCTGGACTCTTTGAGCAATGGCGCCCTTGTTTTTTCGGTAATCCTGCTGGGTTACAGCTATGGCGCTCCTGTAATAGCGGTTCCGGCAACTGTTTATTTTGCCTCTTTTTGCGTTAGCGCCATTCATGCCTTGGGTGCTATAATGGATTATTCTTCCGACAAGAAAGCCAGGGTGATGACAATCGCTACCTTTTTCGGCAAGCGCCTGACAGCCGCGTTGGCGCTTGCTCTTGTCTTGGCGATAATCCTTTTTTCAGGGATAAAAAGCCCTTCTTTAAGGATGTTTTTCTGGTATGCGGCAGTTGCATTTGGGATTCTTGCAGTTAAAGATGATGAGAGGCTTGCAAAGCGCTTATTCAGTTTGGGCTTTTTAATCGCGCTTGCATCCATTGCCATCTTCGTTTACCAACAGTTTTATAAATAATCCAGCAACGACACGCTCTTGAAATGATAGTTGAAGAATCCGACCTGGAAAATTGGAGAAAAGCCGGCAAAATATCGGCCATTGCATTGGATTATGGCATAAAACTGATTAAAAAGGGCATTCCATTGCTGGAAGTTTGCGATGCGGTTGATGCCAAAATAATTGAGCTTGGCGCAAAGCCATCCTTTCCTGCGCAGATTTCCGTTGACCACATCGCTGCGCATTACTGCCCTGATGCCGATGATAAAACAATCCTGGACTCGCAGGTGTGCAAGCTTGACGTTGGCGCTTGCTTTGAAGGCGCAATGGGCGATAATGCCGCAACTGTTGATTTGGGCGGCAATTACTCAGACCTGGTTGCCGCATCAGAGAAAGCCCTCGCCGCCGCAATAAAGGTTGCCAGAGCAGGAGTGGCACTCGGCGAAGTTGGCAGGGCTATTCAGGAAACAATAGCGCTTTATGGCTTTTCGCCAATTCGCAACTTAAGCGGCCACGGGCTTGGGAAGTTTGAGATTCACACAGGGCCAACCGTTCCAAATTTTGACAACGGCGACAAGACAGTGCTGCAGGAGAACGAGGTAATTGCGATAGAGCCGTTCGCCACGACAGGCAAGGGTGTTATTTACGAATCCTCCAACGCCCAGGTTTTCATGCAGGTATCGGACAAGCAAACCCGCGAGCCAGCTGTCAGGAAAGTTCTTGAAAAAATTCGCAGCTATGGGAAGCTCCCTTTTGCCAGGCGGTGGCTCCTGAAAGAGTTCCCGGCAATTAAAGTTGCATTGGCAGTGAGGATTCTTGGGCAGCAGGGAATCATCCACAGCTTCCCGCCGCTTATTGAGGAGGCAAAGGGCATTGTCAGCCAGGCTGAGAAGACCGTGCTTGTAAAGAGAGATGGCTGTGAGGTTTTGACAGTCGCGGGCGACTGAACTTTTACGGCCTCACAAGGAGGTCTCGTGTTTGGTCCTTGAACCTTACTGTTATCGTGTAGGTTGTGGGGTAAATATAAGGATTGGGTCGTGACGATTTCACTACCACTCCTGTGCAAAATTGCCCGTGCGATACCATGTTTCCGACGTCGAAATTCACGCCAATGGCTGAATGGCCGTCCATGAAGAAGTACGGTTTCAGCTCCGCAACTGCAGGCGCAACAGCGCCAACACGACTTTCCAAATCACCCTCCGGATGCCGCAATGCGCCATTTCCATCCGCGCCTCCATCCGAATAGTATTTGAAGCCTTTGTCCAGGGTTGTTATAAAAATCACCACCGGATGGCCCTGCGCAACGCCCAGCCGGGAAAGCAGAGTTGCAAGCCTCTGCCTTCCTTTGCCAGGGTATCGCTTTATTGACAGCTCGCTTGATGTCCCATACAGGCACCCGCTAAAGACGTTCACAAGATAATCCAATGCCCAACCAAAGGACAAGCCAAACTGCTCACGCAGTCCACTGGCGACCTGGCTTCGGTCGTAGCCCTTTTCCAGCATCAGCCGTTCAATTACTGCCCCGATTTGCCGGCGTTCAGCTACCGCTTCAAAATACCGTGAGAGGTTAGCGTCCATATGGGATTGGAGAATTGGGCTTATTTAAAATTTTTTAGTTCTTCTGCAGCTTCGGATAAGGAAACCACCTTTTCCTCGCCGCTTTTCATATTCCTCACCTTTAGCTTGCCTTCCTTAACTTCCTTTTCACCAACAAATACAACGTAAGGCATCCCGGCAGCTGCAGCGTATTCAAGGTTTCTCTTCACATCGCGGTTGCTCATGTCAATGTCAGTGCTTATTCCTTCCTGCCTTAGCTTTGCTGCGATTTTTTGGGCTTCGGCAACGGCTTTGATAGGAACAACGTAAACAGACGTGGTTGTCCTTTTCTTTTCCCTGCCGCTGAGAAGAAGCGCGTCCTCAATAATGTCCAGGCCAAATGATATTCCGACGGCAGGGTATTCCCTGCCTCCTCCAACAAAGTTGCCAATCATCTTATCATACCTGCCGCCTGCGGCAACAGCGGATTTTATTTCCTTCAGCTGCGGCTTCTTCGGCTCGTTCAGGAAAGCCTCAAAGACTGTTCCCGTGTAATAAGCCAGTCCTCTCGCAAGCGACGGGTCAAACTCAACATTTGTTTGGTTATCAAGGCATTCCAGCATCTGCCGCAATTCTTCCACGCCTTCTTTTCCCTCATTGCTGTTGACCTCTTTTTCCAGCTTCTGCATTTTCTCGCTGTTGCTGCCCTGAACCGTTATCATCAGCACCAGCTTCCTAATTGCAGCTGCTGATGCCCCTTTTTCGGCAAGCTCTTTCTCAACTGCCTGCTTCCCAAGCTTTTCCAGCTTGTCAAGGGTCAGAATCACAGTTTCTGCCTTGTCGGCTTTGATTCCGGCAGCATCTATGATTCCATTCAGCAGCTTGCGGTTATTGACTTTGATAACTACGCTAAGCTGCAGCCGCTCAAATGCCTCCTGTGCCATCTCTACAATCTCGGCATCCGCAGCCATGGGCCTTACGCCCACGACGTCAATGTCGCACTGCATGAATTCCCTGTACCTTCCAATCTTGAGAGGCCCGTCCCTGAACACGCTGCCAATCTGGTACCTCTTGAACGGCATCTTCAAGTTTGGATTCGTTGCAATGAACCTGCACATCGGCACAGTCAGATCATACCTCAGCCCAATCTCCCTTCCGCCCTGGTCTTTCAGCTTGAACGTTTCCTTCAGTATCTCTTCGCCTCCGGCATACTTGGACGCCAGGGTTTCAAACTTCTCGATTACCGGCGTTTCAAGGGGGTTGTAGCCGTAAAGCTCGAACACGCTGCACAGAGTGCCAACTACCTGCTGCCTCAGCAAAGCATCCTCTGCTGCGAAGTCCCTTGTTCCGCGAGCGCGTTCAAGTTTCATAGTTCTTACCTTCCGACTGCTGTTTTAAAAAACTTTTGTGTAAAAGCAACTGTAGTTGCCAGTGTGGCATGCTCCCTTTCCTTGCTGTTCAACCACTAGTAAAACTGCGTCGCTGTCACAGTCGACATAAATTTCTTTTACAGGTTGCCAGTCTCCTGACGTTGCTCCTTTTCGCCAGAGTTCATTGCGGGACGTGCTCCAGTAAGTCGCATAGCCCGTCTTAAGCGTTTCAGCCCACGCTTCCCTGTTCATGTAGGCCTGCATCAGCACTTGCTTTGTAGCCACTTCCTGTGCTATTGCCACCACAAGGCCTCCACGCTTTGCAAAGTCAGGCTCAACCTTTTGGTCGAGGCTCATCTTTTCACCTCAGCATATTGCTGCCTCGTCACTATTTGCCCTGTGCGGATGTTCACAATGTCATCTGCTCCAATATTAAGCAATTTACTGACTGCTTCAGGATATTCCCTCTTTGGAAGCACTGTAGCTACAACAGCATTGCCGCCGAACACGCTTACAGTGGGCATTTTTGCGGCATAGCCATTCTGGACAAGGTAGCTCACAACCTGCTGCAGCTGTTGTTCCGGCACATTAAAGGTCACATATTCGCAGCTTCTGCCCCTAACAACACCCATCAACAGTTTTGCCACCTGTTCAATTTTTTCCAGCTTGGCCGGTTCGGCAATGGCAGATGGCGCGGCGTAAAGGCAGGCTGTTGAACTGAAAATTGCTCCAATAGCCTTGAGTCCGGCTTCTTTTAAGCTCCTCCCTGTTTGTGTGCTTTCTACAATCCCGTCAATGCCGCTGCCGTTGATAGCTCCAACCTCGGTTTTGCCGAATGATTCCTTTATCGCAATGCCAGCAGCCATCATTTCGGCAGCTACGCGCCCTTGCAATGTTCTGGTAACCAAAATAGGCTGTGCAGTAGCACCATACGCTGCTTGCCAGGCGCTGGTTTTAGCTACCGCGTCTGCTGTCAAAAGCAGGTATTCCGTCGCCAGCTGTACAGGCTTTGACCTGCTGCTTTCCACAAGCTGCTCAATGCCGCTTATGGGACTTTCGATTTTGACTGCAAGTACAATATTAACGCCCCCGTAAGTGAGGTCTGCTATTTTGGCTATCTTGACTCCGGTAAGTTCCCATTCCCTTACCCAATCACTGCCAAGTATAGCAAGATCATAGCTGCCACTAGCCAGCAAAACAGGCATGTTCTGGGGTCTGTCAGTGAATGCTTCTATTTCTGGGTCATTCACAAAATTTGGCTTCATTGACTCTTTGCCCGGTTTGTAGCCTTCTATTTCATATCCTGCATCAAGAAGCAACTGGCTTGTGTTGCCCCGTTCTGCAGCATTAAGGCTGCCAACAGGCAAGGCAAATTTGATTCCTGTTTGTTGAAGTTTTGACATTTCGACCATCCTCCGCAGCTCTCGCTGCAAAATCGTACTTTACTCAAAAGAAAGTTCACCGCGACAGTTTAATCACAGCAATAAGGCCACTCGCTTACGCTCGTGCCCTTATCAACCCTGCTGATGATGAATTTCCGCTTCAGAAAATCGCTTGAGGGCCGCAGCGGGGAGTCGAATCCCGCCCTTGCGCGCCACAGGCGCACGTGCTGCCTCTACACCACTACGGCCAGTTTGAGAATTATCGTAGTTTTGGATTGAACCTTTTCGCAAAAGGGTCACGATGAAGACAATCACTCGCCGCAGTTAAAGACGATAAAGCTAGAGCTACCTTAGAACTACATCCACTTTCCGTGAAGATAACCAACTCGTTTCATGTGAATCAAAGTTTAGAAAACCAGCAACTATTTAAACATTTCCTATATACAAAATAGTATGGAAACATTGTTCGAGTACGGTTTGGAGGAGGGAAAAGAAATCAAAGAATGGAATTTCTACCGCTTCCGTTTACTTCTCTTTAACTTTTCAAAAAGCTCCAAGAACTTAAGTATGGCACTTCCGCTAATCCAGAACTTGTTCTCAATCATCTGTTTAAGCAAGTTTCCTACATCTGCCTCAGTTGCAATTCCCTTCTCAAAAGCTACCATGAGAACGCGCAAAGAGCCAACCGGCTTTAGCCCGTTTAGTTTGGCAACATCTCTTGCATAAAGGTCGTCAATTAACGTTTCGGTTTGCTCTTCCTGCAGGGCGAGTGCAATTGTCTCAGATTCCCCCCGGCCTAATCCTTTAAAGGTTAGTTGAATCTGTTTTGCTTTATCAGAGTGTCCCTTCTCAAGCTTTTTAACAATGATTGCCCCTTCTTTAATCTTGCCATTAACCAATTCAGCTTCCTGAGAAGCGCTTTCCTTTTGTGTTATCTCCTTAAATACAGTCTCGCCTATCGTTATTGCGCCGACACACTTACTGAGAAAATCAAGCTTATTCAGCTTGGCATAGGTGATAAGAGGGCTCGCATTGGAAATCATAGAAACTCCTCACAGCAAGCCCTCGAAGTCTTCCATTAACTCTTTTACGCCGTAGTTGAAAGGCACATTGCGCTCCCGCAGGGCATCCATAAACTTGCTTATCGACACATCAGCCAGTTCGGCAGCTTTGCCTACGCTTATTTCCCGCTTCCTGTACTTCTCAAGGGCCAAAGCCAACTTTTTTTCCTTAAGCCCAATGTCCAGTGCTTCGCGAAGAACCTCAGAATTTTTCCTATTCTCTTGTTTTGAAATGGATCTTATCTCGGCCAGTTTCGCGTCCTCTATCCTCACAGCAACTGTAGCTCCCATAATGTTTGCAAATGTAGTAACACGTATATAAATCTTTCGTTGGAAGTTCAGAATCAAGGTTAGGGCCGTCGCGGGGCAACCTCACTGCTCGCAAGTCGACTTGCGTCGACTGCGCCCAGTCGCCGTAAAGCGACTTGGGTTCGGAGTCCCGCGGAAGGCACGCTTCCATCCTGAGGGCCGCCGCGGGGAATTGAACCCCGTCCTAAGCCTTACCGTCAACGATGTTGCACGTTTTTTGGTCAAGCTTTTTGCTCGCCCGTGGGCGAGTAAAAAGATTGTCCACAGGGCCGCATGCGGACCGTTACACTACGGCAGCCGAATAGTGCTGTGAAGGCGGCAGGTATTATTTAAATATTCGCTGTGCTACCCAGTTTATCCTTGATCGCCTTCTCAATCAGCGTGCTCATCTTATAACCGTGCTTCTGGCAATAGTCCCTAAAGCTGCGGTATGTTACAGGGTCTATTGTAAAGTTTACCCTGACCTTGTTGCCCCATCTTCTCAGCTTTCTAGTTTTGTCATATTCTTCAAGGGCGATAAACATTTCTGGGGCGATGTCTGGCATTTTTCTTGCCCTTTCAAAAACTTTCTTGCTCAGAACATTAATGGATTGCATTTTTTATCATCCTCCTTATTTTGTCTATGCTTTTAGTGTCCTTGGCTATAGTCAACACAAGTTTGTCTATCTTATACCGGTCGTATGGAATCTTATACTCTTCCAAAAGTGCCGAAAGGTAAGCGGCCGCTGTCCTCTTGTTGCCATCTTCAAAGGGGTGGTCGGCTACAATTGCCCTGATTATGTAAGCGGCCTGTTCCTGCCAGTTCTTTGTCTTCTTCAGTGCGCTTTCCGCAAATTCAAGGCTTGACTTATTAATCAATCTGCCATTTCCGAATCGCTTGTTTATCGCAGTAAGTTCATCAACTAACATACACACTAGTATGTATAACTAATATATAAACTTTTCTACCGCAACTAATTTAAACGTAGCTCCTTTTGCATCTGCAATGCACCCTTTTCGCATGAGGTTTTCGCATGTTGAAATCCAGCACCTGCTAAGAGCTTGGGTCGTTATCTCGCTTGCTTTTGCCATTTTGAACAGCGGTGGCTTCAGCTTAACGCTTAAATTTTTCATTGCGGCCGCTATCTCGGCTTTAACCGTGGGGGTCGGGTTTCTCCTTCACGAGCTTATGCACAAGTATTTCGCCCAGAAATACGGCTGCAGGGCTGAGTTCAGGGCTTTTGACTTCATGCTGCTCATAGCATTCGTTATGTCCTTTTTCGGCTTTATCTTTGCAGCGCCGGGCGGCGTTTTCATCCAGGGAAATGTCAACGCCGCAAGAAGCGGCAGGATTTCGGCAGCAGGGCCGCTGACCAACATAGTCCTGGCTGCAATTTTTATCGGCACTAAGCTTATTGCAGGAGCGTTTTATCCTTCGCATCTTCTGCTTTCAATTGCTGCGTATGGAGCCACAATCAACGCCTGGCTTGCGGTGTTCAACATGCTTCCTTTCATGGGCCTGGACGGGAGCAAGGTGCTGTTCTGGAGCATGAAGGCATACGTTGCCCTGATTGTGCTGTCGCTTGTGATGATGGTCCTGACATCCCTGGGCCAGACGCCACAGCTGCCTTATTAGCCTTTCTCTTTGTCACTTCCTCGAGCACGACGTTGTAGCGTTCTGAGGTGTTTATACTCTCAGATTCAATCAGCAATTTTGGGATGTTGATGACACAACAGTTCCCTGTCCCACAGTTTCGCACCCTTTAGCGTAACCATGAGCGTGTGTGCAATCGTAAATGTTCAACTATATCTTGACTGTTCTCGACCCCAATCTTAAATTGGTAAGCCACAACAACCGCAATATTTAAATTGCGAAGCTGCTGAGGATCATGTTGTCTAGACATGAAAAGAAGATTAGCAGGCTGGGAATTTTTTAAATATCCACAGATTAATTGGCGCTTCTTATTTTTGCTTGCTTTTTGGATTAGGCTTGCGAAGGCTGCAATCATCTGGTGGCTCGCTATGATTGTGGCCTGGCTGTTTGTTAATGCTGTCGCTTTTTTAGTTGGGTTAGTTAATTTGTCATTGTTGTACAATCCCGTTGTGCTAATCGCATTCGCATTGGTTTTGATTGCTGTTTCTTGGGCGTTGCTCCCGCTCGCATGGGTATGGGCTAAACGTCCTTGGAAAATAAAATTCGTTAAAGATTAACACATCATCTGAGAAAAAAGCCAACCGGGCTAAATGACCCTAACTTTTGTTGTTTAAACAGCGCAATTTTAATGCGGCGGCACAATTCCGCCACAAGCGGAATGTGCAATTCAGCTGATGCAGGGTTTGCAACAGCTGCTGGTGAATTTGGCATGCTTCCCCTGAATTCTGCAAAATCGCAACCTTTTTAAACATCCTGCCAATCCAAAAATTCATGGTGGAGTTCAAGGTTGTCATTTCAGACCCGAAGACAGGGCTCAGCGTTCAGAGCGAGGTTAAAGAGCCGGCTGCCAAGTCTTTTCTCGGCCTGAAGATTGGCGACACTGTCAAGGGCGAAACAATTGACATGCAGGGTTATGAGCTTGAAATCACTGGCGGCTCTGACTTCTGCGGTTTCCCGATGCGCAAGGACGTCCTTGGCGTTGGCAGGAAAAAGATTCTTGCCTATTCCGGCGTTGGTGTGAAGAAAGGCGAAAAGGGCATGCTCCAGCGCAAGACAGTCTGCGGCAACACGGTCCATGCGAAGATTGTGCAGATAAACCTCAAGGCAGTCAAGATAGGCACGAATGACGTCTTTGCGAACGTGAGGGCGAAGGCAGAAGCCACAAAGGCTGACAGGGCTGCCAAGAAAAGCGAGAGCAAGGGCGGTGCCAAGAAAGCTGCTGTCTCTGCACCGAAGGAAGAAGCGCCGGTTGCGGCGACTGCTTAACGCTGTTTTCAGTCATAATGAACATAGTCATTTTTACCGCCGAAAAGTTTCGTTTTGAGGACAGGCACATAATGCCCATTGCCACAGCTTCTCCGTCTGCATCAGTTACTGTAGCAAAAGATGAGGATGAGCTTTTATTGCTGCTGCCCAAGACTGAAATCCTTGTGTGCGGAAATTACAATTACGACCCTGCATGGCTCAATTCTGCCCGGAAGCTGAAATGGATTCACTCCATTGCTGCCGGCAACGAAAAAATCATTCCCTCATTGGTTGGCAAGCCAATTGCGCTGACTGACTCCAGCGGTGTTCACGCCATACCAATAGCAGAGCAGGTAATCGGGTATATGCTGATGTTTGAGAGAAGGCTGCTTGCGGCTGTCAAAAGCCAGGAGAAGAAGCAATGGGCAAAGGACCTGAATGTAGGCGAGCTAAACGGGAAAACTGTGCTTATAGTTGGGTTGGGTGCTGTTGGCAGGGGCATAGCCAGACTGTGCAAAGGCCTGGGGATGAAAGTTATTGCAACAAAGAGGGCAGCGGATAAGGCTGCAGCAGATGCTGTTAGCAGCTTGGTTGATGAGCTTCATCCTGCAGCAGATGCCGGGGAGTTGAAAAAAATCCTTTCAGTTGCCGATTATGTTGTGCTTTCGGTGCCATTCACAAGCGAAACCAGGCACATGTTCGGCACTGCGCAGTTCTCAGCGATGAAGCCGACAGCATATTTCGTTAACATTGCAAGGGGCAGTGTGGTTGATGAAAAAGCTTTGATTTCAGCACTGCGGCAGCAAAAGATAGCTGGCGCAGCACTGGATGTTTTTGAAACCGAGCCCCTTCCAGAAAGCAGCCCGCTGTGGGAAATGGAAAATGTCATAATCACTCCCCACAACGCCGGCTTAACCCCTCATTACATGGACAGGGTTGTTGATATTTTTTGCAGCAACCTGAAGGCTTACTTAGAAAACAAGCCGATGCCAAACCTTGTTGATAAAGGCAAGGGGTATTGATTGTGCACTTCCAGTAAGCACTCGACGGTTAAGTCTGAGTCAATTAACTTTATATACCTTCCAAGTTTTCGAAGTTCTTGGTGGTTTGAATAACTAAAAAAGCCAGTAAAGCGGAATCGGCTGCGGTTTCTTCAGTTTCTGCGGCAGCTGCGGAAGAAGATAAGGAGATTGAAAGCGGGAAGAAAAAGGAAGCTGTCCAGCCTGAAATAAACATAGGCATGGTTGGCCATGTCGACCACGGCAAGACCACACTGGTTGAAGCCATAACAGGAAGATGGACTGACACGCACAGCGAGGAAATCAAAAGGGGCATTACCATTCGGCTTGGCTACGCCGATGCCGAATTCAGGAAGTGCCCGAAGTGCCCTGAGCCATCCTGCTTTACAACAAAGGATATTTGCGGCAACAGCGGTTGCGGTGAAAAAACCGCGCTCGTAAGAAAAGTGAGCTTTGTTGATGCCCCAGGCCACGAGAGCCTCATGGCGACAATGCTTTCGGGGGCAGCCATAATGGACGGAGCCCTCCTTCTCATTGCTGCAAATGAAAAATGCCCGCAGCCCCAGACTCGTGAGCACTTAATGGCGCTGCAGATTGTCGGCATCAGGAACGTTGTGATTGTGCAGAACAAGATAGACCTTGTTAGCAGCGAGGAAGCTGTTGAGAACTGCAACCAAATAAAGGCGTTTGTAAAGGGAACCCCTTATGAGGCAGCGCCTGTTGTACCCATATCAGCCCAGCGCCGCATAAACATTGATGCGTTGATAGAGGCAATACAGAGAACAATTCCAACTCCTGAACGGAAAAAGGAAGCCGAACCCATGATGCTTGTAGCGCGGTCTTTCGATATCAACAGGCCAGGCACGCTTCCGGAAAAATTGCAGGGCGGCGTTCTCGGAGGCACAGTAAAGCAGGGCGCATTTTCAGTTGGCCAGGTTATCGAGATAAGGCCTGGCAGAAGAACTGAAAAGGCAGGAAAGTCCTCGTGGACTCCAATACAGACAAAGCTTGTCGGCCTTGTAACAGGAGGCAGCAGCGTTAAGGCTGTTTCTCCTGGCGGCTCTATCGGGATGCTGACATCCCTTGACCCTGGCGTTGTCAAGGCAGATACCCTTGCAGGAACAGTGGTTGGCCTTCCGGACAAGCTCCCGCCGGTCTGGCATGAGCTGAAAACCGAGATTCACCTGCTGGAAAGGGTTGTTGGCGCCAGGGACGAGCTCGTTGTTGAGCCCATGAAACAGGGCGAGACGCTTATGCTTAACGTAAATTCCTCTGCCACGGTTGGCATTGTTGCCGAACTAAAGAAAGGCGCAGTGCTGCTGAGGCTGAAGCTTCCGGTGTGCGCAGAAGCCGGCTCAAGGGTCACGCTCTCGAGGCTTCTGGGAAGCCGATGGAGATTGATCGGTTACGGGATAATAAAGGCGTAAAAACGAAAAGATTATATATCAAATCTCAACTCACAAGTAGTTACAATGAATAAAATCATTCCTATCAGCGGCGGGCTGGAACTGCTTATTGTCAACAGGGTGAATCATGCCAAGGCAATAGACGGGAGCTACTTTGATTTGCAAGCGATTGATGCTGTTAATAGTGGCGTCGATCTTCAGAACGATGTTTTCCGTGAACAAGGTGTTTCTTTTCCCGAAGAAAGGGTTTTGCAGGCAGCAGATAGCTCAGGCACTAGGAAAGTTCCAGGTTCTCTTGATGGCAGCTCAAGGACATATCATCATCTTTACGTCAGAGACAGTATGAATAAGTTTGTGTACGGCATGACCGTTACAGAAGAAGTATCAGTGCCCGGGCTTGGCCGCATTGTTATGCATTATTTTCCTCCTTTAGTAAGGAAACCTCACTTAAAAAATCATAGTGAAGTAAGGTTTGATGAATTCAGGAGGCCAGATGACCTGCGTCTCATACCTGAAACTGGCACAGCTTCATTTGAGGCTATTCTTGACCTGGCAAATGTTCATTTGACGCGGCCTGAAAATGAATTCGCTGCAAGGGTTACTGATGAGGTAGGCATGTCAGGAGACTTTTGCTATTTCAGTATTGACGTACCAATACTAGTTCCTCCTATGAATGCCAGAACCAGGAGGGACTATCTTACAGTTCTGCCCGAGCCTGTTCACTTGTGGGCAAAGCATAAGAGAGACGATGGCAATTTTGATGCCATTAAACTGACTGAAAGGCAGGCAGATGCACTTATTGTGAAGCACTATCTGGTTGGTGGCTACGTGGATACTGATGTTGTCAAGCAGCTCGGAATGAAGGTTCAAGATCTGCCTTGCGTGGTAAGCACAAGGCATGCAATTAAGCAAGTTGCATCTGCCAACAACGGCTACGTACCATCCTCATAGTAATACTCAGAAGTGGTCATAAACATAAACCCACAGCGCGTTCTCGATTATTAGGAAAATTCCCAGGAAAAGCATGAAGTTTGGCAGCGAGAGCAGCTTGGAGAGGAGCGGAACCGCTGAAAGGCTGACTGCTGTTGCAACGTTAAACATCCTCTGCAGTATGATTACGCAGCTGACGAGCACAGTGCCGTTAGAGAGTATTGCTGCCATTTTCCACATTGCGCTTTCGTGCTGCCCGAAGTTCTTGACCGTATCGAAGATGACAACCGCTATCATGATGAAAACGTAGTATTTGAACAGCAGCATCAGCTTTGGGCTGAGATTGGCTGTCTTTGCTGCAATGACCAGAAAAACGCCAAGCAGTATTGAAAGGTAGGAATCCCACTTGTCCATGAGGTGCTTGAGCATCCTGCGAAATACTGAATGGCTGCTATTTAAGCTTTATTCCCCTTTCACCACAAGCCCCGACCAAAAACTATTTATACCACTGATATACTTAATATACGGAATTGTATACTGATAGTTTGCGAGTTAAGAATGAGCAAAATGAGGTGAGCGATGTGAAAGCCAGAAAAACTTCTGCCAACGTTAAGGGCGGCAAAAGGGCTGTGCAGAAGAAAAACGTGTGCGAGTTTTGCTGAGAAGGCAAAGATGAGAAATGGTCTTTTGGCATCTGCGGCTACTGCCTTATCGCTTGTAGTCCTGTTTGTTTTTCTGATGCTGTTTGCCCTGCCAGCGCATGCACACGGCACCGAAGCCGATGAGCATGATATGGAACTGGGCGAAAAAGAAAGCAGCGTAAGTAGTGTTATTATGCTGGACGAGGCAATGAGGCAGGGTTCGCTGCGCGCGGTCTTTTTGGGAACAGCGGCTCTTGCTATTTTGGTTGCTGTCTCTGTGCTTGCCAAAAGGAAAAGCAAAAAGGCAAGCCCGCTGGTTTCGCATCTGCTTTTCTGGTCCATTGTGGTAGTTGTTGTGGCTGTTACAGCTTATGTTGCCGGTTCCACGATTTACCTGAATGCTGTTTCCAAAACATCCGGCCCTGTCCACTGGCATGCTGACTTTGAGGTTTGGCGCTGCGGAGAACATCTTGAGCTTGTTGACCCGGAAGGGCTTTCCAACAGGGTTGGCTCATCAGTGCTGCACGAGCACGGCGACAACCGCATGCACATCGAAGGCGTGGTTGTTGACTTCAGCGATGTAAGCATTGGCAGCTTCTTCAGGAGCGTGGGCGGTGATTTGCATCCGGGAGTGTTTAGCCTGCCAACCGATTCTGGCATTGTCACAATGAGGGATGGCGACAGCTGCCCTGGCGAAGCTGGCATGCCTGGAACTTTGCAGGTGTTTGTTTACAAGGCAGTTGATGGAAGGATAGTGCAAGAAAAGCTTGGCAGCTCAGGCTACGAGGGCTATGCGCCCTCGCCTTTCGGCAATGTTCCTCCTGGCGACTGCATCGTATTCGAGTTTGACCCTGTAGCAAAAGATAAGACTGAGCGGATGTGCGAAAGCTACGAGGTTGCTCTCAAAAGGGGTGCACTGAATGGCAGTTGAGGCTTACCTTCCAACCCTGGTAACAGTAGCGGGTGCTGCTGCTATTGACTCAATTAATCCATGCGCCATAGGTGTCCTTATACTGATGATCTCTGTGCTGCTGGCAACCCACCAGTCAACGAAAAAGATGCTGCTTCTGGGAGGGCTTTACATTTTTGCAGTGTTCGTGACTTACCTGCTCGCAGGGCTTGGGCTGATGTACTTCCTTTCAGGGTTGCCATTATATCTGAGCGAATACATCGCCATTGCAGTTGGCACCATCATAATCATTGCAGGCCTTTTCGAGGTAAAGGACTACTTCTGGTATGGAAGATGGTTTTCGCTTGCCATCCCGCCACTTTTTGCCAAAAAGCTGCATGGCTACGCGTCAAAGGTCACTATTCCGGGCATTATGCTGCTTGGCGCGTTTGTGGCAGGTGTTGAGCTGCCATGCACTGGCGCTCCCTACCTTGCCATTATCACGCTTCTTTCACAATACTTCGACTTTTCAGCATTCCTTATGCTGGTGCTTTACAACATTATCTTTGTAGCGCCGCTAATCGTAATACTTATCATGGTCGCAGCCGGGAAGAGGCTTCACGAGGTTAAGAAGTGGAAGCAGGAAAGCAGGGGCGCAATTAGGCTGCTCATAGGCCTGCTTCTGGTAGCGATGGGCTGGCTGCTCATGCTTATAGCCAACGGCACGGTAAACCTGGGGTGACTGGAATGGTAAAAATGGCAGTTTACAGGGCAGAAAGCAGGGCGAGGGAGCTAAAATCATTGCAGGTTAAGCAGAAACAGCAGAAGCACGGCCACAGCGAGGGCGTGCACTGCGTGGTGAAGCGCGCTACAGGCCTGTGCGAGGGCTATGATGAGCGCAAGGTTTACGGCTCGGCCTACGCCGCGTGCTACGTTGTCCTAATGAATGAGAGGGAATGCGAACGAATTGCCGGTGCAGTCGCGAAAACAGTTACCAAGCACGTTCACAGGAAGAAGGAAATGCAGTCTAAGGACATTGCAAGGCTGTTAACAAAGGAACTAAAAAAGCACAACACACACGCAGCCTTTATGTATGAGACACATAGGGACTTGGCTTGACTGATGGCTTATTTTTGCCACGGCATCCTGAGCCTTAGCTTTGGCAGCTTCTTCTTTCCCTCGTCTTCCTCCTTTATGCCGGTGCTGAGCTGCTTCAGCTGCTTGAAGGTAAGGTCTTCAACAAAGGCTACTATTTTGTCCCTCTTTTCGCCTTCAATCTTCAGGGCTTTTAAGAACTCGTCAAGCCTGCGGTTCTTGGTTGCATCTGCCTGGTTTTTCCTTCTTCTCGCCATAGCATCACTAATGGCCGCTGCAGTAGTTAAAGTTTTCGCTGGATGCCTGATGCCTAAAGCGAAGGTTTAAATATCTGCTGAACTATTATACCAAGCATTGACTGAAAATGGCTGTGCTTGACCAGAAAATTATAATGTGGATAGTTGCTGCGGCTGCTGCTTATGTTGCTTACAGGCTTCTGTTCTCATCAAAAGATGCCTCTTTGACAAGCTATGACCGCCAGGTTGATGAGATTCTGACTTCTGAGAAGTACAAGGTTAAGGGAAGGTTTGAGGAATAAAAAAAGAAAAAATAGCGCAAATAGCATGCGCTTACCTGTACACCACGGTCTTAGCAGATAAGATGCTAACTACTTAATAAACTTTACTAAAATTGTTAAAAATTATTTTCGGAGTTCTTGAAAACTTTTCAAAAAATTCCCTAAAACTTGAAGCGTTTGCAGCAAAGGCAAAATATTTAGTGAGAACATCGAAAGATTTTTGGAAAAATGGCCGAAAGGCATATGAAAAAGATTTATTCTTTAGTTAGCGTGCCGGGAAGGCGCAAGCTGGTATGCGCGCTCGCCTCCTAAGCGAGTGACTGTACACCATAGTCATGCGGGTTCAAAACCTGTCCTAGGCAAGTGAAGTTCCCGCTCCCGGCGCACTTTTAAAACGCTACTGCTGCTGTGTTTGCTGTGGCAGGTTTGATTCTAACTTTCCTGTCTGCAGGTCCTTATAGGGGCTTCCGGAGATTGCGCTCATGGTCCTGAAGACCAATGCGCCATCCTTTTCTGTTGTCCCAACAGTTGGCCAGATGCCAAGAAGCTGCTCGTAGGGCGAAACATCGCCCGTTACCAGGATGGTTGGCACAGCTGTTATTTTGTATTTGGAGATTAGCTCTTTGCCCTCCGCGCTTGCAGCATCAGTCACTTTTATTGTTGCAGGGTTTACCTGGAATCTCCTCACTATCGGAACGTGCATCGTGACATCATAGCAGCCAGTGCAGCTGCTGTCGTTGAGCAGTATGAGCTGCGTAATGCCTGTAATCTTTCCTGTAGAAACGTTCAGGTACGGGGCATTTGAGCCCAGCGCTATGAACCCGTCCTTCTTAACAGTGCCAACCTGTGCAAGCTGGTCTGCCAGTGAGTATTCGTTGATGTCGCTTGAAAGGAGGATTCCCGGCAGCCTTGTCATTTCATACTCCGCAACAAGCTTTTTGCCTTCCTCGCTGTCTTTGTCAACCGCCTTGAAGTCTGCTACTTTGATTTGTGCCCTTAGCTGCTGCACAACACCCATTAGGTCAGGGCACTCACTGCAGCTGGAAACATTCACATATGTCAGGCTCACAAGCCCTCTGATTTTTCCTGTTGGGATCACGTAAGGCGGCGGGGTCTGCGATATAAGTGCGTCGTTGACTTTTGTGAAGCCTGTGATAGCTACCTTGTCAATCTCGCCTGTTATTATTACTGCAGGCAGGCGTGCAATGTCGTATTTGTCGATTAGCTCCTGCGATCTGGCATCATTGACTTTTAGAACTGTTGATGCCGTTATGTTGGCTCTTGCCTTTTCCACTTCGCTTATCAGGGCATCAACCTGCGTGCACTGCTCGCAGTCAACTGAGGATTCCACGCTAATCGCAGTCAGCTGCACTGCCGGCAGCCTGTTAAGCTCCTGCGCTTCTGCCGCCAGTGCATTAAGCTTTTGCGAAAGGGTAAAGGCCTGGAATGCCTGGAAAACGACAATCACGAGCAGGGCGACAGCTGAGACAGTTGCAATTGCCGACAGGTTTAAGCCCTTGATTTCAGGAAGCGTTATCCTAATTTCTTTTTGTTCTTTTTCGTGGTGGTGCTGCTGCTTGCCTGAATGCTCTCCTGCGTGATGCTTGGCATGATGCTCATTGGCCTTTTTTTGTTCTGTCATTCCAGGAACCTCCCAACACCTTTTAGCCTCTTAGCCATTTCTGCCTTCAGCACCCGCCAACCATTTGCGGAAGGTCTGCGATGCTGCTGGTTGCGCCTGTGCTTCCAGAACTAGCCACTGCACTGCCGGTGCTGCCTCCGGTGGCGGGCCCTTTTGAGCTTCCCGAAGCCGAAAACTGGCCTGACTCAACCTTTTCCTTCAGGGAATTCAGCTGGAACGCCTGCACCGCAGAAACCAGGACTAAGGCAATCAGCACTGCCGGCAAAATCTTGCTTGCTTCAACCATCTTTACCACCTCATTCATGATCGCTTTCATTTCGCCGCTGCAGCCGCAGCAGCCACAACGAATATGATTTTTTACCTACACTCTAACTTAGCATCCGCCGACCATTGACGGGAGATCTCCGATGCTTGTTGTGTCGCCTGCTGATATTTTCTTGAGCAAATCCCTGTCGTTAAGCACTGCAGGCGTGAGCTCCATGCCATTCTCCAGTGCAGCTACAGCCTTCTCGACCATGTTCTTGGGATAATATAACGCCTTCCACTTTGTCAGCTCAAGCAGTATCTCGTCATCACTCCACTCGCCCGGATGGTTTTTAATAAGGTATTTTGAAAGGCCCTTGAACGATGCAGCGTGGGAGCAGCCGCAGAGGTCTCTTCCACTTTGGTCAACCACGGATGGCGCGCCGCAGCAGAACTCGCAGCTGATTCTTGTTCCAACATTGATGAACCTTGCTTTTTCCGCTTCTGCCAGGGTGTTGGTTGGCACCTGCCTGTCGAGCTTGGCAAGTATGTTCAGGCTGTTTATTGGGTCATCAAAGCTCACGCCAAGTTCTGCGCCATACAGCGGAGTGCCGGTTGGGACTACTGCCTTTATTGCGTCCTGCACAACATCGCCTGACAGCTTGACGTTGAGTTTTGTCCCTTTTGAGGACCCTCCGCTGCCTCCTGTCAGGTCGGAAATGGCCATTATCTGCCACTGGTTTAGCAGCAGCACAACTGCAGCTACAGCAACCAGAACAAGAAGCTTGGCGTTGTTGTCTTTTTTGAGAACCATTTTAGCTTTAACAACCTTTGCAACTTTTGTAATACAGCACATATTTAAATCTTTTGTTGTAAAGCTTTACAATATTAGAAAAATATTTATACTTGCTAAAGAACCGGTTCTGGCATGAAGCGCATGTTCAGTTCAGTGCTCAGCCCCCTTGAGAACGATGTGCTGGTTGTGCTTTGGCCTGACAGGGCGCTGAGGGTTAGGGAGATTTACCAGAAGCTGAAGAAGGGCAGGAAGGTTGCCCTGACAAGCGTAGCTGTGATTCTTGACAGGCTCTTCGAAAAAGGCGTTGTTGACAGGAGGATTGAAACAGCGAGGGGAGGCTTAAGGTATGTCTACTTCCCGAAGAAGGACAGGAAGCAGTTTGAGCTGTCTGTCGTTGATGAGACTGTTAACAGGCTGATTGAGAAGTTTGGCAATGTTGCCATCAGCTACTTTAACGAGCGTTTTGTAAAGGGAAAAAAATAAGGCAGATAAAGCCGGAAAATGGCAAAAATTAAAAGGGGGCAGTTGTTTAGCTTTTAGTGAGGCAGGCTGAATGTGCACTGAATGTACGCTGGCATTTTTCATGAGCCCTCTGAAATCGGGCATAGTTATCCTGTCGTTTGCGATAGCGATTGCTGCGCTTGTCATGCTGAGAAGGCTCAAAACCGCTGACACGAAGAAGCGCCTTACGCTTCTGTACATCCACGTTTTTGCCTTCGTGTTTCCGTTCCTGTTCTTCATCTTCTTCAGGGGGTGCCAGAGCTACTTTTCCGGCTGTGACCAGGCGAAGGCAATACTGACGATGCTTGGGCTCACGGCAGTCATTGCGATGGTCATAGCCCTTGCGGTTGCCCCGATTGTCTTTGTAAAAAGGCAGTCCCGAAAGGCATCCCTCCTGCAAGGCAGCCACTGGAACAGGCTTGTGCAAAGGCACTCTGGCGGGCTGGCGATAAGGCAGCCAAAGCTGTACATCCTTAACACTGCAACGCCTGTTGCCTTCTCTTTTTCGCTGTTCACGCCAAGGATTTTCCTTTCTGCAGGCCTGTTTGACATTCTTTGGAAAAAGGAGATTGAGGCGATTGTGCTTCATGAGCTTGCCCACATAAAGGGCAGGGCTTCGGTTCTCAAGCTATCGGGCTATGTGGCAAGGCTGCTTTCGCCATTCTATGCGCTTGCAAATTTTCCTGACAGCAGCAGGGTAAGCGAGGATGAAATGAAAGCCGACAGTTTCGCGGCAGCTGTTCAGGGCACGTCAAGGCATCTGGATTCAGCAAAGGAAAAGATTGTCAGCTACTGCAGGGAAAGGGCGGGGTAGCTGCCTTGAATTGTCTTGATACGGGTTAATATAGGTCTTAAACATGGAAAAACATCTCTGCAGCGGTTGCAATAAGGAATTCCAGAGCCCTGAAAGCCTGGAACAGCACAAGCAGGCAAAGCACACCGCGCAGCCAAAGGAAGCGCCGAAGAAAAAGGGCTTGAACAAGAAAATTATCGTTGCAGCTGTTATAGCTTTAATTGTTATTGGCGGCTATTTTGTTTTCGCTGGAAAGGGCGGCAATGGTGACAAGCCGTTAATAACGCCCGACGGTGGCGGCAGCGATGGCTTTGATGAAAAGGCTTTTGCTGCGAAAATTCCGAAAGGAGCAATACACTGGCACCCTCATGTTACTATACTAATTAAAGGCAAGGCGGTAACCATCCCTACGAATTTGGGGCTTGAAGGCTCTGTTCATAAGCCTGTCCACACGCATGCAACTGACAACATCCTGCACTGGGAGGTTCAGGCTCCCACGGTTAAAAACATGCAGCTCGGCTACTTCTTCAGTGATGTCTGGAAGAAAAAGTTCAGCAGCGAGTGCATCCTTGACTATTGCAACGGCCCTGATGGCACTGTGAAGATGTTCGTCAACGACGTTGAAAACACTGAGTTTAACCATTACATGCCCCGTGATGGCGATGAGATAAATATCGTGTTCGGGTAAAAATGGCAGCGGCCTTGCGCATCATCGCATCATTATTGCTTTTCCTGCTGCTTGCTGCAAGTTATGCTGCCGCTCAAAATGCCGAAGATAGCGGCATTGAGAAGCAGCTGAACATCCTGCAGAAGCTTCAGGACTACAACCGCTTTACGGCCGAGTCAACGCTTAGGAACGTTACTTTCCTAATCGCTTTCCTCGGCGGCATCCTCAGCTTCCTTGCGCCGTGCACAGTTGCCCTGCTTCCTGCATTCCTCGCTTACACAGCGAAAAGCCGCAGGAACATCACCCTCACGACGCTTGAGTTTTTCGGCGGGTTTTCGCTGGCGTTCATTGCCCTCGGCATCGCATTAACCGCGCTCGGCAGGGTTTCATTTGTGACGTTCCAGCAGGACATAGCAGTCCTGGTTCAGGCATCAGGGATAATCCTGATAGCCCTGGGCGTGATGATGTTCTTCGGGAAAGGGTTCTCGTTTATCCACCTCAGGGGCAGGCTGCCGAAGGATGCCCCGGGCACTTTCATATTCGGGGCGTTGTTCGCGATTGGCTGGTCTGCCTGCATAGGCCCTGTTATTGCAGGAATTTTCACAATGGCTGCTGTTTTCAACAACTACGCCTATACCGCTCTGCTGCTGTTCTTTTACGCGCTTGGCCTGGCAATCCCTCTCTTCGCGGTATCGTTCGCGTATGATAGGTTTAACCTTGCCGAGAGCAGGCTTATCAGGGGGTTTGCAATAACCCTGAACGTAGGGAAAAAGAAGCTGCTGCTGGCAAGCACTAACATCATCTCGGGGCTGCTCCTGATTTTTCTCGGCGCGCTGTTCATAATAAGCAGGGGCACAACAATAATAACAGCTGCTGATTTGCTCGGCATGATTTTCCTGCTAGCTGTGCTTGGTGCAGCCACGCTGGTTTTGCACAAGTTTGTTATTTCCAGGCTAATTGCAAGCAGCAACGCCAGAAAACTGGCCGCTGTAGTGGAAATCTTTGCAGCGCTTGCAATATTCGCGTTCATAACGCACAAGTACCAGGTCCGCACAACAGGCCTTACCGAAAGGCTGAGCGATGCAGTGCTTGAGAACACTGCAAAATTCAATTTTGTTGCGGCAGCCGTGCTCTTGGCCTTTGCTGCGCTGCTGCTTTATTTTGTGAAAAGGCAGCTTAAGGCAGAAGCAAAGCGGTAAGAGAGTTTAAAAACCGATAAGGGGAAGGTCATAATCATGAAAAAGAAAAGTCAGGTGATTCTGCTTGCCATAATCGCTGTTTTGGCTTTCGCTGCTGCTATGGCAATAAACGCGCAGAAAAGCGGGAAAACCGAAGAGCCTGGGAAGTATGACGATTTTGCAAAGTGCCTTACCGAAAACGGCGTGAAGATGTACGGCGCTTACTGGTGCCCGCACTGCCAAAACCAGGAGGAAATGTTTGGCAGCAGCTGGAAATATGTCAATTATGTTGAATGCTCCCTTCCAAACCGCGCAGGCCAGACTCAGGTTTGCAGCGAGGCAGGCATAAAGGGCTACCCAACCTGGGAATTTTCTGACAAGAGCAGGGTTGGAGGGGAAATGACCTTTGGGCAGCTTGCTGATAAAAGCGGGTGCAGCCTGAACGAACCGGGCGAACAATCTGGCGAATAATAGGCAAGAGGCAGCAAGCGACAGGTGTTGTGTGAACATGAACAATATAGATGTTGAGAAAGCAGCCGATTTTATTGAAGAAGTGAAAAAAGACAGTAGTAAGGCTGTCAAAATAAAAAAGGTCGAGGGCGAATGGGTTTTTGGCAACGGAAAACCCCAGTTTCGTGCAGAGCTGCAGCACGGAGACCACAAGACACTTGTTGAGGCTGACGGGCCGGCGTTTACGGGTGGGCACGCGCTTAAGCCAGATCCCGTGCAATACTGCCTCTTTGGGCTTGCCTCATGCTTTGCACAGACATTCGCAAACATCGCTACCGAGCAAGGTGTGCCTCTCAACAAGCTAAAAGTAGCTGCGGAAAATAAGGTAAATTTGAGCAAGCCATTAGGGCTAGGCGAAGAGCCTATTGTTGAATCTGCCAAGTTAACAGTTGAAGTGGAGTGCGGCGCAGATAAAAATAAAATAAAGGAAATCGAACAGGCTGCACTTGGCAGGTGCCCTGGCATCTATTGCCTGACGCATCCGATAAAGCTCAGTGTAGAGCTGCACGCATCCCAAAGCGTAGACGAGGCGCAAGGCGAGGCACAATGATGAAACCGGCAGCTGTTACGCTTATGCTGGCTCTAATATTAGGCGCAGTATCCGGGGCAATAGCCGCAGTTGTGGTCTTAAATGTGCAAAGCCCGGCCGAACCAAGCGAGGATGAGCTTATTAAGGGCTTTTATCTGGCAGAGAACGCAGTCCACGTCAGCCCTCACAGCCTGAAGGGCAAGATGGACAAGGGCGTTGATGACTATGTCCTTGTTGACCTGCGCAGCGCAGAGGAATATGAGGCTGAGCACATAGTTGGCGCCGTGAACATTCCGGCATACAGCGACCGCAACACAGCAGCCTACGGCGACGTTGACAGGATAGTTTCCGCGTTTGCAGCGTTGCCTAAGGACAAGGACATCATAGTTTACTGCTACAGCATGCCCTGCATGACGGGCAGGAAGATTGGGAAGATGCTTGCTGAAAACGGCATCTATGTGAAGCATCTCGGAATTGGCTGGAACGAATGGCGCCACTTCTGGAACCTGTGGAACCACGAGCACGAGTGGAACACCACTATTGCTGAGGATTACATAAGCAAAGGCAAAGAGCCTGGAACTCCGAAATTGAAGGCTAACGCTTCATCCGTTTGCCCGATTAGCGGGGAGTTTGGATGTTAGCTTGGATAAAACTTTGAGGGTGAAACAATGAAAAAAGCAAATTGTTCTGGCATATTTATCGTATTTTTTGCAGTTGCATTTTTGGTGATGGCGGCTGCCGCAATTGCGCATGAAGGCGGAAGCGAAGAAAGCGAGATTGCCATAGGCAAGGAGCTTTTTGACAGCGGCGTAAGCTGTGACGAGCTTGGCAACGAGCAGCTTGAAGCGATTGGCGAATACCTGATGGAGCAGATGCATCCTGGCGATGCGCATGATGTGATGCACAGGATGATGGGAATTGAGGAAGGCACACCTTACCATGACCAGTTCCATATCAACCTTGCACAGGCGATGTACTGCGACACAGGCACAGGCGTAGGCACGGCAATTGGCAGCGGCGGAATAATGGGGGCGGGCACAGTAGCAGGCAGGATGATGCCCATGATGAGGATGATGCAGGGAATGGGCTTCGGGCAAAACACGCAGGGAATGATGGGAAGTTCCGGCTACAGCAGCATTGGCAGCGGCTACTGGACTTTGACAAATATTTTGTACGTAATACTGCTGCTCGGCCTTGTAGGGCTGGTATATTTCTGGCTTCTGAAGATGTGGAAGGGTGCAAAAGGCCAAAGCCACACTGCTGCGAGGAGAAAGCATGGCAAATAAGGCAGTAAAGGCCAAAACTGCAAAGGGCAAAGCAACAGCAAAGCCGACTGCAGCGCCAGCAGCTACGGGGTTGAAGGAAAAAATCCTGAGCGCAACCAGCAGCGCAAGCGGCCTGATGGGCATCTTCAGCTCATGGACAGTCTGCCACAACGTCTGCACTGCCGCAATTGCCCTGCTTGCGCTGATTGGGGTTACAGTTGTTGGAATGCCCCTTCTCTTTCTTCAGAAAGTGGCAGTGCCGTTCTGGACCGCTGCGGTGATACTCTTCGGCATTCTGCTGCTGCTCAAGCTGAGGAAAATGGGCTGCCTCTCTGGCAAGGCCTTGATGCTAAACGCGGGGCTTATAGTTGCCGGCACTCCTTTCCAGGCTGCACAGCAGTTTAACTTGATTTTTTGGACAGCAGGTGGAGCGCTAGTGGCGTTGAGTGTTATATTATTAATCAAGGATAAGATAGCTGTAAAAACAAAAGCGGGAGTGGCAAAGGCTAAATGAAGTGGGAAAAATGAAAGTGAAAGTTAAGGAGGATTATTTAGTATATGGAACTTTAGCTATAGTCTTAGTCACTTTGATTTTTAGCATTTCCTCGTTTGTCAATTTTCAAAAAGAAGCTGGTGGCGAAGCAACAAGTAAGCCAAGTGAGGTTGACTCGAATAAAATGGGCAGCCGTTTAAGCCGTATGTCCTTAACAGGCTTTGACGTTGCATTGGCAAAGGAATTCATGGATAAGGACAACGATGGCAAATGCGACGCATGCGGCATGCCTGTTGAGATGTGCATAAGCTCTGGCCAGCTTCAGTGCAACATGGACACTAAATCAACCATTGGCGTGTTGGGTTCGCAGCACATACATGCTGATTGGAAGGTCTACATGGACGGCGTAGCTTTTGATTTTGAGCCTTTTGCGATGGACATGTCAAAGATGGACGCCAATGCAACCAGCAGCTTTATTCACGTTGATAAAGGCGCGCAGCCTCCTGAAATGACAGGCGATGTCATTCATATGCACGCTACTGGTGTGCCTTTGTGGCTGTTTTTCAGGAGCATAGGCGGTGATTTCAACGAGGCGTGCCTTAAGTTCCCAAATAATCGGCAGTTTTGTAATTCGGAAGGCAAAAAGCTTAGGTTTTACGTCAACGGCGTGCAAAATAACGGCTTTGGAGATCACGTTTTTAACGACTTGGATAAAATATTAATCAGTTATGGAAGCGCAGACACCGATATTCAGACTGAGCTTGGTTCCATAACAGATTTTGCAAAAAGTCATTAAGGGAAAATATTTAAAGAACAAGCCATTTGCAATTGTAAATTGTATTTAATGTGAGGTGACTGCCATGTGCGGAACGTGCGGATGCAGCGATGACATGAAGGAGAAGAAGGGCAGCAAAAAGAAGAAGTGAGTTTTTTCTTTCTTTTTATTCTCCTTTGGCATCAACTACTTTGGCCCATAGCGACTGGTAAGCCTGTATAATGACTTCTCCAGCCCTGTTAAGCATATTATACTTTCCCGTTTCATCATTAGTGACGCCTACGGAACCGGAGCCTGCCAGAGTCCTGGGATCGCTCTCAAAAACGCTCATAAGATCCAAGCCTTTAAGATATAGCCTGGAAGCCGCCGCGGCTTCTTTCCTGCTGTCTTTGCCAACTAAGTGAGGTATCGCAGCAATCTCGAATTTCAGCATTGGAGCTTGTATGATTTCTGCTACAAAAACAGCCCATGCGTAAAACTCCTTTGCTTCACCTTCAAGCGTTTGGTCGTCAATTTTCTCTAACGCATTAACTATGGAATGCGCCAGCTCTAGCCTAAGATATCCATTGTCCCTGCCTCGGACTATCCATCCATGGCGTATTTGTTTAAGCTCCGCCTCTGAGAGCGTGGCATTTATTGCAGCCACAATGTCGTCAATCGATGCCATCCCTGAAAGGAATCAACAGGCGAATTTAAAGCTTTGCCACCATTATTTCCTGCATTTCTCGCACAAGCCGGTCACGTCAATCTGGAAATGGCAGATGCCACCTTTTAACTCCCTCTGCAGGAAATCAAGTTTTTTCAGCATGATGTGCCGTACTTCTTTGCAGTTTTCAAAGCTGTTTTGGGCAATTGGCGGCGTTTTGGTTCTGGCAGCAATAGCACTGTTTCTTCGCGATAAATTTCAGAGAAAATGAATTAGCGCTTCAACTTAGACTTCTGGAGTACATATCTAAATTGTGATATAACGAAAACTTTATATACTAAAAGCTTTACACAGACTGAAAAGCTAGCGGAAAGCTGACAAACAAAGCTGGCGACAGCGAGGGTGAGGGAAAAATGGCAATTTCAAAGTGGGTTTCTGTCATGATTATTGCGTTGCTTGTTTTAAGCATTGGCGCGCCTATGATGAAGCTATATTCCGGCGAAGGCGACAGCAGCGACCACAGCCCCGCAGCCCGGGGTGCTGCATCTGTGACTGAAGATACAGGAGCTGCGGGAGCCACAGGCGCGGTGACTGCAAGCCTTGACCTGCCGGCTTTTGCCACGAGAAACGCCAAGACGATGAAGGCCTACGAGGTTGCAGTAGCCAGGAAAGATGAGTTCAAGTTTCTTACGTGCCATTGCGGCTGCGGGATGCATGCCATGAGCCACAGGGGCAAGACCATTCCCAAGATGAATAACCTGTATGACTGCTTTGTCCAGACAGGCGGCGACTGGGAGGACCACGCTGCAATTGACTGCCCATACTGCGTTGACCTGGCGGTCATGGCTGATGACATGCTGAACAAGGGCTACACTCTGAAGCAGGTCAGGGACCTTATTGACACAAAATACAACAGCATTGCGCCTTCGCAGAGAGGCATGGACATGAATCCTCCGATGCCGCCAGCATAAGCAGCATAAGGCACAGGGTTTTGCAAATGGGACCATTCAGGGGAGCCAGGGGCGTTGCGTTGAAATTTGCTGCTGGAGTGGCTGCGTCAGCTGCATCTGCTTTGGCAATGGCAAAGCCTGTGATGGCGCACTGCCCTCTGTGCGCTGCAGCAACCGCCGGAGGGGTTGCGGCAACAAGGTTTCTTGGCGTTGATGATGCCGTTACAGGGACTTTTATTGGCGGGTTTGTCGTTTCCACTGCACTTTGGTTTGGCACATGGCTGAAAAAGAAAAGGAGTGGCAGGGAGCTAATGCCATACCAGTCAACGATTTTTATCATAGCATCTTTGGGCCTTACTCTCCTGACGCTTTACCTGGCGAAGCTTCTCGGCTCGCCCGATCCGGCATATCACCTGTTTGGCGTTGACAAGCTGCTCGTGGGAACGCTTGCAGGCACAGCTGTGACTGTTGGCGCGTTTGCCCTGCACAAGTGGATAAGGAAGGTTCGCGGCGGGAAGAGCCTTATGCCGTTTCAGGGCATAATAGTAACGCTGCTTTGCCTGGCGGCAACCGGCGCGGTATTTTATTTTGTGACAAAATGAAAGACGTTGAAAACTTCATTAAGCAGGTTGAAGAGGTTAAGGCCAGGAACAAGCTGGACCTGTCCTTGGGCGAGGACCTTAGCATAGGCATAATGAACCTCATCAGCCTGGAAGAGCACTTCCTGTTCAGCTTTGTGAAAACAAACAACGGGCAATACCTGCCTATGCTTGAGCAGACCAGGGAGCTCAGGAAAAGGCTGCTGAAGAAGATAGTAAGGGACAACAAGGGCGAGGACTGGTGCATCAGCAAGCACCTGCTGGCTGCAACCATGAGGCTGACTGAAGTGGGCACAAAATACCTGCATGACGGCAGGAAGAAGGAAGCAGAGGAGATGTTCATTGAGGCTTTCAACCTTTACAGCCTGTTTTGGGCTGTTAACAGCCCGGAAAGCATCGGGAAAGACGCCAAGAGCAGCATAAGCGGTGTAAGCAGCGAAACAGGCTCATCTGGCAAGGAAGCAAGCAAGACAGGGCTCTCCAGGATAGCAGAAATATTTAAGAAGATCATTGACTGCTGCAAGGAATAAAGGGGTGGTTGCAATGGCTAATCGATTGAAAGGCAAAGTTGCCATAGTTACAGGGGCAGGCTCCGGCATAGGGCGGGCTTCTGCAATTCTTTTTGCCAGGGAAGGCGCCAAGGTCGTTGTTGCGGACTATGACGAAAAGGGCGGCAGGGGAACTGTTGGCCTGATTGCCAGGGCAAAAGGAAAGTCTGTTTTTGTAAAGGCAGATGTGTCCAGAGACTCTGATGCAAGGGCAATCGTTGCCGCAGCTGTCAAGAACTTCGGCAAGCTGAATATCCTGTACAACAACGCAGGCATTGTCCGCTGGGGCAATGCTGTCGAGTGCACTGAGCAGGACTGGAACCGGGTTATTGACATTAACCTGAAGGGCGCATGGCTGTGCTCAAAGTATGCCATCCCTGAAATGGCCAGGGCAGGCGGGGGCTCGATAATCAACACTGCCTCGATTGCAGGCTGCGTTGCCTTTGCAAAGATTGCTGCCTACTGCGCGTCAAAAGGCGGCCTGATTGAGCTTACAAAATCCATGGCGCTTGATTTTGCACCAAACAAGATACGGGTAAACGCTATCTGCCCCGGAGTAATAAAGACCGGGATGACAAAGGGAATCCTGAATGACAAGAAAACCATGCAGGGCATGCTCCAGGCAACGGTCATCGGCAGGCTGGGCGAGCCTGAAGACATAGCCTACGCTGCCCTTTACCTTGCATCTGACGAGTCATCATTCGTTACAGGAACGACGATTGTTGCTGACGGCGGCTGGACTGTGCAGTGAGCCTGCCGGTTTTTAGCCGTTTGCAGCGTCAGCGAATCCCTTCACTACAGGAACGACGATTGTTGCTGACGGCGGCTGGACTGTGCAGTGAGCCTGCCGGTTTTTAGCCGTTTGCAGCGTCAGCGAATCCCTTCACTTCTTTGTATGTCTTTCACTTTGTCAAATGCTGTGTCACGTTTCACATTGTCGTGTCTATTTCATTCAGAAAGTCTTTGCCAAAATCAACCCTTGGGCGGTTGAGAAATCTCTGGAAAAGTTCTTTTGTATTGTCCTTTCTGCCCTCTTTTAAAAACTCCTTTGCCGTCCTTATTTTGATGCCTCTGAATTCCTTCAATTTTAGTAAATCAGGGTCTCCTGTGACTATGTAATCAACCTTTCCTGCAACGCCGCACTCCAAAATCATATTGTCATCCGGGTCTTCCTTAATTGCATTAATTTTCTCTTTGGGCTTGACTAGAGTTGCTACTGATAGAATCAAGGCTTTAAACCTCTTTTTCTGCTTTTCTGTAAAACGGAATTTTGGATAGTCAAGAACGCGTTCAAGCTCATTAAACTGCTTATCAGAAGTGACAAGCTCAAATTTTCCCTCAACTGCCATTGCAAGCACTTGCATTGGCTTCCCTTTCCATCCAAAAGCAGAAATAAGTATGTTGGTGTCTAGTGTTGTCTTTGCCTTGCCCATTTGATGGCCTCTTCAACGTCCTTTTCTTTGACGTTTCTGGCTTTAAACTGTTCGGCTATCTCTCTTGATAAAGACTCAAATTCTGCCTTTACGGTAGGTATGGCTACCTTCTTGAACAGCACTCCGCCCTTGACGCCAAAAGCCACAAACCTGTCGGTTGGCTTGAACCTTTCACTAAGCCTTATTTCCTTAGGCACTACAAGCTGTCCCTTTGGCGACATTTTAACCAGTTCTTCCTCCATTTCACATCACCAGTTTAACAGTTAAACTGTTTAACTATTTAAACTTAACTAGTGAATACGCGTATTTGCTACTCGTTATCATAATTTTAAGAGTGGCAACAACTTCTCGAAACTGCCTACGTTAAGTTCAATAATTTTTAGTGGGTAGCAACTGATAGGGGGCATTTTACTAGAACGGAACGAACGTGTTGGAGGGTTCCTTTATTTCTTGCTTTTATCTTCTAGCTTTTTCTTTTTTTCCGGTTCTGAAAGATAGTTTTCGCTTGATGTAACGGGTCGGCCTAATTCCTGCTCAGTTTCTTTTCTTGCATTTCCTGCCACTCTTCCGCCTCTTTTAGCAGCACCTTCCACTTCAGTATATCCTTGTGCATCTTCTTTTCTTGTGATTTCAGTGGACACTCTTTCTCCCAACATTGAAAAAATCAGTTCTAAGTCATTCATATGGTCTCGCAGGTTTTCTCTTTTCAGCCCCTTGAATCTTTTGTATTCCTCCGGAGTCATGCCAAATGTGGCTTTTGATATTTCTGCTGTGAGAATAGCATAATCTCTTTCTTCCAAAACGCCCCTTTTCTTCCATTCCTCTGTTAATTCATCTCTTATAGCAATGCCTCTAACTCTCTTTTCTATCCAGTCATCAGAATAGCCCTTTGCCTTGTATAATCCCCTCATTCGCTTTTGGGCCAGTTCAGGATTTTCTATTTCCTGCACTCTTTCGTATCCCACCTGTGCAAGCCATTGCTTGAACGGCTCTGCCATTGGTGAAGGTACTGATTGGATGAGCCTGAAAGCCCCCTTAGTTGAAACGCAGCTCATTTTTTGCTGCCCTCCGGACGTGTCTATTGGAAGGGGGGTGGCAATTTGCCCCCACCCTTGTGCGAACCCCTCATCTCTTCTGCGCATATCTTTTAGATAGCCTGAGGGGTCTGTAGAGTTTGTCAGGGCTGAGATTATGTCTGCTGCCACAAACCACCACTCATCATTGAACCATGTCCTCCTGATATTCTTGCCCTGAAAAGCTATCAGTGCCTTGTTTTGGTCCATGGCGCTTGCACAGCAGTTTCTGCTTATAAAGCTTGCCCGCACTTGTCCAGTGTCCAGTGGGCACAAAAATCCGTAAATCCTTCGGCAATAGCCGCAAACCTTTCACACTTTTACTCATGGCAGCGGTCAAAAACGCCCAAAGAAGCCACTGGACACAATTCCGCTATGCGGAATATAGGCGGTTACGCCGCCTATACGCATCGGCTGTTGCCGATGTTGTGTGCAATCGGCCACTGCCGATTTGCACGCCACAGCAGCATAGGCAACCTACGCCTCCAATTCCCAGAATTTAGCCGTTCCACAGTCTTTCAGACCATCAAAAAGCCGGATTTGCGGATATGAACAGTTAAATGCAATAAATTTGGGCGCCTATAAAGTTAAACTTTCAGTAATCTTTATTAAGTTCCAAATTTAATCTATAATAGATGAATACAATACTATCAGGCGTATTACTTGGTTTATCAATTACAGCTCCCCTTGGCCCAACAAACATTGAAGTAATTAGAAGAGGATTAAAAGAAGGTTGGAAGTCTTCCGCTTCTTTTTGCTTAGGTGTGATGATTGCATTAATAGTTTACCTTCTTCTTGTTGTGTTCGGTTTATCATTCTTAACACAATCAAAAATCTTTAATATAATCTTATTATTTTTTGGAGTGATGGTTCTATTCTATCTTTCCTATAGTGCAATTAAAGATTTTTTCAAAAATAAAGAGTTAGACATCTCTGAAAACGTTGAAAGCAAAAAGCATTTCATTCCAGGAATTGTATTAACGATTTCCAACCCAGCCATTTTATTATTATGGACTGGAATAATGGGAGCCGATTTAGCTTCCAGTTCTGCCTCTTTTAGTAGAGGTTTATTTCTAAGTATAGGAATTTTAATTGGCGTTATTATTTTCTTTATATTCCTAATTTCTTTAATTCATGGAGGTAGAAGATTCATAAATCAAAAGAATTTCAAATATATCTCATTGGCCGCTGGATTAATACTACTTTATTTTGCGATTAAATTTGGATATAAGTTTATCACTACAATCCTTCAGATGTGAAACGGCGCCCAACTTCATTTCTCCGCTCCTCGCCTTCGGCTACGGTGTTCGACCCCCACTGTGCTCTCCCTTCAATCGGAGCAACTACACCGCTTATGCTCAATCATCACTCACCAGTTTTATCTAGCCCCTGTAGCTCCTCGCGCAGTTCCTGCAGCAGAAGTAGAGCAGTTTGTCCCTGATGCGCTTCTCATAGCCGCCCTTGTAGACCTCGCAGTTGCAGTGGGCGCAGGTTTTGATTGCTGACATTATTGCCAGGTCAATCACGGATGCGAGGCGCGCGGTTATGCGGCGCATGAACTCCTTCCCTGCAGCTGTCAGGGAGTATTCCTTCTTGTCTCTCTTGTCCGTTTTTGAATGGTCGATGTATCCTTTCCTTTTGAGGATTCCGAGGAAAGGGTAAACCTGGCTTGCGCTTATCCTCGTGCCAAGGTTGTGCTGGAGCGCCTTTATTATCTCATAGCCGTGGATTTTCCGCTTGCTCAGCAGCAGCAGCGCGTTGAGCTTCACCAGGTTGTTTATTTTTATGTCAGGAGCAGCCATTGTTGCACTGTTGTAATCAAAACATTTATATACTTTATCCTTTTAGATATATCTAAAATTAGATATATTGAGCCGTGAGGTGATAAATGTGAAGCCTTTAACAACAGCATTGGCAGCAGGAATCAC
>JACPBX010000009.1 GCA_016180085.1 Candidatus Woesearchaeota archaeon | reverse complement strand
AAGGCTCTCGGAAAAGGTGACAAGGGAGGATGCGAGGAGGGCCATTGAATTGCTGGTCTTCTGCCTAATGCAGATAGGAAGGGAGAAGGAAACCGGGCAAATCGACATAGACCGCATCGCGACCGGCATACCGGCATCGCAAAGGGAAAAAATATTTGTAATCAAGCAAATACTTGAGGAGCTCGAGCAGGAGCTTGGCAAGACAATACCGGTAGAGGACGTCGCAAGGCTGGCTACCGAGAAAGGGCTAAGCAAGTCTGAGGTTGATGAGATAATAGAGAAGCTCAAGCGCTCCGGAGATGTTTACGAGCCAAGATACGGCTTCCTCTCCAGAATGTGAGCCTGGAAGTTGCACAATGTAAAATGTTGCAGGAGAAACAGTTCAAAAGGGATGCTGCACAAAAAGCCAGCATTAATGAAATTCTGCAAGGGGCTTTTGAGTTGGCAGAAGACGGCACGACAGTGCTCAACACAGGCAACAGGCAGATTAAAAGGGTTAATATTCTTGCAACCGTGGTTGCAAAGAACGAGTCTCAGGAGGGCGAAGGCTGGGAAGATGCGGTTGTTGATGACGGGACCGGGCAGATAAGACTTAGATTCTTTGACAATGAAGCCATGCTGAAAAAGCTGGCCGTGGGCGATTTCACGGCAATCATAGGCAGACCACGGCATTACGGCGGGGAAACTTACATCGCTCCCGAAGTGCTGAAGCCCGCGAATAACGTAAAGTGGGCTGAGGTAAGAAAGCTTGAACTGCTGATGCAGGCGAAGGCGCAAAGTTATGCAGGTAATGAAAAAACAGTTGTGAAGGCGGCCGGGAAAAACCGAGAGGGCATGCAAGACCGGGATTTGGATGGGATAGATTATGTGAGCAAAGGAAAGATTGAGATTTACCGCATAATAAAAGAGCTCGACACTGGGAGGGGAGCTGACATAAGCGCTGTTGCCATCAAGTTCACCGAAAAGTTCAGCGGAGGCAACGCAGAGCTTCTGATAAGTGAGATGACCAAGGCAGGCGACCTTTTTGAGGTGCTGCCAGGCAGGCTGAAGGTACTGGAATAGGCCTTAGCGCGGGAAAAGCAGGATAAGCTTTAAAAGAGGCTGCGGGTTCTCTATGGCCATATGCCAACCGACTACGAGTCTTTGCTGAAAAGGGCGCAGGAGCTTTTGCCGCAGAAAAATCTAGCTACTGAAAGGCTTGAGGTTCCGAAGGTTTTGGGTCATATACAGGGCAACAGGACTGTGGTCAGCAACTTCCACAGCATAGCCGGAATTATGGGCAGGCCGCTGGAGCATTTCCTTAAATATCTTCTAAAGGAACTGGCAACATCGGGGGAGACGTCAAAGACAGCACTGATTCTTGGCACAAAGGTCCCGGCATCAAGGATAAACGAAAAGGTACAGCAATACCTGAAGGACTTTGTAACGTGCCCCGAGTGCAAAAGGCCAGATACAAAGCTTGAGAAAGAGGACAACGTGACGTTCATTAAATGTTCAGCCTGCGGGGCAAGGCACGCAGTAAAGGTAAGGATTTGAGGCTATAATGCCACAGGACTCCTTTGTTGTAGCACAGCACAGTTCTGAAGGAAGGCTCATTCTCACAGTCTGCGACAGCAGCGTGCACGGCAAAAGGCTTGAGGACAAGGATGCCGTGGTCGATTCGAGTTCAAAATTCTACAGAGGGAACGAGAAAGACGAGGCTGATGTACGGGAGCTGATGCTGAAGGCATACACAATTCATGCTGTTGGAAAAAATGCTGTTGCCATTGCAGTAGCTCTTGGGCTTGCTGTAAAAAGCGATGTGAAAACGGTTGCCGATGTGCCGCACTTGCAGATTCTTATCACATAATTGTTATTTCTGACAAGTGGTGAAAATAGAAAGATTTAAATACAGATTCGAATGAGAGGGCCTGTATGCAAGAACTTACAGTCATTAGAAGTAGTGCCGCCACAGGAGGCCCCCTGTCGCTTGAAATGCTTATCGTTGGGCAGGATGGTTTTCTGACTAGGCTTGACGGGAGTTCAGAGTACTGGGCCCCGATCGGAGACCCAAAGTTGCTGCAGGTAGCTTTTAACGCTGCTTCTGTTGCTGACCGCCGGGATTTCCAAAAAAAACTTGCTGGTGAACTTGCAGCAAAAAACAGAGCCATAACCGAAATGGCTGCTAAGACCGGCGCCACAGGCACGGTTTTTTACAAGCCAAGCGACTGGGTTTACGATAAGGGATTAATTGCAGTCCAGTTTTATGTTCCTTCACCCCGGCCGGCCACATTCGATACCAAGTCAGGAAATCGTGTTACAGCAGAACCGGTTGGAGGCCCGGCTGTTTTGTGGTACGCAAAGAATGAGGGGATTGATTTGAGTTGTCTTGGTGACGTATGGGATGGGGTATTTAGATTCAAAAAACCGTTGGACATGGATACGGCAGGCTACGCTTTAGGGGAGCTACAACACATGCCTCAAAAACAAGATGCTATGCCTGCAGGGTCTCCGATAAATTGGCTTGACGAGATATCAGGGGGAACATTACTTGACACACGCGCAGCAATCCAATTCTACATGACAAACCGCGGGGGCTTAGGCACCAGAAGTGAGGGTCGGAGACCAACGCAAAGAGTGGCTGAACGAGTGCCAACTCCTCTGCCCAGAGTATAGAGAACTTTGACAAGTGAGGATAGATAATCAAAGTTGTCTATAAACTATTTCAATTAACCAAACCACTTGCCAAGGCCTTCCTGCTTTTCCTTTTCCCTGCCGAATACGGCCTCAACCCTTTTCTTGGTGAGGTCAAGTACCTGAAGCAGATAGGGCGAAACAGCGTATTTCTCAGCAAGGCTTATGGCAGGCTCGAGATACTTGATAATGGAGCCTTCAGATATTGTAAACAGAATCTTGCCGCCGCACTCGTTGCAGCTGCCAATAAGGGGAGGCCTGCGGAACTTAGTGTTGCACTTAAGGCAGCGAAACTGTTGGGTTGAGAACTTCCTGAGGTTGCCCCTCACATCCTTCAAGAGGTGCTTCTCGATGACAAGCCTCGCAACGTCCTGGGCGTCAACAGCCCTTATCCTTTCGGCAAGAACCATCTGCCCCTTTAGCTTCTCTTCCATTGAAGGAAGGGTTTTATAGGCGGAACAAGTGACACCGGCATTAATGCTTGAAAGCTTATGGGTAAAGCCCATCCCCTCATACTGCCCCGGGGTGCCAATGCGGGAGCCAAGCAATTCAACCTTTACATCCTGAGGCTGCTTCCACTGCAAAGCAGCTTCATAAAATTCAAGAGGGTAAGACCAAGCAACATCAAACCTGTGCGCCATATCGTCAACCTCTGCCGGGATAAGCCTAGAGGTGAGAACAAGCGGGCTGTCCATTGTTTTGGCCCCTCTCGAGTCTGGCAGGAACTGCCTGGAAAAATTAAGAAGCGCATCAAGCACAAGGCTTACGCTCGCCTCATCGCCATCAGCGTCCCTCCTCATTGCCGCGTGAAAAAGCGGGTGGGCAAAAAAGCCCTGCGTGCTTGAAAACCCGATAATCCTGCCCACTATTGCTGCAGAGATGTGCGGTGCTATGCAGAGGACAAGATGCCCAACCAGGTCCTCTTTTGAGTTGAGGCAGTAAAACGGCTCCTGCTTGTAAAAGCGAGCAAGCAAATCGTCGACAAACTTTGCCACCCGGAACAGCACAGCATAAGAGCTTTCGGCATTTGACTCTACGTTTGTAGGCAAGACAAGGTCCTGGGGCTTCAGCTCCAGCAGCTGATGCTCATCAACGAGAGGGGCGCCATTCACGTCTTTCGTGTAGCCGAGCTCAACAAGCTTTTTAACAGGCGTCCTGATTTCTGATGGGGTGAAATGTGTCAGGGGAAGCTCACTCATGTCATACCGAACTGTGCCGTCTTTGTTCACGCACAGCTCGTGCTTTGCCCGAAGCACGCCTTTCGCAAGGTTTTCTGGGATGTGCCCCCTGTTGGAAGTCCCGCGAACACCTTTAATCAGGTCGGGGGCTGTTTTTTCACCAAGGGCTTTCATTGCAGAATCAAAAACACTGCCTATTTCCAAAGCCCTTGTTGAAAAGGGCTTTGCTTCGGCGCCATGAACGCATTTTTCGACAACACCGCATTTGCCGCAGAAAAGCATCTTTACCGCCCGGCCTCCGCACGTCCCGCAAACAGGGTAAATGTTCTGGATTTTGCATTCTGGGCAGTAATGGATTGGAAAATCAGACACCACTTTTCCGTGTGAAATTGCTTCCTGGAAAGAACGAAGCCTGCCGCCTTCATCACCTACGGGAAAAAGCACCTGCGGGCTGCCCGTCAGGCGGCGCATCTTCGCCTTTTCAGGCCTGCCCATCCTCGCACCGATAAATGTGCCTGCCTTGTCCCTTATCGGAAAGAGCGAGATAAGCCTAACAAGCTCTAAGCCATTCTGCAATTGCTGACCAGGAGGCTGTGACGGGTTGCTTGGCAACTGAACTAATGCTGCTTCAACCACTTCGAGTTTTTCCTTTATAAGTTCTGAAAACGACTTGCTCGTTTCTTCAGAGGAAAGAACTGCTCTGATATTGATGCCGAGCGACACCAAAAAAGAGAGAGCTTCCTGGTGCTCAATAACAACAAATTCACCATTAACAAACAAGTGCGGAAGCCCTATCAGCTCCAGGGCCCTTTTTCCATCTTTATGCTGCTGTGATAGGCCTACAGGAACAACCAGCTTTGCCTTCTTGCCATCAACAACCAGCCTGGCATTCAGCAACAGGGAAATAAGGGAAACCAGTTGCTCAGGGCTTACTGCTGACCAAAAGTATGTAAAAAAGGGGTGAACCGGCACCGCAAGTGACTCGCAAAGTGCAAGTGCAAGTTCTGCAGAAGGCCTTTGAAATGGATTAGAGAGAACTGCACGCAACTCCCCTTCCGGCACAGAAAGAGCTTTTGACAGAATGGCAAATGAGAATTCGCCAAATTTTTCTGAAGCTTTCTTCTTTACCTCTTCAGCAAACCACTCTTCACAATAGCCGGGAGGCACAAGCACATGAACCCTGTCATAAAAATCTCCGTATGATACCAAGATGTCCCCAAGATACAGCACTTCTGCGACAGAAGCTGCATGCTGCCTGGCAACAACATCATCCCCCATCCTTAAAACAGAGCCATCCAAAAGCCTGACAACCGGCCCATCAATAGAATCGCATGGTGTGATTGACGCTGCCTTGCCTGGCCTTTCAAGTTTAAGCTGGGTTCCCGTTGCAATAAACCTGTCAAGCACAACCATAGTTGCAGGGCTTAGAGCCGCAGCTGAATAGCCGCTGGCCCTTGTTTTCCCATACCTGAGACGAAGCCCTCCATGCCTGAGAGGGTGTGTGATAACAGGCCTTCCGGCAACAAGGTCTGAGATAAACGTGAAATCCGGCTCCAGCTTTTTTGACTCTGTGCTTTTCCCTCTGCCCATGCTTTTTTTCTTTTTCTGGATTGCCATGAATTTCTCAAGGAAGGACCAGTCAATTGAAAACTGCTCCTGGAGCCTTTTCATTTCCTTCCACAACTTTGGAGCCTTGAAGGCAAGCATTGAAACAACAAGGCACATCCCGCCACGAATCCTGTTTGTGCCAACCCTTGGCAGGTCCTTGTAGTTGCTCACTTCAAACCGCTCTGTAGGGTCACCGTCAACCTCAATAGGGCAATTCCTAACCAGAAAAGAGATTTCCTCCTCGCCGGGCTTATACTGAAGATTTGTAACACGCTCGTGGTAATCATCCAGCTCTGCAACAAAGCGCTTGACTTCCTGCTCATCGGGGTCATAAACATCAAACCCTGCTTTCTTCCGCAAGTAATCCGCGATTACGAGGCAAAATGCCGCTGCCGTCCCCCCAGCCCCGCGAATAGGGCCTGCAAAAAGAGCAGCCAAGTAATCCTTGCCGTCCTTCCTCTTCTTAATCTTCAGTTCGATGAAACCCTCCAGTGGAGCTGAGACAACGCCTGTTGTGTGGTAGGCAAAGCCTGTTCTGATCCCCATTTCCAGCGCCTCACGCCAATCCTTAAACTTGCAGAACTTCTCACTGGCAACTTCTTCAGCAATAATAAGGGCGACTTCCCAGGCGAGCGCGCCATACTTGCCTTCAAGCTCCTGTATCCTCGCCGCCACCCCGCTGCCAAGAAGCTGGGGCGCTACAGCCGAAACCAGCCCCTCAACCCTCTCCGCAAGATTTTTTGCGAGAGGAATGTCCACAAAAGGCTCAGGGTCGTGGCCTTTCAGCCTCGCCAGCTGAGCAGAGGCGTAGCATAGTTTCAACTTTCCATCAAGCTCGCCGAAATACGCTTCCATTTCGGGGCTCGCTTCATTTTTAATGTTGGGCTTCATTCCTGATTCCTGATTTTTCCATTGTTGCCTTGCTGTTTGGCCGCCATTCCGGCTATTTTCCGAAATTTATTATTTTGGCTGCACGGGTCTTAAGGTTAAAAACCGGGAGCCTTGAAGGCTGCGGGCTGTGGCCCAGCCGCTCCTGAAACTTCGTCTTGCCCTGCCAGCAGGAGCTGTTAATCAAGGTTATTCCCTTGTAATCCGAGACTGATGTGCGGTGAATGTGGCCTGTCGCAAAAATGTCCGGAACAATGTTTATGAATAGAGGGTCGGAAGACCGGTCAGGCAGTATTAACGTGGAGGTGTGGGCGGGCGCAAGATGCCTGCGCTGCAGAAGAAACCTCATAATCAGATCTGCGCGCTCATACCCCCCCTGCTGGCGGATTGAATCAACGTTCGCGACGTAGTAATCAAAGCTGTAGCCGTGGTAAAGCAAAACGTCAAACCCGGGAAAGCCCTCAGAAGCATCTATGTTCACAACAGCAGGATTTGAGACGCAAACCACGTTAGGGAGCTTCAAAAGGGGAGCGGCAAAGTCGCCCGAAAACGCGTCCTGGGGCTCGGCGGCGCGCACAGCATCGTGATTGCCCGGGGAAAGTATAATTTTAATGTTTTGCGGGATTTCGGACAAAAACTCAGCACACATCTTGTACTGGTCACGAACATCCTTTACTGAAAGCTCGTCATATTGGTCCTGATAAACCCCCACGCCATCGACAACATCGCCAGCGATCAGAACATACTTCACCTTGCCCGCGATTTCCCTCTGCGAAGGGTTGCCGAGGCCGCCATTTATCCACTTAAGGAATTTCCTGAAATCCGCTTCAAGGAACTGGGCAGAGCCAAAATGGAGGTCTGACATAAAAACCGCGTAGCCTTCGGTTGGCGAATACTTTGGCTCCCTCGCAGGAACATCAGGCAAAACAATGTTTGCCGCAAAGAGCGTGCCGCTTCTTAAGGTGCCTGAAATGGCAACAACCTCATCAAACACAAGGTTTGATGCTGTCTCGAAAAGCTCCTTCCGCGTTTTATTTATGATAACATCAATGGTGCCTGTCGGGTCTTCAACAGAAACCGCAAGGTGCCCTTGCTTCGTCTGCTGCCTATCGACAACCATTCCTATTACTGAAACCTGCTCAGAGCCGGAATTGCTGGCGGACCACGACCTCAGCCTGCTGATTTGAACAAGGGAAGAAAGCCCCGAATGCTGCATAAGAATGCCCTGGGCGGCCTTGTAGCGGGCAAGATAATAACTGACGAAGTCACCCATTTCACGCTTGACTGGATTGGCAGAGTAAGAAAACACAACCTTAACTCTGGGGGTGCCTGAAACCTCTGGAGTGGCCAAGGAAGGAGGGGGGTGTGTAGTGGCTGTGTGTGGAAGGCTCGGGCCCGCAGGAGGGGAAAGCAAGGTGTCAAGGAACGTGCCGTAAGCTTCCAACTTGCGCCTTTTCTCGGACATAACTTTAGACTTCTCAAGCTCGAGCCAGTTAATGCCCGGCTCATTTCTTTTAAGCAGTTCATCGACCTTTTTGTCAATAACAAGGACGCTTTGGGCGCTTTCGGAATTACTCTCTGTGATCCTCCTGAACTCTTCAGAACTTATTTCCTTGACCGAACCAAGGAACTCCGGGCTGACAAGCATTTTTCGTTTTAAAAACTCCCTCACACTCCTCTTTTTCCATACTGCCTCCTCAGGACCCTGCCCAGACAAACCCTCTTCCACCAGACCCACCCAATCAAAATACAATAAGGCTATAAGCCAACTGCCTCTGCCAGGATGCGCTTAACAGCCGGCGTGGCTGCCTGAGGAGCAAGCATAATTTCCCTTGTCCTCCCGTAACGACCTTTAGAAATAACCCGGGCCGTAATCATGCCAAGCATGTCAAGCTCTGACAAAATATCAGATACTCTTCTTTGAGTAAGGGGCCTAAGGCCTATTTCCACACAGCACTTTTTGTAAAGCTCATAAACTTCACCAGTAAAAATAAATTTTGGCGAACCCCTGCCAATTTCAAGGATTGCGTGCAAAACCACCTGCGCCTGCCTGGGTTGGGTTGCGACAATGTCTACTACCTTGTCTCTTTCAATCTTTTCTTCTGCATCATCAACATCGGCAATGCTGACCTTCGCAGAGCCTTTCCTGTCAGACAGCTCCCCTGCAACCCTCAACAACTCAAGAGCCCGCCTAGCGTCACCATGCTCTCTTGCAGCGTATGCCGCGCATTTTTCAATAACCCCCGATTCAAGCGCCCCGGCCTTAAATGCCAGAGCAGAGCGGCCGGCAAGGATATCCTGCAGCTGCAGCGCATTATATGGCGGGAATAGCAGCTCTTCCTCTGAGAGAGAGGACTTAACCCTGGGGTCAAGGTTATCAACAAACATAAGGTCATTTGAAATACCTATAAGTGAGATTTGGGCATGGTGCAACTCCTCATTTATCCTCGTAAGGTTATACAACACCCCATCCCCTGCTTTTTTGGCAAGCTGATCAACCTCATCAAGAACAAGTATAACGAGCTGCCTTGTGGAGTCAACAGCAGAAAAAAACGCCTTGTAAACGTCGTCAGTTGGGAGGCCTGTTGATGGGAGCGGTTTGCCAAACTCCCGGGCGAGGCTTGAAATGAGCCGGTATTCCGTATCAGCAACGCTCTTCAGCTTGCAGTTGATGTACAGCCTTTGCACCGGGATGGACTGCTTTTTTGCTATCGCAATCAGGTTGTCTGTGGTGTGGCGCGCCGTAATCGTCTTCCCTGTGCCAGTTTTTCCGTAAATAAAAAGGTTGGACGGTCTTTCCAGACGCAAAGCTGGTGCAATGATTGAAGCAACCTGTCTGATCTGCTCATCCCTATGAACAAGTTCTGAGGGGATATAACCCCCTTGGAGCGTATTTTTATTTGCAAAAACAGACTCTTTATTAAGGTATGTTTCAAAAAAATGCGTGAGATTTTTTCCTTTCAAAACATCCACCCCATTACTTCTTATGGAAACTTGCAGTGGTTGTATTAATAAACATTACGGAACCAGAATCAATATGATTGAACTGGATGTTTTGATTGTGTGACGGGAAAAACAACAAACCGAATATTCTTCTATATTGAATTATTCGTTGGCTTTGGGTGTTGTTGTTGTGGATTCCGGGTGTTTCCACCAGAAACCGTGGGGTGTGAGGTTGGGTTGCTTGTATTTTTGTTACTTTTAAATAATAAAAAACAGAAAGGTTTAAATAGTGCGGTCCTTTCCCAAACCCCATGTTGATGCAGAAGGAATTAATTAATCAGCTGAAAGATATAGGCCTTAACAGCTACGAATCCAAGCTTTGGCTTGCGCTTCTTACGAAGGGCGTTGCCGCGGCTGGGGAGTTGTCTGACGTCGCGGGTGTTCCCAGAAGCAGGAGTTATGATGTTCTCGAAAGCCTTGAGAAGAAAGGGTTTATTATAATGAAGATTGGGAAGCCAATAAAATACATTGCTGTGCAGCCCGAGCATGTTATTGACAAAGTAAGGAAAAAGCTTATTGAGGATGTAAAGCTTCAGGAAGACTTTCTTAACAAAGTTGAACAGAGCCCGCTTATTGATGAGTTAAAAATTATCTATAAAAGCGGCATACGGGACATAGACCCCCTTGACCTAACTGCAAGCATAAAAGGCAGGAAAAACCTTTACCATGTTTTGGAGAGAATCATAAAGAATGCAGAGAAAAGCGTCATAATCACCACCACAACCTCCGGCTTGATGAGGAAAAAGGATGTGCTGAAAAGTGCGCTTAAGAAAGCAAAGGAAAAAAAACTGAAGATCAGGATTGCCGCCCACATCACGAACGAGGTAAGGCCGCAGCTTGAGGAGCTTGCAAGCCTTGCCGAACTCAGGCACACGAGCACACCCGCAAGGTTTTGTGTTGTTGATGGCAAGGAAGTTGTTTTGATGCCACTTGACGATGAAATAACAAACCCGGCAGCAGATGTTGGCATCTGGGTAAGGTCAAAATTCTTTGCCGCCACATTTGAAAAGATGTTCGAGGCTGCCTGGGCAGCGATGAAGCAGGCTTAAGCAGCAAATCATGCCCCAAAACAAAACCTTTTTAAATCAGTTTCACAACTATACAAAAACCAATAAAATCACAAAAGAGGTGCATGGAATGCCAGAGGGAAACATCCAGGTTGTAATTCTTGCCGTCATAATAGGAACGCTTGCCGCCATTGTCTATTCATTAAGAATCCTTGTCCTGATGGAGAGGAGGATAGCAAGGATTGATGAAAACCTTTTTGCAATCACAAAAAGGGTGGCGCTTGAGGAAATAAAGATTGAGCGTGAGGAGCAGAAGATAGAGAAGTCGCTCAGAAGAAGGCGCTAAAAACACAACACCTTAATATCACTTTGTTTCTTTTTCCCTGCTTTTTTCTCTTCCCCACTTCGTTCCAATAGCATCAAGTCCTTCTCAAGCTTTGCCAGTTCAGCCTTCAAGACAGAATCACCGCCAGCGCCGCTCTCCCGGGTCAAAAGCCCCCCGCACTCCAGGCAGCGAAAAGAAAAGTCGAAAGCCTTATCAAAATCAACATCAACACAGCAGTTCCCGCACAGGAACGAATCTCCCTTGTTTTCCTTCAGGATAAGCTCTTTCAGCACTTCAATCCTTGCCCTTTTTTCATTTAAAAGAAAAGAGCCAACCCTATCCTCGTGAAAGGTCCAATAATGAATATACCACCCAACTTTATGGTCTTTCTTTTTTGTGAAAGAGGCAAGGTTCAGGCTGTTAAGCCTGTACAAAAGGTTTCGGGTTTCGTTAACCTCTTTTTTAATTGCTTCAGCCAGCTTAAACTCAGAGTAGTCCTTTTTCTTTATCAATTCCTTAATTACCGGCACGGCATCTTCCCCCGCATACGCTTTCAGGGAATAAGCTATGTCGATGGCCTCCGACTTATTCTGTTTCGGCTTTAACATATTTTAACATACCGAGTCACTTTAAAATCTATAGAAAACTTTGAATGACTGCGCATTTAACTTCCGTTCAAAGTTTTCTTAGACAATTTTAATTAAATTGTCTATAAAAAGTTTTAGAAAATCACAAGCAAGCTAAAACACGCCAATAAGCTGCTCGAAGGTAAGTCCCTTTTCCCTTATCATCCTGACCGATACGGAAAACCCCGAGCCGGTCTTCTTCAGGTCATCCGGGGTAAAAAAAGCCCATTTCATAGCATTAAACCTTGCTCCTATCCAAGGCTCTGCCCCGAAAAGCTTTGCGAACTTCACAAGATCCTCAACCTGCCCTTTTTGCAAGTGCCTGCTGAGCTCGCCCGAGGATTTGCATTCTATGGCAAGGGTCCTTGCCGCGTTTGAAGCAAGGATGTCTGGGCTGGGGTAATGGGATGAGCCAGAGCCTGCGGCGCGTATACTTGCCCACCCTTTGCTCCAGAATAAGTGTATGAGCTCACGCTCAGAATTGCTGCCCTTTGCCTTTGCGTCCATTTTTTTATTTGCCAATTTTTATATTTTCAACCTCATGAAGTCCTTTGCGCAGACAATGTTATCAAAGGTTGTCCTTGCGTCCTCTTCAACTTGCTGGGTTGTTTTGTACCTTTGGGAAAAATGGGTTAATGCCAGCTTTTTGGCTCCGGCTTTATTTGCTATCAATGCAGCCTGCTGGGCGGTCAAATGCTTATATTCTGAAGCTTTTTCCTCCAATTCGTTTGCATAAGTCGCTTCGCAAATCAGCAAATCAGCTGCGTCCGCCAGCTCAATCGCGCTGCTGCAAAGCTCAGTGTCCATTATCACGGTCACTTTTTTCCCTTTTCTGACGTATGTCACGTCAGCGGGCTTTATCGTTTTTCCTTTCCACGTTGCTGTCTGCCCTGCCTGCAGTTGCCCCAAGATGGGCCCCTCAGGCAGCCCAAGACTCCCGGCAGCTTCGGTATTAATGTGCCTAGTGTCCTTCTCCACAATGCTATAGCCCAGGCAAGGGACAGAATGATCAAGCCTGCCAGCTTCAAGATAAAAGCCCTTATTCTCAAAAAAAATGCCTTTTTCTACGTCGCTGACCTCAAGCGTGAGCCCCCTACCTTCCGTCTCCATAAAGAACGCTTTTTTCATGTGCTCAAACTGCACCTTTGTCCCTTTTGGGCCAAAAACCTGCAAGCGGTGTGATGTGGCAGAGCTGCCAAGGGTCTGAATAAGACCGGGAAGGCCAAGGACGTGGTCGCCGTGCCAGTGGCTTATCAGAACCTTGGTCACTTTTGTAAGCGGTATTCCTGCAATCTTCAGCTGCCTCTGGGTGCCCTCGCCGCAATCAACAAGCACACCCTCAGAGCCGTAGCTGATAAACACCGACGACTGGTTTCTCTCTTTGGTTGGCACCATTGAGCTTGTGCCCAAAAATATGATTTCCATAAGGCAGGAAGGCATAAAGCAAATTATTTAAGCGTTGCGATAAAATACGCGCCCATGTTTAATGAAATGGCCATTGAACAACCAATCAGGATACTAGGCGCGGGGCCTTCCGGTTTGGCAGCAGCCATAAACTTGGCAAAAGCAGGTTATAAAGTTGAGGTATACGAACGAAACAAGGATTGTGGTCAAAGGTTTGGGGGTGATTTGCAGGGGCTTGAAAACTGGTCAGAAGAAATAAACGTTCTGGAAGATTTGAAGCAAATGTCTATACACGCCAACTTCTACAACAAGCCCTTCACGAAAATTACGGTGAGCAACGGAAAAGAATCAAAAGGAATAAGTTCTGAAGAACCGATCTTCTATATTGTCAAACGTGGAAACATGGCCGGCAGCCTTGACCAGGGGCTTAAGGAACAGGCCATTGAGGCTGGGGTGAGGATAAAGTTCAACTCGTCCCTGCCTGCTGGGCAGGCGGATATAGTGGCAACAGGGCCTATAATGAATCAGCTCGCCGGAATTGACAAGGGCATTGTTTTTGAAACTGGCACGGAAGATATGGCAGCCGTAATAATAAACCAGAAAGCGGCTTATAAAGGGTATTCGTACCTTCTCGTGACTGACGGCTACGGATGCATGTGCGCTGTTGTGTTTGGAAAACTGAACAAAGTGAATGAATGCTTTGAAGAGACAAAGAAATTCTTTTCCGGACTTTACAATATAGAAATAAGAAATTGCCGAGGCGTTGGCGGGGTAGGCAGCTTCTCCACACACAACATGTTCAAAGCCAACAGTCAGCTGTTTGTAGGTGAAGCAGCAGGAATTCAAGATGTGCTCGCAGGCTTCGGGATAAGAAGCGCCATAACTTCAGGCTACCTGGCTGCACGAAGCATAATAGATGGAACCGACTATGTTGAAGCTGCCAAAAAAGAGTTCAACACCAAAATTAGAACTTCACTTGTGAACAGGTTTTTGTTTGAAATCATCATATCAAATGATGCTCTCGTCAGATACACCATGAAAAACCTTTTCGTTGATAATCCGCTGCCTAAGTTCCGAAGGGTATACAATTCAAAACTCCTTAGAATGGCAATGTTCCCCCTAGCACGCTTCTACATGCAGAAAGTGCATAGAAACCTGAAACTTTGATTCTTGGCTGAGAACGCCTATATGTTTGCACAAAGCTTTTTAAGCACCCGCCGAACACAAACGGATTATGGAAGCATTAGCCACAGACGTGAAAGAGAAGGAACCATCAAAGGAAGACCCCCTGAAGAAGTCAAAGGAACAGGTTAAGGCTTACCTCCTGAAAGAAAGGGTTCTGACTGAAAATACAGACGCTGCAAGGGAGCTCTACAACCAAAGCAGGTATGGAAAGATGCTTGGGGACGGGAGGGTGCAGCTCGCGTTTACAGAGGCGATGTACCTTCTTGAGAGAGGCAAGATTGCTGTTTTTGACGGAAAAGGCAAACCCGTAACTGCAGAACAGTTTCTCAAGAAAGCCGCCAAGGCGCAGCAGAACTTCTGGGTCAAATACTCTGTGTTTAAAGATATAAGGGACAGAGGCTACATAATAAAGACCGCGCTCAAATTTGGGGCAGATTTCAGGGTTTACGACCGTGGAGTCAAGCCAGGCGAAGACCACGCGCGCTGGATACTTTACCCGGTCCATGAGGGAGATACGCTTACCTGGCACGAGTTCTCTGCCAAGAACAGAGTGGCGCACAGCACCAAGAAAAGGCTCCTTATTGGGGTTGTTGATGAGGAAGCTGACGTGAGCTACTGGGAAGTCAGGTGGATGAGGCCGTAATATTTATATATGCCGCAGCCTAAATTAACTAATCTAATGGTCGCCAAACCAAAATCAAAAATACCGGATTTCATCGGCATTTTATTTCTGCTCCACGCTGTTGCCCTCCTTTTTCCATATCCTTTCAGAGCTCAACTGCCTCCCTTCTCCACAATCTTATCCCTGCTTGCAGGTGGGCTTATTCTTGCTGCAAACCACATCAAAGCCACCAAACTGCAAACTAAAACCAACCTGTTCAGATTCGCTGCAGCATTTTCAGCAGCCCGGGCAATCTTTGGGCTGGGGTTCGGAGTATTTTTTGAACTCTGGTATGGAATAGCTGGCATGTTTGAAGTGCCGCAGTTACTTCTCTCCAGACTTACTTGGCTATTTTTTTTGGCGGCTTTAGTTATTTCTGCCAAAAACCTGAACAAGTCTTTTGACGAGCATGGCGTAAGCAAATCACTAATGATGATACTTGGTTTGCTTGCGCTTTTGACTGTTATGGGTTTTTCTGTATTTAGCTCACTCTCATGGGAGATTGCATAAAGAGTGCCGCATGCTTTGTCCTCTTGCCTCCTTCCTTGCTGGCAAATTATTTAAAGCCGCAAGCGTATTTTCTCTCTGATTTGTAATGGCAGCAATGACAGGAAGTCTAATTACGGACAGGGTAAAGCAGCTTGTGCGGATGAGAGGGCCGTTAATACCATCGCAGATTTCAAAGGAGATAGGGACAAACATACTCATGGCCTCGGCCATACTCTCCGAACTGGCTTCCAAAGGCGATGTCAGAATATCAAATGTGAAGATAGGAGGAACCCCGCTGTACTACGTCCAAGGGCAGGAGCAAAAGCTCCAAAACTACACTTCAAACATGCACCAGAAGGAAAAAGAGGCGTATGAGCAGCTTAAGGAAAGCGGCGTGCTGAAAGACGCCATCCTTGAACCGGTAATAAGGGTGGCTCTGCGCCAGATTAAGGACTTTGCCAAGCCAATAGAAGCGAACTCTGATGGCAACGTAGAACTATTCTGGAAATGGTACCTTATGCCCAACGAAGAGGCAGAAACAGCAATTAAAAAAATGCTTGGCTACAGGGAAGAAGCTGCAGCCGCAACAGCCTCTGCTACCAATCAAGCTGCACAGAAACCAATGATAGAGCCAGTTGCCGGAACACAAACAACACTCACACCACAACAATCTGCCATAAAAGAACCAATGCCAACCACAGCCGCTACCACAGCCCCAGCTGCTTTATCGCCAACTCCAAAGCAACAGCTACAGCAGCCATTAACACAGCCAATCCCTGAAACTGTGCAAAAAAGAAGAAGGCAACAGCCTACACAAAAGGCAACAGCACCAGACAACCTGTTTGCAAAAGAATTGGCAGAGTTCTTCACAAACAATAATATTGAAATTGAGACTGACCTCTTGGCTGCCAAACCAAAAAAATCAGAAAAAGAGTACATTGTGCTGCTCTCAAGCAGCGTAGGGAAGCTGAGGCACTACTGCATCGCAAAAAGCAAAAAAATCATCACAGATGCCGATGTAAGCTCGGCACTTGTGCAGGGCCAGCTTAAAAAACTGCCTGTAATGCTGCTAATAAAAGGTGAGCTTTCCAAAAGAGCGCAGGAACTCCTGGCGAAAGACGTTGGGGCAGTCATTGTCAAAAAGATTTAAAATGGCTGCAGTTGACCTGTTTCTGCAAGATGGGCGTCCAAATAACAGAGCTGCTGCCTAGAAAGGAGGCAAAACTTGAAGACTTCAGCAATAAAGTAGTTGCTATAGACGCAGCCAACCACCTCTACCAGTTCCTGACCACAATAAGGGCGCCTGATGGCGCTTTCTTTACCGATTCGAAAGGCAACGTGACTTCCCACCTGATTGGCCTGTTTACAAGGACAACGCACCTAATGAAACTCGGCATAAAACCGGTTTACGTGTTTGACGGCGAAGCCCCAAAACTGAAAAAGCTGGAAATAAGGAAAAGAGCCGAGGCAAAAGAAGCAGCAATTGAGAAATATGCCGCAGCAGAAAAGGAAGGAAACGTCGAGGAGATGAAGAAATTCGCAGTAAGGTCAACAAGGCTCACGCAGGAAATGATTTCTGATGCCAAGGAAGTCATAGACGCGCTTGGGCTGCCCGTGATTCAATCACCAGGCGAAGGCGAAGCCCAAGCTTCGCACATGGTGGCAAAAAAAGATGCCTATGCGATAGCTTCCCAGGATGCCGATAGCCTGCTTTTCGGCGCTACAAGGGTTGTAAGGAACCTGTCAATTGAAGGAAAGAGAAAGCAGGCGGGCAGCCTTGGCTACAACCGCGTAGAGCCTGAGCTCATACTGCTTGAAGAAGTGCTTTCTTCACTGGGCATAACACAGCAGCAGTTAATCTGCCTTGCCATGCTTGTCGGCACAGACTACAACACAGGAGGCATAAAAGGCATAGGCCCAAAAACAGCCCTTAAGATGGTAAAAGAGCAGAAAACGCCCGGGAAGATATTTGCCGCTGCCGGCTGGGGCGGGCGCTTCAGCTACCCGTGGCAGGACGTCCTTGAGCTTTTTGAGCATCCAAAAGTCACCAACGATTACAAAATAGAATTCGGCCAGATAAATGCCGCCAAGCTAGTTAAAATACTATGCGGAATGCACGATTTCTCAGAGCAAAGGGTTGAAAAGCAGATCGAAGAACTCGGCAATGCAGCCGCAACTAAACGGCAGAAAGGGCTTGGTGATTTCTTCAACTAAAATGACTCGCACCGGAAGCATAAGGGCATTTGACATTATTGGCGACGTAGCTTTAATAGAGGCACCTGAGGAGCTGAAAGGAAAAGAAAAAGCCTCAGCCGAAAAAATAATGCAGCAGCAGAAAAACATCAAGGCAGTGTATAAACGCATAGGAGGCCACGAAGGCAAGCTGCGGCTGCAAAAACTAAAGCACATCCTTGGCGAAAAGAGAACAGTAACAACCCACAAGGAAAACAATGTGCTGCTGAATCTCGACATTGCAAAGGTTTACTTTTCCCCCCGCCAAGCAACCGAGAGGAAAAGGGTGTTCCTGCAAATAAGGAAACTAGAAACCGTGTTGGTTATGTTTTCCGGAGTTGGGCCATTTGCAATTGAGATAGCAAAAAACGCCCCCGCCAAATTGGTTTATGGCATAGAGCTAAATAAAACAGCCCACAAATACGCCGCTGAAAACGTAAAACTAAACAAAGTCGACAGCAAAGTGCGCTTATACTGCGGCGACGTGAAAAAAATAATCCCGAAACTAAAGAAAAAGTTTGACAGAATAGTAATGCCACTGCCAAAAGGAGCCGAGAGCTTTCTTGATGTGGCGTTTACCGCAGCCAAAAAAGGCGCAATCATTCACTTCTACGATTTTGAAAAAGAGGAAGATATACCGCAAAAATCAGTAGAGAAAGTCACAACAGCAGCTACCGCAGCTAAAAAAAAGAGGATTAAAATCTTAGATGTTGTGAAATGCGGCCAGCTCGCACCAAGGGCTTACAGGGTGTGTGTTGACTTTAAGGTACAAGGACGGCAGGCGTGAAGGCGGGGCAACTAAGAACGAGCCTCTACCCATAGCATATTTTCGAAACCCCGAGCGAGCATCACCCGCCAAGGCTCCCTGAACGGGTACAAAGGATGTACTTTTATCGTATAAATCCCCAACGCTTTTGCACCAGTAATATCTGTCAGCAACCTATCGCCTATCATTGCCGTCTCATGTGGTTGGGTTTTGAGAAGCTCCAACGCGGCTTTAAAGGCGCCAGCCATAGGTTTTTTTATTGGCGTGTCAACAACAGGTATGCCAAAATACCCGTGTAATTCGTTTCTCCTTTCAGTTGGCGCGTTTGAAAGCAGGCACGAAGAGAAAGAGCTTGTCAGATTTGCAAAAGCATCAGCGACTCTCCCGTCAACAGAAGTACCATGCCAGCCACAAATAGTCTGGTCAGCGTCAAAAATAAGCGCCTTTATTCCCTCCCCTTTCAGTTCATCAGCATCCAGACAGGAAATTGCCCTGACCTCGCAGTCCGGTTCAAGGTAGTCTGGGTGCAGAAGCTCAAACCAGTAGGCTGCCCCGGAAACCTGTTTTATGCCCATATCATGGCGTAATCTGCCGAAGGTTTTAAATATTATTCCTTCTTACTCTTTTGTGCGTGCAATGATCGCGTGAACACCCTCTGACGAAAGGATGAAGAACGGGAGTAACTGGAGAGCACGCAATTCTTTCCAAAAAGTTTTTAAGCTTAAGCGCCATTTTGTAGAATTTATCACCGGGAGATGTTTAGACGTGGCTACTCAAGAACGAAGAGAAGAATATGTGGAATTGCTGGAAATCTGGGCTGCAAGAACAGGGATAATAAACCTAATGCAGAATCCGCCAGCACGTAACTCTAGCCTATACGACTCAGTCATTCAAAACCTAAATGATGCCAAGAAACATGCCAGGAGAGTTGAGCAGCTAAGCCAGAAATTTAGGCGATTTAAGCAACAAACACGTTCAGGAGGTCGCCTAGCCCGGTTTGTGGATGCCGTACTCAAAAAAACCACTACGTTCGAACTTGATCTTGAAAAGGAATTGGACTCTGTTATTAAAAAAGTACGGGAAGCAGAGAAGCTGGATGTGGCTTCGCGCATGCAAAGAGGCTTTTCGAAAAAATACGCTCAAGGCATCAGCCGCAATTTTATTGAGGCTTCTGGGCAATTAGTCACAATCCGCAACCAACTTGTAACAATGTTTCGGCTCGAAGGCCAAATTGACAAATTTCTTGGCCAGCCCGGCGCATAGCGCAAACATTTGTTGATTTAGAACTACAGAAGTCTGTAGCAGAACAATTTTTCATTTACTGCCGCATCACCCAAACATCGCTACGTATTCCGTGCTCTCGGTTTCTTCCTTGCTCTTTAGCTTGGCGATTGCGCTCATGAAATCCCTCGTTTCTACAGCTGTTCTGTCCTCGCGTATGGCAAAATAGCCTGCTTCTGTGCAGACAGACCTTATGTCGGCTCCAGTGAAGTTTTCGGTTGTGCTGATAACCTGCTCGAAATCAACCGCGCCAAGGCTCATGTGCTTCGCGTGGATGCCAAATATCTCTTTTCTCGCGGCTTTTGCGGGCAAAGAGAAGTATATGTGCCTTTCAAGCCTTCCCGGCCTCATTATGGCAGGGTCAAGTATGTCCTTTCTATTTGTGCAGCCAATGACCTTCACGTTGCCAAGGCTCTTGAAGCCGTCAATCTCGGCAAGCAGCTGCATAAAAGTGCGCTGGACTTCCCTCTCGCCTGATGTCCCAACATCAACCCTCCTGGCGGCAAGGGCGTCAAGCTCGTCTATGAATATTATGGAAGGGGCTTTCTCCCGTGCAAGATGGAAAATCTCCTTTACAAGCTTTGCCCCTTCGCCTATAAACTTCTGGACCAATTCAGAGCCGACTACTTCAATAAACGTTGAATTTGTTGCCATCGCAACAGCCTTTGCAAGAAGCGTTTTTCCTGTTCCGGGCGGGCCGTGAAGGAGGACGCCCTTTGGGGGCTGGATGCCAACCTGCTCAAAAAGCTCTGGCTTGTTCAAGGGGAGCTCAACGATCTCCCTTATTTCCCTTACCTGCTCCTCCAAACCACCAATGTCCTTCCATTCCACATTTGGCTTTTCAACAATAACAAACTTTTCAACGCTAAATCTCCTGGCAATATTGGCTTTTCTTACAACAGAGAGGTTTTTTTGCTCCACAAAAACCATATCGCCGGCTTTTAGTTTCCCGCAGTCTGAAAGCACGTCAACGAAAAACTGGTTGCCGTTTGGCATTTTTATTATGCAATTGCCCCCCCTCAAGGCCATCACCTCGCACAGCATCAACGGGGAGCGCTTGAACCGGTCAATGTCTTCCTTTAAGTGCGCCAGGGTCTCCCTGAGAATTGCATTTTCCTCTTCCAGCCTGGCAAGTGCGTAACTGTAAACAGCATCACCAAGATTATCAACATTGCTGATGCTGTTGCCATCACTACTTTCAGCAGCTATTTTGGCACACCTCTTTCACTTATCAATGGTCTTACTCTGCGGATTTTGTGACCCTGACGCCCTTCACAAGCACAGGAGGGGTTAGTGTCGGAATCTCGACCTCCCAGCCGAACAGGGCTTCCTGGTCTTTTCCAACTGCAGCAATGCTCTGCAAAATGTGAATAAGGTTGTCGCTGATCCTCAGCTCCTTAACCGGAGCAGTAACCTTGCCGTTCTCAATAAGGAATATGCCGTCCCTCGGGATGGTCGAAAAATCCCCTGCCTCGTAGTTCTGGAACCTGGTGTACCAAACGTTTGTGACTATAAGCCCGCGCTTAACCTGCCCAATCATCTCTTCCTTATTAAATTTTCCTTTTTCAAAAATTAGGTTAAATGGCAGAGGGGTCACAAGCCCGGCATTGGCTGTTGTTTTTGTCTTGTGCCTTCTCGCAGTAGATGTGTTGTGCAGATAAGTTTTCAGGACTCCCCTATCAATAATCACGTTTTTCTGAGTTGGAACCCCCTCTTCGTCAAACCTCACGCTATTAAACCCGTTTGGCAGCCTGCCGTCATCAACCAGCGTGACATTTTCACTTCCGACACGTTTCCCAATTTTCTCAGCAAGGCAGGAAAGCTTTGACTCCACATTGAAAATTGAAGAGGCCTTGCCTACGCTTTCAATGAGATTTGCAAACGGGAGTGGTGCAAAAATAATGTCGTAGGTGCCAGGGGTGCCATTCTTCGGGTTTACGGCCTGCTTCGCTATCGTCGCAGCCTTTTCCGCACTTGCCTCTGGCATGAACTTTCTCAATACCCTGGAGTTGCAGACGTGGTGGCCGGAGGCGTATTTGTCAACAAAAGCCCGTATCGAAAAATACGCCTGTGTACCTGTGTCTTCTGCCTCAACACCATTTGATGTCAGCAGGTAAGAGCTGGATACCGTCGTCTCAAGCACGCCCGCCGTTCTCTTCGCTCCATTATTTTTTGCAACATTGATTGCGCCACTTAGTATGTCAACAGCAGTTTCACCTAGCCCTGCAATCGCCTTGTCATAAGTTTCAGGAATGCCCGAATACCTGAAAGGCCCCTCTGCAATCCCCATATACTCCCTGTTTGGGGCGGCTGCAGCAGCGAATTTAAGCAACTTGGTGACGGCGTCATCAGCTGCAGGCTTTGACATATCCCTGATGCTTGTGCCAACAAGTTTTTTATCAATGGCAACAAATATGTTAAGCTTGTCTGACTGCCACGATTGTGTTGTTGAAATGAGGCTGTTTGAGAACTTGAGCTGCGCTGCCTCTTCTCTGGAAGCCGACACCACCACATCGTCAGCGCCTTTTTTCTTCAGCCGCGAGACCAAATATGCGGCTATTGAACGAGGATCTTCCGTCTTCTTCGTTTCCAAATCAATCTCTGCCGCCATTTTAATTTAAGCCCCACTAAGTGCCAAGCTTAATGTTCCTTATCCTGAGGCTTGGGCCTCCAAACCATACAGGTATTGCCTGCATCGGCTCTGCCTTTCCACAAGTGCCAGCGTGGTATTCCATGTTGTCTGCTGCCGCATCAACAGAGCTCCAAAGCTTTGGTGTTGAAATCTCAATCGTGGGCCTCCAGACGGGCTCAGCAAGCTTCCCATTTCGTATCATGTAAGCCTCTGCACCAGAGTATTTGGCATTAAGCCTTTTGTCATCAATATTCCATTCCATAAAGTTCTTGATGTAAACGCCAAACTTAACGGACTCTATAAGCTCCCCCTCTTTGTGGTCACCTGGCTTGAACACGGTGTTTGCCATCCTGACTATCGGCTCGCGGTCATAGCCTGTTGCCCTCGCAGAACCGTTGCTTTTGTCACCAACAATTGCCGCTGTTTCTCGGTTGTGAAGGAGCTCAGTTATCATGCCTTTTTTAATCAGCCACCGCTCCCTTGCTTTCACGCCCTCGTCGTCATACAAGTAGTAGCCAAAGCTGCCAGGAATTGTGGGATCATCAACTATGTTAACTGTCTCGCTTCCTATCCTTGTTCCAATCATTTCCCTTGAAATAAACGACTCCCCTGCCTGTGCAGCTTCCCTCCCGAGAACCCTGTCTGCCTCGTAAGGGTGGCCTACGCTCTCATGCACCATTATGCCGGTTATCTGAGGCGCAACAACAACATCAACCTTCCCCTTTGGGGCTGGCCCCGCTTTTTTCAAGTTAATATGCGTTGCTTTTACCTCTGCAGCCAGCAACTCTGGGAAGTTATAGCCTGTGATGGTTTCAAATCCGCCAGCTGCGCCATACTGCCAGTACCTCTGGGCAGTCCTGCCGCCCTCCTCCACTGTTACGAAGTACCAGAAGTCAGTCCTCGGGATTTTCGAGAGGACCCTGCTGCCTTCGCTGTTGGCAAAATACCTCTCAGTGTAGAAGTCAGACATCGAGAAAAACCTGCCTGGCACGTTAACTTTGCCGGTTTTTATTGCCTTCTCACTGTCAAAAAGCACCTTTAGCTTGTCCTTGGGCTCCAAATCAGCCAATTTTACTTTCTGTTTGACCTCATAATTGGCAACTTCAGGCTTTGCATCGCTGAATTCAGTTTGCTCCCCTATTCTTGATGCAGCTTTTGTCAGCTTCGCCGCCTTTTCCACAACACGCCTTATGTTTTCCCTTGCCAAATCATTAGTGCATGCAAAGCCCAATGTCCTGCCCATGACAACCCTGATGCCAATCCCAGAAACCCGGTCAAACCCTGCTATTTGCGGAATGCCATTCTTCAGAACAAAACCATTGACCTGCGTGGATTCAAGACGGGCATCAGCGTAGCTTGCGCCAATCTTTCCGGCGTAATCGATTGCAAAGCGCGCAAGGTCGAGGTCAAGCGCATCAACAGACTTAGAAGCCTTTACAGGTTTTGCAACAGCACGCATAAAAATCTCCAAAAGCCGCTGCGGGCAGCCAATATATAAATTTTATTGGTCCGGTTTATCGGCAAATCACCTGCCTGAATTGTTTATGAAGCGGTTTTCCCACTTTATAGCTTTCGCCAGGAGCACAATGACTTTTTCAAGGTCGCCAATGGCAAACGCGATGCTGTCTCTTATTTGTGAAAAGCTAAGACCTTTGCCGCTGGCTGCCGCCTCTGCCCCCAGCCTCCAAGCTGGTATATCTATTAAAGCTTTCACCTGCCTCGATATACCAGTTAGTTCAGCTTCGAAACCGGTTGCCATGGCGAAAACATCCTGCAGTTCGGTCATGACAGCCCTATTCATTTCAGGCTGGTTAGCCCCATGCCTTATATAATTCTCTACAAGGCCGGCTAATCCCTTAAACCTCTCGTTGCGTTTCTTTGCACTCTCAAGATGCCCCCTCGCTTCTTCAAGTTTGTCAACTATTTTCTTCCAGGAAGCGGGATCCCCATGTTTCTGCGCTTCTTTAAGAGCCTTCCATGCGTTAACGAGTTCCTTCAACTCGTCGCAGCTTTGCACAAATTCCAGACTCTCAGCTTTTTCCAGGTTCAATTTAATGCCTCACACTCCGCCTCACAAGCGCGACTTACGCGCTTACCTTGTTATTTCAAAGCTCCTGACCTGCTCCAGAAGCCCCTTTGCCCTGGCATTTGTAGAAAAATGCTTCCTGACAGGCTCAATCAGTATGTTGAGCTTTTCCGCAACAGCGTTTTTAAGGTCCATAGGATGCACTTTTCCATCAGCATAAAGCTTTTCCAATTCGTTGTAGCCTTCGACAGTGAGGTCGCCGCCGAACTTCTCAGGCCTACTGATTTCCAGCATATCGAATTTTTCAAAGATGATGTAGCGGCAGTATTCAAGAATAGGATTTTCATTAACTTTTTTCTCAGGGCAGTATGCCTTGCCTATCTTGCGCCTGATATCCGCCTCTGAGTCAGTCATGAAAATTGCCGTATCAGGCTTCGACTTTGACATCTTGAGCTCAACAGCCCTTTCTGTCGCATCCTTAACATCTGTCTTAGGCTCGCTTAAGCCCATAAGCATATGGTGGCTCACAATAACAGGCTTCCAAAAGCCCAGCTTCGGGCCAATTTCCCTGGCTAGGACGTTGACCTTGCGCTGGTCCATGCCAAGCTGGCAGATGTCAGCTTCCAGCTGAAAAATATCGGCAGCCTGCATGCAGGAATAGATAATCATGGATGCCTGCTGCATTTCTGACTCCTTCCTGCCCATAATTTCGCCTGTGCGGGTAATGCGCTGGATTGTAGCGTTGCGGGATATCTGCAACACCTTTTTCCAGTATTCCTTTTCATTTACAATGTCGGAGGCATACACAAACTGCACCCCTGACAGGTCCATGCCGGAAGCTTTCCATACCTCAACCAGGTAATCGCCGCATACCCTTATTTTTTCCAAATCCCCTCCTAATTTGTTGTTTGCCCAGGCGTGCCAGTCTGCAACCAGCATCTTGAACCTGCAGCCAGCCTTAATCATCTTGTTGACGTTAATAGCCCTCATAACCCCTTGGGCTATATGAACCTGGCCTGAAGCCTCAAAACCATCATAAGCCACAGGATGGTCCTTTGTCTCAAGAAGCTGCCTGAGCTCATCAACTGTTATTATTTCCTCCCCGACTTCCCTGATCAGCTCCAATCTTTTTTCAATGTCCATGGCAACAGCAGCCCAGCCAAACGATATAAATCTTTTTGTTTTCGCCGCAATAACTTCGGAAATCCCGTAATAATCGCGTTTTTTGATGAACCTTTTTCGGTAAAAAGGTTCACTGGACACGCTCGTTGCTACGAGCTATCCAGTGCTCAGAGCACTGGACACTGGACAAGCCCGGGCAACATATTTAAACGCAAACAACAAATTCTGCGGCATATGGAAGAATTTAATGAAGCGGCAAATGCAACAGAAGCAAAAGCCGCCCCTCCAATGGTTTCAGTAACAGACCTGTCCTCCTTCATGTACTGCCCCAGAGCGCTTTACCAGAAAAAAGTTCTCGGGTACGAAGAAAAGCTTAACCCCGCGATGGTTTTGGGCGCGATACGGCACAACTTTTATGACCTTGCCAACAAATACGAGGAAAGGATAGTCGTCCACTTGCCTGCGGAATTCTCAACAGAAAAAATCAACGCGGCTTATTCTGAAACATACCAGAACCTCCTCAGGGCCGTTGTAATGAACCGCAGCAAATCATTGGAGATGTTTGGCCTTGAACCCTCAAGCATAATATCGGAACTGAGGCCTATTGCCGTCGCCGAAGCTGCCGAAAGGGCAGGAAACGTCCACAGTTTTGCTGCAATGCGCAATATCTTCGGAGAGGAACTATGGCAGCAGCTTATTCCAAAAATAGTTACGGAAATGAAGGTTAAGTCTGCTATGCTTCGACTCAAAGGCGTTGTTGACAAAGTTGAAATTTACGGCACAACTGCGCTGCCGATAGAGCTGAAAACGGGAAAGATGCCAAGCGACGGCGTTTGGCCCCAGCACAGGGTCCAGGTTGCTGCCTACATGATGCTTTTGCAGGAAAAGTTCAACACTACAGTGGGCAAGGCCATTATCAGGTACCTGGACCATAACAGCAGCAGGACAGTCGTGCTCAACCCTTACATGGAACTGGAGATAAAGGAGCTGACAGAGAAGGTCATTAGGCTCTTACAAGGCAGCGCAATGCCAAAACAGTGCGGAAGGGAAAATTGCAGCTGCACGAGATGAAAACCAAGGAAATTTTGCACTTTTTAGCTTATTCCACAACATTTAAATATAAGATATACGCAGAAAAACCATTTCATTAGCATTGCACAATAGTAACGTCGCTGTTAAAGCTTGAACGGGTAGGTGTTTTTGATGGCTGAGGATGACAAGAGGTTTTCTAGACAGGTAATCGGCAAAGTTGTTGTGAGCAAGTCAGGCAAAAGATTTGGCGAAGTCGCAGATATTGTGTTTGAAACAAAAACAGGAGAGCTGATACACCTTGTCCTTGCAAACCCTACACCATACATCCAGAAGCTCGAACTGGAAAGGGATGGCGAAGGCAACATACTCATACCGTTCAGCGCTGTAATGGCAATGGGCGACTTTCTCGTTATATCTGAAGAAGACATTGTTTGATAAGATGTTGTTTGATTCTGGGGCGATACACAGCTGTTCTTCTCTAGGAAAACCTTTATATTGCGGCACAGCCCCCTCACAAACCAATGGACAGTGCTTTGTGGGCGGAAAAATACAGGCCTGCCGACTTTTCTGACATAGTTGGCCAGGAAGACATAGTCAAAAGAATAAGGGCGTTTGTAAAGCACCAGAACCTCCCCCACCTTCTGTTTGCCGGGCCTCCGGGCGTTGGAAAAACATCGACCGCACTGGTAATTGCCAGGCAACTGTACGGTGAAAACTGGCGCCAGAACCTTATAGAGCTCAACGCCAGCGATGAAAGAGGCATAGATGTAATAAGGACAAAAGTCAAGGACTTTGCCCGGACAAAGGCGCTTGGTGACGTTCCCTTCAAGATATGCGTGCTTGACGAGTCTGACTCCCTGACAAGGGAGCTGAGCAGGATGTCCTTAAAATAATCGACAGGATAGCTGCCGCCGAGAAGCTTACGGTTGATGCAAAGGCCAAAAAGGCACTGATAGAGGTCTCAGAAGGCGACTGCAGGAAGCTTGAGAACATAATCCAGAGCTGCGCTGTCATGTCGCCAAACATAACTGATGAGCTCATTTATACGGTTGCGAGCGTTGCCAGGCCCAAAGAGATAAAAGAGGTGATAAGCCTGGCATTTGGAAACAACTTCCAGAAGGCGAGGGACAAGCTTCTTGAAACAATGCTTGCCCACGGCTTGTCAGGGCTTGACATTATCAAGCAGCTGCAAAAGGAGATACTTGAGACAGAGATTGAGCCCCAGAAAAAGCTGGCCCTGATTGAAAAATGCGGGGAGGTTGAGTTCAGGATGAGCGAAGGGGCAGACGAGTTCGTGCAGCTTGAAGCCCTTCTTAGCCAGATAGCATTGGCCGGGTTGAAAGAATAAAACATGCCGCCAATCTGCCAAATAGCAAATATTAAATACCTTTCGCCCCGGAATAATGCATTATATTGGTTATTCTGAAAAATGGTGTTGAGAAAAGAGGCGAACAGGAAGAACGACCCCGGGAAAGCCGGCAGGGGCACAAGTGGCACAGAGGCTTCCCTGAGCTACCACGTTTTTCCTGTTGAAAACAGCAATCCGGGACAGCACAACACATATGACCAGGAGCCGGGCATTGAAGCCCAGCAGCTGCAGCCAACAGGCAACCTGCTCGAATACGCCGAAAGCAGGATAAACCACCTCTCAGCGCAGCTCACAGAGAGAACAAACGAGCTGGAGAGGCTCAGGGAATACACAGCACAGCTGGAAGAGGGCGAGAAAGGGCTCATTCAGGAGCTGACACAGCAGCTCTCGATCAAGGACCAGGAAATAAGCAGGATTGCATCCCTGTGCGCCAAAAAAGAGTCAGAAAACCGGAAACTCTCTGCATCGTTTGAGGCAAACGTCAACTCACAGAGAGAGTATGCAGACAGGATTAAATCAATTCTGGTAAGGAAAGAGGCAGAAACAGCCAAGCTGGTTGATGGGCTGCAGGTAGAGCTTGGGAAAAAGGATGCTGAGATAGCATCATTAAGAAGCTCCCTTTTTGAGAAAAAGCAAGACTCGGCCATTAGCCTGGCTGAAGAAAACCTCCCAGCCATGCAGGCAGCAGCATTGCAACAGGAGCTTGAAAGCAGAAACCGCGAACTCAAAAAACTTGAGAAGCTGTTCCTTGAAGAACAGAAACTCAACGCTGCAACGCAAAACAGGCTTAAGCAGCAAATCCTTGAGATAACGGGCCATGCGGAGCAGCTAAAGTCATTTATCGTTGAAAAGGAGAAAATCATACAAAGCCTTGAGTCAACTTTTGAGGGCAGGCTTGCCGCCAAGGACTCGGAACTCGGCCATGTCAAAGGACTTCTGCACACAGCTCTGCCAGCAAAAGAACACGGTGGCGTAATGGGAGCAAAATCAAAGAATATCGGCAATGCCGAAAGACTTATGCTGCATCTAAAGAAAGAGCTGGAAAGAAAGGAAACGGAAATAATCTCGCTCAGGGAGCAGGTTCTGAAAGAATCCAAGGCGGGCAGCTTAATTGCCTCTGGCAGAGGAGCAGATTCCGGTTACCAGGGCTTTAACTCAGCTCATGTTGAGCTACTCTTAAGAAATTCAGAGGAGAAAGACCACGAGCTCAAAAGGCTAGAAAAAGCCCTTTTTGACGAGCAGAGACTGAATAAGTCAGTGCAGACAAGGCTGAAAGAGCAGATGGCTGAAATGGCAGGGCAGATCGAGGGGCTGAAGTCGTTCATTATTGAGAAGGAAAAGCTTGCCCAAAACCTTGAATCCGCATTTGAGAAGAGGATAGCTGCAAAGGAGGAGGAGCTGCGCCACTTTAAGGGCATAATCCACGCAAAACCGGAAACAAAGCTGCACAGACAGCTTGATGAGCTGAAATCAGAGCTGCATATCAAGGAGGAAACAGCTAAACTGATGGCAGAAGAGGTCGCAAAGGTAAAAGAGCAGTCAGCGCTTCTCAGGAAAAGGCTTGAGGAGCGGCAGAGGATATTCTTTGAAAGCGAGAAAGCGTATGAAGAACTTATAGCCAAATTGAGAGAACAGCACGAGGCAAGGCTGAAAGCCATGGTTCAGGAATCATCGCAAAAAGAAGCAACCCTCAAAGCTACCATAGAGGAAGAAAGAGTGAAAATGCAGCAGGAAATAACGCTTATGAGAGAGAAGGAGAAGCAGATAGATGAAACCCTCCACGCATTTGCCACAACCTCACAGCAGCTGATAAAGCTGCAGGGCACAGGCGAGCTCGGAGAGGCGGCAGCAGGAGTTGAGATTGAAACAGTCAATGAAAGGGCAAAACAGCTGGACGAGCAGGCAAAATATCTCGAGAGCAAGGAAGCAGAACTGAAAAACCTTCTTACATCAACAGAATCAAGGATAGCCGAACTCAAATCAAAGGAAGCCGAGATAGACAGAAAGGAACAGCTTCTTCTGAGAGAGCAGGAAGCCATAGGAAAAGAGCTTGATGTGCTTGCAAGCGCCGGAGTGGAGATTAGCAGGTCAAAGGAATACATCCAGCAGAAGCTTGAGCAAATCGGCGGCTTCGGGCAGTCCCCAGTACAATCACAGCAGGCATGGCAGCCCAAACAACCAATGCATGTTCCAATTGAAATAGCTGAGGAGCAGCAGGACCGGCAGTTTTTGCCTAAGGCAAAGCCACAGCAAAGACAGCAGCCATCAATGCGGGAAATGGGGTTGGGGCAGCTCGGGGCAGGGCCAGGTGTTGAGGAAGCGCAGGAGGAGGAAGGCATTGATGTGCCAAGATTCACAGGGCTGAGTCCGGAAACAACCGTTAAGGAAACCCCACTGGAAGCAACAGAGGAAGATGAGGCATTAACATCATCTGCACCTGCGATAAAAGCGGTTGCAGCTCAAAAACCAAAAGCGGCAAAACTGACCAAACCGCTTACAAAGAAGCGACAGAAAATAGCAGTTAAAAAGCTGAAAGCCGGGAAGATGCTGAAGAAACCGGCATTGCATCAGCGAAAAATGAAACCCACAATTCAGCCCCAGGTAAAAACCCAGGCAAAGCCTGCACCAAAAGAGCCAGCCAAAGGCCTGCCATTGGAGCTCACTGCCAAGCCAGACCAGGAGCTGTTTACAGAGCTTGGCGGCTACTCTGAACTTGAGGAAATCAGGTCAATAGCCGAAGTCGGCCTGCAGCACGGCGACTCAATTGAGCAGATAAGGCAGTCCCTCACGGTTTCAGGCTACTCGAAAAAGAACATTGAGAAAGTGCTGAGCAGCATCAGGAAATGAGTGACATCACAAAACTTCTTCCAAAGTAAGCAATTAAGAAAGCAGATGCTTTACTGCAAGCTTGGTGCTCTTTGAGATTAAGTAGTTGTAAGTCAGCTTAAGGTCTACTTTCTTGACAGCATCCTGGTTTGGCGTAGCCTGTATGCAGGAGAATGTGCCCTCGCCGTTGCTAAGCCTCAAGTCACCAACAATACGACCGGGGGTAGTCCCAGCAGCTGCTGAATCGACAGAAATACCACTGCAAGTTATCCCGGACAGGCCAGTGTCTATCTGGACAAGCACGTGGTTCTCTTTTGCAAACGCGCCCCTCTCGCAATCAGGCGCTGCCCCGGCCACGGCCTTATACACGCCGCCAGTGCCAACATTTTTCACGTTAAAGGTGAGTAAAACCTTGCTCTTTCCGCCAACGCTTTCCTTTGCGGCAGTCACGTGCACAGGCGCACCGGAGTTGAAGACCTGTTTCTGGCCTGATATGTCGCACACACCTGAAACGCGCTTGGTTGCGTCTGCCCTTATGCAGAGGTCGCTAACTGCCTTTGTCTGGTAGGCATAGCAGACGTCAGCCTGTATCGGGAACTCGGCAGAGCCTGCGAGCTCCCTCTGGTAAGCCAGCCCCTCAAACCTCATATCCACTGTAGAGCCAGGTATCTTATCCCCATCAGGATCTTTCCTCACTCCGCTGATAGGACCTTTTGGATTGGCTTTGACGAGTTTCACCTCTGTTCCCGCCGGGTTTTTACCAGCACTATCCAGGAAATCGCTGCCAAGAATGCCTCCAATAGTGACAGCTACTTTGGTGTTGGCATCTGTAGTTGGGAGCGTGCTATCACCAAGGTCCACTTCTCCAACATTCTCCAGCAGCAGAACAATGTCAAAGGTGTTTATGAGCTTAGGTGGGGTAGAACTATCTCTCTGCGCATCAGTAACCTCGGCGGGCGGGGAGTTCTCTGCGAACTTCGCAGTCAGGCCCTCTGTGCCACCTATAAAAGGGGTAGTAGAGGAAACTCCCTTATCGCCACCGCTCTGGCAGCCGGCAATAACAACTGCAATTAAGGCTAAAAGCAGAACAAAAACGCCTTTTTTCATTTTGAAGCAAGTCTGAAAAATGTCGTATTTAAATGTTTCTATCAAAAGGTTTAAAAGCCATAATTCCCAGTTTGGGCTTGACATGGAAAAAAGGGCGCTCCAGCTTTTTATAGTAGTCCTTTTGCTACTATCCCTGCAGCTATTTGATTACTCTTTAAATAAGCCGCAGCTGCTGAGTTCTATTCCGGTTACGGGTGCTGCTGTTTCAGATTCCCAAACGGCGACATGTGCAGAAACATCCCCGTGCAAGTCACCTGCGAGCTGGAAGTGTAAGTCAAACAGCAGATGCTATGATTACAGCGACTGCCTGTTCCAGTGCCCATCTGCCCCCAGCTCACAGCAACCGCAAACATGCACATGCGGTGACTGGCAGACAATCGGTGGGTGTGGAGAGCAAGGCTGCCCATCCGACAAAGTGCCTCAGTCCAAGAGCTGCACAGGAGGGTCATCTTGCAAAAACGAAAACAGGTGTTTAGAATCAACACAGTGTAAAGCAGACCAGCTCCCAGGCCAGAAATGTGTTAACTACCTCTGCATTGAAGACCAGCCAGGCATTCAATACTGCAGCTCCAAATGCACCATTGACGGCAACCGCTACGAGTCTTCTGAATGCGAGCAGAAATGCGCAGCAGCAACAGCTCAACTGCCGCAAGGCGTAAACCTTTTTCCAGAGCTTGCTGTAACGCCCCAGGAAGGCCTTAAAGGCGGCGATACGATGCAGGTGGTGCTCCGCGTAAAGAACACAGGAACAAAGGGCACCAAGGATTCAAGCGTTTTCGGAAAGTGCACTGGAGCAGCCAGCCAAATCTGCGGCTTATCTTTCTATAGCATAGTCTATTTTTACAAGGATAACGAATACGGTTCTAGAGTACTCCCGGAGCTAAGTGCCACAGCAGATTTAGTCAGCAACGAGATTAAGCCCCTTGGCGCTGGAAGCCTTGAGGTGATAAAGCAGTCTGTGAAGCTACCTGACGACTTTTCCGGAAAACTGGTTGTGGTTGCTGTTATTGACTCACAGCAAACTTATCCGGAAGCAGAAGGAGGCAAAGCCGACAACAAGCAATCGGCAACACTCACTGCCGGTGCTTCAGCCCCGCCAAACCTTGTCCCAACAGAGGCAGAGCCTTCCCCGAGCCTTGACGCTCTTTCAACAACAGGCTCGGTCACTGTTTACTCTGTCAGGGTCAGAGTTAAAAATGACGGTGGCAGGATTGCCAAGGCAGACCAGTTCCTTGAAAACAAGGTTTCCATACTAAAAGAGAGCTCTGAGATTTGCAGGGGGGAGAGTCGTGACCTGGGCGAAATCAGAGCAGGAATAAAGCCCGGTGAATCAAAAGATTTTAACCCCTCTGTCAAAGCGCTCAACGGCGAACCCTGCAAGATTGACGACAAAAACGCGAACTACTGGGCAGTCGTTGACGTTGACACGATGCAACAGGGAAACGCCAAGGGCGTAATTACCGAGTCAAGCGAAACCGACAACGGGCAGACATTCCAGCTAAAGGGCCCGCAGCAATGCTCGCCACCAGGCACCAGGCAGGCCGCCCCGGCAGACAAGTACTGCAGCATCACAGGAGCATGGCTCACGCAGAAAGACGTAAATACAGCCTGCACCCACAGCTTTGAGTGCAGAACAGACCTGTGCCTTGGCAAGGAAAGCAACAGCAAGAAGTGCATAAGCGAAGAGAAGAAAGCCAAGATTCTTGAGATTGTAGGCTAAAGACTCAGTTCTGGCAGAAAGTCCAGTGGCCATCGATGCATTTCTGTGTTCCTCCCCCGCCACCAGTGATTGAGCAGCTTCTTTCAACACCCTCCTCACATTGTATGCCTTTCTCAATCCTGATTGGAACAGGGTTGCTTGTTGAGGTATAGCCGTAGCTGAGCTCGATCTTTAAGGGGGTTACGAAGGCGCCTGAGCCATCCTCAAAGTCGTTCCCATCGTATGAGCACAAGATATAGTCATCTGCAGCCTTCCCGGAAAGAATCTTTTCTATTGCGTTTTTGATTTCAGGAACATCATCACTGCATTTTAACGGTTTTCCGCGCAGCTCGGCTTTTTCAACCACAACAATATTCAGCTTATCCTTGCTTATTGTGGTTTCCGGGTTATCTGTGCAGAAAAGCCCAAGGCTGTCCTTGCCTATTATAAGCCCTGTCCCGACATTGTCAACATAAATCTTGAATTTCGGCTTTACGTAGTTGCCAGACTTTTCTGTTACAATCTCTATTTTCTTTATGGCTACGGGCGCACCCTGGCTCTTTAACGCCACTGGCGCTTTTGCATCGCACGGCTTCCTCTGCTTCTGGAAACTGTAGGAAGATGCATCAACGCAAACATTTGCAGTAAGCTTTGTGCCATACTCGTAGCATACGGATGCGATCAGCCCGGTATCTACAGCTTCCACGTTTTTGGAAAACTCCTGTGCCTTTAAAGTCAGGACAACGCCTTCTGCCGAGCCTTCTGTGCTTGATGCCGACTCTTTCCCTCCCAGAGCTGTTATTATCAAAGGCTTGCTAAAGAAAATTTTATCAGAGCCCTTTGCGCTTTCCAACGTGAACGCCCCTCTGGTGTCCTTTACAGTGACTATGGCTGACGGCGTGTTAACAGCTCCATTATTTGTTAGCAGCAGAACAACATCCGAGGAACTTCCTGCGGTTACCAAGCCGGGAACACTCTCTGCCGCGAAAGCCGCATCAAACCCGGCAGTGCCAACGTATATTTCCGGAATCCCGGAGCCAGTATCCCTCTTGCCGCCAATCTGCCCGCAGCCGCCAATCAGCAGCACAGCAATCAAAAACACCGCAGTCAGCAGCCACCTGGGGTTTGTCAACACGTTTTCGTCAATTTGCATTTTAATCAGACCTTCACAGGACAGCCGCCGGGCTTGGGGTCACAAGGGCCCCATGCGCCGTCATTGTTGCACGTCTGTGTTCCTGCACAGTTCTTGTCTGTCATGCAATCCTGAGTGCTTCCCTTATCGCACCCCTGTATTTCAAAGCTGACAGCTTTCTCTGTTGAGAAAACATAGCCGAGGGCAACCTTGAAATCTGCTCCAACCCAGTCAGTCCCTGCCAGAACGCTTGGCGGCACAATCATTTTGCATGTAAAAGCCACGCCATCGCCAATGAATCTTGAGTCTCCTAAACTGCCGTCAGTTTTTGTTCTTTTGATTAGTTCAGGTTTTACTACGTATTCATTGGGTATTCTGTTTCCCTTATCGTCTGTTTTTCGTATAAATGAGCATTTACTGGCGTCTGGCGGCGGGTAAGGGTCATTGCTGTAGTCGCTGATTAAAGTAATGCCCTCAGGAACCCTTAACTCAAGGGAATTAACGCTGGCAATCTCACCTTCCCAAGCACCGCTTTTTCCAACATAAACCACAAGGCCGAATGTTGTCCATGCCTGCCATGGCAAGGGTTTTGCAGGGGCAGGGCTTGGGCGCGGGTTCGCGGTTATGCTTACGCTTGCCGGAGATGTTACCAGCTCCACAGGGCCCCATGTTATTGAAACAGGCCCATTATCATACTCTGCCCTTGCAGGAGGAATCTTGTCAGCAGGGTCCTCGCCGGCTGCAATCAGCGCCTCAACCTTGTCAGAACGCATGAAAGCGGTTGACATCTCCGCGTCAGCCTCAAAGCCGTATTTCACTTTTATTTTGGCACTGTTGCTTCCTTCCTTCAAGTCCGGGAACTCGCACTTTGCTGTTCTCGGCCTCCTATAGGAAACAAGGACGGGCTGGTCGGCTGTTGGCTCGGGCGAAGGCTCAACAACAATTCCTTGCGACGAGCCGGACTCGTCTTCGCAGTCAATGCCCACAACCCTTATGGCTTTTTTGTCTGTGTCAACCGGCAACGGATTCGGAACTTCCATAATCACGCTCGGCGCAGCCACGCTGTAAAAGCCAAGGTCAAACACCTTGGGCATATTTGGATCATCGCGAAGCTGCAGCCCCATCTTTGGCTCTTCCTTGGGCTCTCCAAAACCGAAGGTGCGCTCAAGACCTTCATAAGCAGCCGCGGTCGGAGCCCTGAGGAACTCGCCTGAAAGTATGTTTCTCGCACTTGCCAAAAACTTCTCCTTGATGTCTTGTGCGACCTCTTTTTCCTCAGGCGAAAGGCCAGCATGTGAGTTGTAAGCGCCTTTAATTTGCGGGAGGCTTGCTATCAAATAGAAGATAATCAGCGCTCCAACAAGCTTTCTGGCAGTTTTTGACTCTGAGTAAAAGGCAAACATTGAGTAAATTAATGGAATCGGGAAAAGAACCCTGTTAAGCGCAAAGGCTACTATAAATGCCAAGTAACCAGCATTAGCAAAGTAATCAAGCGCTTTGTCTCTAATAATCGGTAAGCCATATATTTCAGATATTATGACGACAGGAAGCCACTTTATTGCACCAGGAATTGGCAGGTTAACGTAGAAAACCCCAGACCCTAGCAGTAAGACAATAACCCAAATCTTGGACGGGTTTATTAAGTCGACCCAGCCCAAGCCGCTCTGCAATAAGTTGAGAGTGCCATAAAGTGAATAAAACTGCACCGCCGCTATTACAACAGACCAGAATTTTATGTACCGCCCAGTTATCATCAAAACGAAAAAACTTCCTAGTGCAAAAATCCAGCGCAGCTGCGCGGTCCTAGCTATGTCAAAGCCAGTTAAAAAGTCAATAATGTATATTATAACTGCAAAAACAACCACACCGCTGTAAAGGTTCTCAGGCTTTAAGTCTGCAAACCAACCAAAGATTCCTTTTACAGGTGCCGTAGCAGCCTGGCCGACTGCAAAGCCGGCGCCCATGCCCAGGCCTTGGGCAGCGCCCCCTACTGCTGGCGTTGCAGCCCTGGCAACGCCTAAGGCAGGAGCCAACTTGCTGCCAACACCTATCATGCCCTGCATAAGCCTCCCAAACCCGCTTGGCGGGATAGGCGCTGCCGCAGCCGCTGCTTGAACCACTACTTACACCTCATTTTGTCAATCACTCAGTTACTCTTGGCTGACGGAGTTTTAAACCTTTTCCTTTCTTTCCGGCGCTATCCCTAAACACTTATTCCCGTATCGCCACAGCAGCTCTTTAACTGTTGTAAAGCCTTCCTCTTTTCCCAGCATCCCGGCTTTTTCTAAAGGGCTCTTTATTTTCGTTATTTTTGGCGTTTTTATCACCTAAACTTCTATACTAAGCCTGTTCTTTTCTTCAGGTGTTATTAGCACCTCCTGTCCCTTCTTTAATCCTACAAACTCTGCCAGGCGTTTCGGCACCCTTATAGCTATGCTATTGCCTACCTCTGCAACTTTTGCCCTCTTCGCCAAACCAAACAAACCTAATTCCTTCGACCTGGCTTGAATCTTTGCTGCTGTTTCAGAGTCGAAGAAAATCTCCCCGCACTTCGTGCATACTTCAGCCTTGAACCTGCCCAAGTGCGTGCCCACTTCTTTGTAGTCAGTCATCTTTTCTTCAGTTGCCGCATTGCAAAATACGCATTTCATTTTTCCCACCTCGCTTCATAAACGGTTATTATAACCACATCATTATCGCTTTTTGCGAACACAACTTCGATGTTTCCCATATTTGCATGCCAAATGTCACGTTTTTCCTCTTTCCACTTCACGCCCTTCTTAACTACAGCTTCAATCTGTTCTTTTTCAAAGCCTAAAGCGTCAATCTTTTCCAACGCATGTTTAGTGTAAATAAGCAAAAACAATCACCAAGATATACGAAGATATTATTGTATATATAAATGTTTCTAGAACAAAACAAGCCTAATCAGCTGCACTCCTCTATCTTCCTGCAGTCAAGAATGACCTTAAGCTCCACTATGTTGAGGGTGGTTTCAGGCACTATCCTGATGAAGTTGGAGCCCTCAACCAGGAAGGAATCTATGTTCTTCGAGTAATTCGCAGCCCTGGTGTCAAGCCTTGTCTTCTGGTCGTTTATCTCCAGGGTTGCGGTTTTGCGCTCCTTGTCGTCAACAAACCTTATGCTCAGCGATGAGTTTATGGTGTTGTTTTCTATCCTCCTGAACACCGTGCTGTTGGTTGTGAAGAAGTAAACAGGGAATATGGGTTCTTTCAGCTTTGTCCTGAGAAGTATCCTGTCCAGCAGGTATGTGCCCTTCTCTGCTACGAACTTCAGCTCGTTCTTCCCGGCTGCAAGGTCGGCAGGGTCAATCTGCCACTTCTCAGCACTGCCGCAGTCAGGCACCTTCGAGGCAAGCAGGTTCCCATTCAGGTATATGACGAGCCTGCCGACGTCCTTGACATTGCAATCAACAAAATAGCTCAGGGTTGCCTCTGACAGCAGGTTGCCCTCTTCCTCTCCTATTATGAACGTCTGCAAAGCCTCCTTGTTCTCAATCCTTTCAACAGTGGCTGTTACCTTAACAGCCCTGATGTCATAGAAGTTTTTTGAAAAGGGCTTATACCAGGGCACGGGCTCTGTGGAGAACTCAAACAGGTTTTCCTCCTCAAGCTCAAGGCTCAACGGCTCGGTAAAGCTGTCAACTTCGCCGGTGAACAGCTCGTTGTCGTTAAGCTTTATCATGATGTTGCCCTTGTGGTCATTGACTGTAAAGCTTAATTTTGCGTTTTCAACCTTATCCCTCACAGCGAGAATTACGGTTTTCTTCTTGCTTACGCCCCTTGACTCCTCAACATAGACGGAATCAACTGATTTCAGGGCAGTATCTTCCTTCTTTGTAAAGAGATTAAAGGAAGGTATGCCGTGGTCAAACTCCCTCTCCTTAAGCCTGGTCAATGTTCCGGGCTTCTCGCTAAGCAATGTAGAGCCGGGCAGTGAGCCAGGCGTCTTGGCAGTGACCGTTGTTGTTTCCTTTTCAAGAAGCTTCCTCTGTTCCTCCTTCGGAAGGAAGAGGATGTACATAAGGATGAAGGCTGCAATCACGAAGATAAGGATTGCGGCATTAGCGCCCGTAGGAACGCCTGGCGGGGTCTGTGCCCTTTTTCCGAAACATTTCATGCACTTTCCTCCAGTAGATATATATTTAAATGTTTTCTTAACCTTTGCATGTTTGCAGCAACCAAGCTCCTGCCCCTGCAGCCTTGTTACTGCCACTGGTGCCAAATGAAAATACTAAAGAAGGATTTGAAGCGCGGAAAGATTGTTGTGCAGGCTCAGAGCCTTGACGACCTGTGGCTTCTGAACCAGACAGTCGTGAAGGGCGATACTGTAACAGGTAGAACAACGCGCAAGGTCAGGCTTGGCTCTTCAGAGGAGGCTGTGAAGAAGCAATATGTCCTCTCTGTGGCAGTCGAGGGGGTTGAGTTCAAGGACCAGGCGCTCAGGTTGAGCGGCAAAACAACCGAGCTGAAAGAAGATGTTCCAAAAGGGGCGCACCACACAATAGCGGTTGAGCCTGGGGAAGCCTTAACGATTATAAAGGAACGGTGGCAGAAATACCAGCTTGACAGGCTGAGCCAGGCAACACAGCAGCAGCTTAAGGTTTTGATAGTCGTGTTTGACAGGGAAAGCTGCCTTCTTGCCAGGCTGAAAGCGCGGGGTTACGATGTAATTGCCGAGCTGAAGGGAAAGGTGAGGAAAAAGGACTACAGCACAGCAACCGTCACCAACTTCTACAGAGAGATAATAGCAGCGGTAAAGGACTACGATGACAGGAGCAAGCCGGACAAAATAGTCCTAGCGAGCCCGGCTTTCTGGAAGGAAGAGCTAATGAACGAGCTTAACAGCGACGTAAAGGCAGCAGCCCTGAAAGGCAAGGTCATAATGTCTGCGTGCAGCAGCGTAAGCGAAAATGCCATAGACGAAGTGCTGAAAAGGCCCGAGATGGAGACGGTCCTGGCAACCGCCATGGCTGCAAAGGAGACGAAGCTGGTTGATGAGGCAATGGCCGAGATTGCCAAAGACGGCAAAGCCGCTTATGGGGCCAAGGAGGTTGAGCAGGCAGTTGAAGCAGCCGCAGTTGAAAAGCTTCTGATTACAGATGTCAAGGTTTACAACAACCCGGACAGCGAATTGCTAATGAAAGCGGTTGAAGACAAAGGAGGCAGGGTATTCATAATCAATTCAGAGAATGCTGCGGGCCAGAAGCTTGACGCGCTTGGTGGAATGGCGGCAATTTTAAGATATAAGGTTTACTAACGCAAGATTAACGCCGTTTTCCCGCCTGCTTTCTTTTCTTTCTGCCCTTTGTTACTGTTGCACCGGCAGCGGCTGAAGCTGCCGCGGCCTCTGCTTTTTGTAGCCTTATCATGAATTCCCCCCGGTCTATAAGCGCTTTCATGGCAACCACAGCCTTTCTTATGTCGTTGAAGTCCGGAATGTGCATGTTGTCAAGGTAGTGCATGCCTTTTTTGCTGAATCTTCCGCCCATGAAGCAGCTTATGATTGGCTTGCCCTGGAATTGCCTGTGAGCGTCAACAATAACTTTGGCATCCAGGACGGGGTTTGTCATTGCCTGCATTGTTTGTATAACAATAAGGCCGTGAATGTAGGGCTCTTCCAGCAATGCGCTTGCTGCAAGTCCATACCTGTCGGGGAGGGCATCGCCCACAATGTCAAGAGGGTTTCTTCTTGAATAGGCAGGGTGCATTATGCCGCTTTTGTCAAATGCCTTCAGGATGCCCTTCTGCAGCTGCGGAAGTTTAACACCAAGCTCCTCACAGTAGTCCGAGCATATTACCCCGCAGCCACCACCATTGGTAATAACTCCTATTCCATTGCCTTCACATACCGGCTGCTCGGCCAAAACCTTCGCCAGGTCAAAAAGCTCCTCAACAGTATCAACAAGCACAGCGCCAGACTGCCGGACAGCAGCCTCGAATATTCTGGCGTCGCCAGCCAGTGATGCAGTATGGGTTGCCGCCGCAGCCATCCCTGAACCTGTCCTGCCGCCTTTCAGTATGACAACAGGCTTCTTTGCCACGAGCGCTTTAAGCCTTTCGAAGAATGCACTGCCGCTGTTAACGCCCTCAAGATAAATCGCGACAGCCCTGGTCTCCTCATCAGTTGCCAAAAAATCAAAAAAGTCATAGCAGTCAAGCATGGCCTTGTTCCCGTAGCTTATCACAGAGCTGAAACCATACCTTGCCTGGATTGACCAGTCAATGACGCTGTCAGCCAAAGCCCCAGACTGGCTTACAAAGGCGATGTTGCCCCTTGGGGGCGTGCTCGGCGCAAAACTGGCATTAAGGTTGTTCTGCGGCCTGATTATGCCAAGGCAGTTCGGGCCCAGCAACAAAATCCCAGCCTTCTCAAGCTTTTCAGCAATCTTTAACTGCAGCCTCTTCCCCTCCTCGTTGAACTCCCCGAAGCCGGCGCTTATTATAATCGCTGCCTTGGTCTTCTTTTTGATGCATTCCTCAACAGCACCAAGCACAAGATGGCTTGGCAGAGCTATTATCGCGATATCAACTGGCTCAGGCACTGCTGTTATGGAGGGATAGCACTTTATGCCCAGAATCTCTGTTGCAAATGGGTTGACCGGGAAAATCTTGCCAAAAAATGGCCTGCAGTATTCGCAGCGGTGAACGCAGCCCAGTGTCAGGTTGCGCATTATTGCCTGGCCGACAGACTCCTTGTCCCGGGAGGCGCCTAGCAGCGCGATTGAAGCAGGGCCAAAGAACCGCGAAACCGCAGCCGATTTCCAATCAGCCGGTTTGCCCTTTTTTGTGGCAGCAGCCCTTTTATTTTTCCCAGTCAGCTTTTTTGAGGCAGAATAAACCATCCTGGCGTCAACAGCCACAACCCTTTCTTGAGATTCATCAACAAGCAAAGGGTTCATGTCAAGCTCGGATATTTCGGGATGGCCTTCAATCAGGTTGGAAACCGCAGCAACAGCATCAGCCAGCTTCCGCAACAGCAATCCATTACCCTTTAGTTTGCTTATGCGGCTGTAAACCCTTGTCCCCTTAATCATTAGTTCTGCTTCAGCACTGCCAATTGGGCAGAGGCGCAGCGTGACATCACCAAGCTCCTCGGCAGAAATCCCGCCTGATCCGAACAGCACAATACAGCCAAAAGATGGATCGCGCTTGGCGCCAACCAGGCACTCAATGCCCGAAACTTCTTTTTGTATGGCAACAGTCAATTTTTTCTCAAGAAGTCTTTTCTTGACAAGGCTGCCGTGGGCGGCCTCAAGGCTCCCGTATGCCTTCGCTAATGACTCCTGGCCGTCAGCCCTCAACACAAGCCCTGCTTTATATTTGTGAACAGCACTCACACATGCAGGAACAGAAACATCCTTGAGGAAAACGGGAAAGCCCAGCTTAGAGGCTGCAGCGAGAGCCTCTTCCTCATTGCCAACAAGGGCTGTTTCACAAAAATCGACTCCACAGCCCCTTAAGAGGGCAAGGGCTTTTGAAAAGGCAACTGGCTTGGATGGTGCTGTCCCGGCTGCTGTTGCTTGAGCCATGCGTCTTTAACCTGACCCCTAATTATTTAAAACTTGTTCAAACCAGGTTCTTCAGGTTGGCGCACAAGGGTAAAGCTTTAAATATTAGTTATGAGTGAGTTAGCATTGGGGGCATTTTACTGTGCCGCAGTAATAGTATGCTGTTTTACTGCACCGCAGTAAAAAAGCGTAACATATTAATAGTAGTGTTGCCAATTCACCCCCGGTTAATTGTTGGAGGCGTTCAAATGATTGTCAAAGAAGAGTTCCTCAGTAAGCTGCGCACTTATTTCTCGCTTAACCTTTACGAAGTCAAGATCTGGACCGCACTCCTGTCAAGAGGGGTTGCAACTGCCGGCGAATTGTCGGATATAGCCAACGTTCCCAGAAGCAGGAGTTATGATGTTCTCGAAAGCCTTGAGAAGAAAGGCTTTGTCATAATGAAGTTCGGGAAGCCAATAAAATACCTTGCAGTGCAGCCGACAGAGGTTGTTGAAAGGGTTAAAAAGCACATGAAGGAAGAGTCGGAAAAGAAAATAAAGCGGCTTGACGAGGTAAGGAACACAGAAATTGTTGATGAGCTCAAAATGCTGCACCAGCAGGGCATCGAGCTTGTTGAGCCATCAGACCTTTCAGGCAGCCTTAAGGGAAGGCACAACCTCTACAACCACCTTGACCTCATGATTAAAAACGCAGAGAAAACAGTTACGCTGATGACGACTTCCCAGGGATTCCTCAGAAAGATTGAGGGGCTAAAGCCAACAATGGAAAAAGTCAAGAAAAGGGGCGTGAAGATAAGGATAGCTGCCCCGATTACAAAGGAGAACAAGCAGGCCCTTGAGATGATATCTGATGTTGCGGAAGTAAGGAACACTGACGCAAAGGGCAGATTCTGCATAGTTGATGGCAAGGAAATGATGTTCATGGTCATGGACGACAAAGAAGTGCATCCAACATACGACGTGGGCATCTGGGTAAACACGCCATTCTTCGCGTCAGCCCTTGAAATCCTTTTTGAAGCAGCGTGGAAAAGCATGAAGCCGGCTGTCGAAGTGGCGAGAAGGGCCTGATCCTTATTTTTTCTTAACTTTTTATATGATATATGCATAAGGGTTAAATACCAAGTTCTTTTCCCCCTTTCCATGACAGCAACATCAATGTTTGCCTTTGCTTTTTCTTTTGCGTAGACAATTCTCTGCTTCAAGCTTCGCTTCCTTTGGCCCGAAAAGCCTGTTTGGATTCAAGAGTGAAGAGCAGATTTCTGAAATGCGCCCTTTACAAGAGGGAGATTGATTCAGCTAATGTGAGGATGATTGAAATGAACACTAACTTGCGAGAGCTATACCAGGATATGAGAGAAAGACGAACACTGCCGGCAGATGCTCTGAAGCCAAGCATGAGGGTTGGTGTGGTTTACCCGGACAGCATCCACCTTATAAAAATAGCGGCGACAGGGCCGGGCAGGCTTGAGAACTATAACATTGGCCAACAGCCAGTAGCTGTGGCTAGCATCAGCCCAAGCCAGCCTGCGCTAAAATGGGAACCAGACGGCACAGTGCACCTGCTGAAGCTGCAGGAAGTTAAGGACTGCCTCGGCTGGAAAATCTTTATAGGCGGCAGAGAGTTTAACATGCTGGACTATCCTGGCTGCTCAGAAGAAGAGATTCTGTCACATAGATTGGGAATACTCTGGCGCTACGGCAGAGCAGTGTGGGAACCAGTAGGAAGCCTGCCATCCGTGCCAGTAACCAAAGGAGAGGAAAGAGCCGTTTGGCAGCAGACGCCGCTTGAGAAGCTCGTTGATGACAACTACCTGGGCAGGGCTGTCAATGACATGAACAAGTGGTTCTACGAGCGCCTTGGGCAAGTATGAACGCAAAAACCTTTAAATAAGCACAGGCAGTGATGAAATAGCATGGCAGCGGACGAGAAGAGAGCATCAGACATAGCCGCATCGCTGCACCGCCTTGAAAGGGCAGTGCTGCCTCACCTTGAAAAGCACAGTTCTGTTGCAGAAATAATTACATCTTTAGGAATGCAGGAAGTTGAAGTGCTCAGGGCACTTAACTGGCTGCAGAACAAGGGGCTGGCAAAGGTTTCCGAAACGATTGAGGAAATAATAGCACTTGGCGAGAACGGAAAGCTGTACGCAAAGTCGCTGCTGCCGGAAACGAGGTTCCTAAATGCGCTCTCGAGCAAGCCGCTGCCGCTTTCCGAAATAAAAAAAGCTGCGGGCCTGAGCGATGATGAGATTGGGGCAAGCATCGGGGTTCTGATGAGGCTAAAGGCAATTGAGCCTGCAGCCTCTTCTGGCGAAAAGTCCTTCAAGCTTTCAGAAGCCGGCAAGGAATTCGTGCGAACAGGCCTGAAAACCCAAAAGTTCCTATCCGTGAAAAAATTTCCCGCAAAAGCCAAAGAGCTCTCTGAGGAAGAGAGAAAAATCGCTGCAGAGCTGAAAATGCGGAAAGAGGTCCTGGCTGAAAATATAATCAAGAACAGGACAGCAGTCCTGACAGAGGCAGGCAGGGGGGTTTTGAAAAAAGCCTCAACAAGCAGAGAAACAGTTGACAGGCTCACGCCAGAAATGCTTGCCACGGGCAAATGGAAAACAGCACAGTTCAGAAGCTACGACCTGGCGCCTCCAGCGCCAAGGGTGTTTTTCGGAAGGCTGCAGCCCTACAGGGAATTTCTGGAAGAGGTCAGGGAGAAGTTTGCCGCGCTTGGCTTTGAGGAGATGACCGGGCCAATCGTGGAAAGCGAGTTCTGGAACATGGATGCTCTGTTCATGCCGCAGTTCCACTCTGCAAGGGACATACACGATGTTTACTATGTTAAAGAACCAAAATATGCCGCTGATTTGCCGCAGCAGCTGGTCAAAAGGGTAAAAGCAGCCCACGAGAACGGCTTTGGCACCGGAGGCAAGGGATGGAGGTATGAGTTCAGCGATGAGAAAACATCCAGGCTAATAATGCGTTCGCAGACAACAGCGTGCAGCGCCAGAAAACTTGCAGCGCCAGACTTGAAAATCCCGGGAAAGTACTTTGCCATTGGAAGGTGCTTCAGATACGATGTCATTGATGCAAAGCACCTGGCAGACTTCAACCAGGTTGAGGGGATAGTTGTCGAGGAAGGCATAAACCTGAGGCACCTTATCGGTCTGTTAAAGCTTTTTGCAAAAGAATTCTGCAATACAGAAGAGGTAAAGGTAGTGCCTTCGTACTTTCCGTTCACTGAGCCATCTGCAGCTCTTTACGCAAAGCACCCAAGCCTGGGATGGGTGGAGCTTGGGGGAGCAGGCATATTCAGGCCTGAAATGGTAAAGCCCCTTGTTGGAAGGCAAGTCCCTGTAATCGCATGGGGCATAGGCATAGACAGGATAGCGATGTTCAGGCTTGGCCTGGATGACATCAGGGAGCTGTTCAGCCACGACCTCGGGTTTTTGAGAAGCGCAAAGGTGGTTTAGGAAAAATGCCAACAATAACATTCGCATTTAAGGATTTCCAGCAGCTGCTGGGAAAAAAGCTCACCATGGCAGAGCTTGAGGACCTTCTCGTTTTATACGCAAAAGCCGAAGTAGAAAACTACGACAAGAAGTCTGGTGAAATAAGCGTAAAACTTGATGACACAAACCTGCCGTATGTGTGGTGCCCCGAGGGCCTTGCAAGATTCCTGAAGGGGGTATCAGGCATGCGAAAAGGGGCTGCCAGGCTTAAAGTGAACGGCAGCAGCTACAAAATAATCGTCGATGACTCGGTAAAAAAAGCAAGGCCGTTCATTACAGCCTTTGTCGCCAAAGGCAGAAAACTGGACGACTACCTGCTGAAGCAGCTTGTGCAGATGCAGGAAAAGTTTTGCGAGGGATACGGAAGGCGAAGGCAGAAGGTATCGATAGGGCTTTATTCCTACAAAAGGATAGCATTCCCTGTGCATTACAAAGCCGTAGTGCCTGAGTCGGTGAGGTTTGCCCCCCTCGAGTTTGACAGGAAGCTGAACCTGAGGGAAATCCTCCAGCAGCACCCAAAAGGCAGGCAGTATGGATGGATAATCCAAAATTTTCCAAAATACCCCCTGCTGCTGGACGACAAAGGCGAGGTTCTTAGCCTTCCTCCAATAATAAACTCAAACTTCACAGGCAGGCTGGAGGTGGGAGACAGCGAGCTCCTGTTTGAAGCCACAGGAACTGATGAGGAATCCACAAACCTGGCTGCAAACATATTCGCGCAGAACATGTCTGAAAGGGGATTTCAGATTCATGCCGTGGCTGTGAAGTACAGCACCAGAACCGTGACAGCACCAGAGGTAAAAACTGAGAAGGCAAGGGTAAGCCCGCAGGAGGTTGAGCAGCTCACAGGCCTGAAGCTGAAAGATGCGGAAATAAACCAGCTGCTGCAAAGGGCAGGGTATGATGTTGAGGGCGGCTATGCTGTTGTGCCAAGGTATAGGGCGGACATAATGCACCCAGCTGATGTAATAGAGGATGTGGCAATAGCTTACGGCTTCGGCAAAATACGGGAAGAACCGCTAAGGAGCTACACAATCGGCGCCAAAGACAAATCAGCAGCACTAATAAATTCGCTGCGCAAGGTAGTCGCCGGGGCAGGTTTTCAGGAGATATTCAGCCACATACTTACAGACAAGAAATCATTAGCCGCTGCAGCAGCTGATGCCGGGAAAGAAAAATGCGTTGTTGAGCTGGAAAATCCCATGTCAGAAACATATTCTGCAGTAAGGAGCTCACTTCTGCCAGGGCTGCTTGACGTCCTTTCAAGAAACAAGCACGCAGACTACCCGCAGAAGGTGTTTGAAGAAGGAATTGTCGCAGCGCGCGATGGCAGCAAGGTAAGGGAGTGGCACTCGCTCGCACTTGTTTCTGCCCATTCAAAGGCAGACTTCACAGAGCAGAAGCAGCACCTCTCGGCGATTTTCGCCTCATTAGGAACCCAGTTCGCAATCAGGCCGGCAGAGCACGCAGCCTTTATAAGAGGGAGAGCTGGCAGCATTATAGTTGATAAGAAAATTCTTGGCATTATCGGGGAAATCAGCCCGGCAGTCCTGAGCAGGTTTGGAATTGAGATGCCGGCAGCTGCGCTTGAGCTGGACCTAAGCCTGCTCTCCTAGCAGGTTAAAGGTTAATAGACCTTAAGCCACTTTCTAAGAAGCATCGATGCCGCGATTGAAAATATAATGTAAGTGGCAAGCCAGCCGGGCTTCCACCCAAGCAATGCGACGTCTCCAAATGGCTGCATCGGCTTCAGGCCGATGACAACCCTTTCAACCTTGCTATCCTTCTTTATGCCCTTTGACTTTGCAAGAACAGGATTTTCATACCTGAACTCGCCCGTCACAATAACGTTCTGCGTGTAAAGCTCATCCCCGAAACGGTAGCTTAGCCCGTAAGTGCCTTCCTTCTCCCCCTTCAGGCTCCAGGTTGCCTCGCCGCCTTTTATTTCCTGAACAGGTTCTGTAAGTATGTTCAGCCCTTCTGTTGCTGTAATTGTGATGTTGCCTTCTGTTCCCTGGGCAAAATAAGCTGTTGCGGTGAATTCTTCTCCTTGATTGATTGGGTTGTATGCCAGATGCGTCTGCATCCAGCCAAAAAGCAGAAAAAGCGGCACGATTGTTACCAGCATGGACTTCCACGAGGAATTCATCTGCTGCATGGACCTCTTCATCATATCCTTCTGCAGCTGCGCCGCCCTTCCAGGCTCCTTCGTTGTGCGAATCTCAGCCTGCATGCCTTTGACTTCGTCCTTTATCTCCTTAAGCATCTTCTGGTTTGTCGTGTACTTGTAAACTACGGTCGTAATTGCAGAAACAAGGACTGAAATGACAAATATTGCGGCCAAAGGCGGCAGGTTCAGCACGATATTCAAAAAGTCAAGCCATCCCATTTTTTACACCACACGTTCGCTTATTGCCTGATAAATTTCCTGAGCATCGGGTTCATGTCCACTGCGTGCTGCTGGGCAATCTCCTCATAAAGCTTGTAGACAATCATGACTGTCAGGAGCAGGCCGGTTCCTGAAGTCAGGGCGCCCATCACGTCTGCGAAGGCTGCGAGAAAGCCGACAGTTATAGCCCCCATTACTGTCAGGGCCGGTATGTACCTGTCCAGCAAGCTCTCCACAACCCTCTCATCCCTCCTGAAGCCGGGAATTTGCAAGCCGGAGGACATTATCTGCTTTGCCTGGCTTCTGGCGTCCATGCCTGCTGTTTTCACCCAGAACAGTGAGAAAAGAATGGACCCGGCTATCATCACAAGCGTGAAAAACAGGGCACGCGGGATTATTTCCATAATAACAAGGTTCCCTGTTGCCAGGTTATTGACGATGTTGACCGGGCTTATCAGCGAAACAAAGCCTGTTGACCCGCCGCTAGGGTCGTATGTGCCCAGAAAGGTAAAGCCCTTGCTTTGCATAAGCCTCGCCCAAAGCTGCACGTTTGCCATCAGTGCAGCAGTGAGTATGACCGGTATGTTGCTCGTGTAGATGAAAGCCAGCGGCCAGCGTATTCCGTGGCCCCTTATCCTGCCAAACGAGAGCGGAAGCTCAACCTTCATTGACTGGGCATAAACTGCTATTATGAAAACCAGAAGCGTGGTGCCTATGACAAGCAGGTTTGCAAAAACCTCGCCAAAATCACCCTGGACGAAAAAATAGAACATTGCAAGCAGAGCGCCGACAGGCGCTTCACCTGAAGTAAATGCCAGCCCTCCAGAAGAGCTTAACGGGCTGAGCAGCCTTATAATGATTTCCTTCGAAACGCCAGCGGCAATGAACAGGCTTACACCAGAGCCAAAACCCCACTTGCTTACCACCTCGTCCATGAAAAGTATGAGCAGCCCGCCTATGATAAGCTGCAGCACAAGAGACAGGTGGCTGCCACTCGCATCAGGCGCCAATCCGCCTGTATAAACGTAAACTGCAGCCTCAAAAATAATGAACACAAAAACCAGGCCTTTCTGGACACCCTGGAAAAGCCTTTTGCCATCAGGGGTTGTGAGATCAAACTTGAAAACACCGGAGCCATTGAGAAGCTGCAGCAGGATAGAGGCCGTAACTATCGGGCCTATGCCAAGCGAAATTATTGAGCCAAACTCCGCCCCAAGTATTATGGAAAGGAACTGGAACTGCGCCAGGGAATTCTCCCCAAGGCCGTGAAGCGGAATCAGGCCAAGCGCGAAAAAAAGCAGCAGGATTATGCCAGTCCACTTGAGCTTCTCCTTGAATGGCAGCCTGCGCTCGGCAGGCGCTACCACTTCAGGCAGGTTAAGCAGGATGTCCTTAAAGCTCATCTCCAAACCCCGGTAAAATCAATCATATAAACTTATTCTTTAGCAGCCGCTTGTCCGGCTTGCCCTTTATTCGCACCGACGCCTTTCTTGCTTTCGCTTACTGTAACCTGCCCGCCGGCAGCTTTCACAGCTTCAACAGCCTTTGCTGATGCATAATCAGCAGTTATTATCAACTTTTTTGCAACCTTTCCCTTGCCAAGGAGCTTATCAAAGCCCAAATCGGCCAAGTTAACCACGTAAGTGTCCTTATCCTTCTTCGCAACGTTTTGCGCGACAAGCTTCCCAACGTTTTCATCAAGGTACTCAACGTTAACCGGGACAGGGCTCTTCTGGTTTCCTTTGCGGACAAAGCCGTGCTTGCCAAAATATTCCTCCTGCCAGATCGACGGCTTTATGGCGTCTGACCTTTTGCCTGTTCCAGCCATGCCCTTCCCGCCTCGGTTGCCTGAACCCCTGTGCTTCTTCTTGCTTCCCCAGCCATGCGTATGGCTGCCGCGCTGCTTTGTATCCTTCTTCCTTTTGTTTACTGGCATGGCTTATCACCAAAAGCACACATATTCAAATCATTTTCCTGATAAGGTCGTTTATCTTTTCTCCCCTGTTTCCCAAGGCTCCGGATTTTGCAAAGGCTGCCTTAATACCTCTCCTTCCCAAGCCGCCCTTCGGAGGGCTGAGCCTGAAAACCTGCTTATGCGCCTTCGCATTGCCGCGCTTTTCCACCAGCAGCCCCAGAGTTTCTGCGTCAACCTGACCCCACGTGATGTGGTCCTTTGCCTTCCTGAGCATGCCAAGGATAACAGGGCTTTCAGCAACTATCACGCAATTATTGATGCGTGGCAGGTTGAGGTGGGCGAGTGTGGCTTCAACATCTGCCCTTATACCCGTCCTTCCCCTGAGCCGTATTACAGCAAATTGCTTCCCGCTTTCCACAGTCACATCACTCGCCTCGCTTGTCCGTCATGCCTTCAGTCATACCAAGGCTTTCAATATTCCCGGCCTGCACTTTCCTTTCTCCGAGCTTTTTCAAAGCCCCAAAGCAGGCCGATGCAAGGTTAATTGTTGTTCTTGTCTGCCCGAACGTCTTGCTCCACACGTCCTTAACGCCTGCCAGGGCCAAAATCTTCCTGCACTCCTCAGCCGCCCTGAGCCCGGCGCCTTTTGGGGCCGGCATAAACTCTATAGTCACAGAGCCGCACTTGCCCCTGACATTAAATGGTATGGTGTGCGGGGTTTTGCAGCCGCATTGCCAGCTTCCGCAGCCTCGCCTTATCTTAATGATGTTGAGCTTGGCATTCCTTAGCGCTTTCTCCCTTGACAGGACGGTTTCCTTGGACTTGCCGTAACCAATCCCGACGTAGCCATTCTTGTTGCCAACAACCGCCATTGTCCCGAAGCTCGGCTTGTTGCCTTCCGCGGTTTTCTTTTGCGTCTGCTTGAAAGCCCTCCTCTGGCCACCGCCAAACTTTCCCTTTGACTGGCCAATCAGCAGCAAATCGCTGCCGAGATCCGGGAGCAACGCATCAACAATCTCGGCTTCCAGTATCCTCTGGCCGGAATCAAGTATCTGGTCAATGGCCGTTATCTCGCTGCCCTTGACCTTCCTGCCAAGCTCGGTTTTTGGCTTCCACGCGTCAATGGCGGTTCTCTTCTGCTCCTGCCTTGCAGCAAGCTTTCGCTCCTCCAAAACCTCAACAGTTTTCTCCGGAATTTTATCAGGCGCTGGCACGTTTCTCACTCCATTTATCATTTACCCACTGGCCTCCTGCTATCTGGGCCTTAAGCTTGGCAAAATCTTCTGTGATTCTGGCTGCTGCCGGCCCTGATTTTGAAAACTGGCCGTGCTTCGCATTCTTCGCGTGATTCACTATGTGGGAACCTGAAATCACATCACTTTTCGGCACAATCCCGTCATCCACTGCAAGCTCCAACCCGGCATCCTTTGCGCCTTTTATGGCTGCAAAAATTTTCCCGCCCCTTGTCACGCTTTGCATGCCGGTATCTGGAACAGCACGCACTATCTTTGCGGAAAGTGCCATTTTTCCGATAAGCAGCCCTGCGAGATAAGCCGCTGGAATGTTTTTGCAGCTGTGCTTCCAGCCAAGCTTTTCTAGCATGTCAGACGTTATGGTCAGCCTCACCTTGTCGCCTGTTGCCTCAAAATCAACCAGCTGGAGAATAATCCTCGTAAGAGTTTTTCTCACAACAAGCCTTGGCAGGCCAGACTTGAGAAGGGTCAGCCTTTTCCTGTAATTGGTCCGCCCTGAAAGTTTCCTTGCAAATGGCACAGCTATCACGCTTTTCATACTTTACCACCTGCCTGGTTTTCAGATTTGCCTCTTTGCTGTTGCTGAGGCAATTTTGCCGTTTTCAAAATCCCCTGCTCCGTAAGGTAAAGCTCCATGTGCCTCTTGCTTCTGAAAAATCCGCCCTTGATTTTCCCGTAAAGCTCTGAAAACTCCCCACCCTTAACCTTGTTTTCGAACCTGAGGCGCTTCAGGTAACTTCTTTGCAGCCTCACTTTATTGACCCAGACGGTCTTTCTTACTGTTCTGGCGCCTGCAGCGCCCTTTCTGCTTCCGTGGCCCTTTCTCTTGTTTTTGCCCTTTTGCTGCCGCACAAACCTGATTCTTGCGCCTGATATGCCCCTTGCTGGAAGCCTTCTTATGGCGCCCTGGTCTATCAGCACCCTCAAGTCGGCCTTTGTGATAGCTTCCTTTATCTCAGCAAGCCGCTCGGTATCAAAAAGCACCCTGTCCTTTGAGCACCCAAGGATTCCTGCCGACAACCGTTTTTGAACGCCAAGCATCATCTTCAGTCCACTCACAGATTCATTTTACAATTCACTTAGCCTTAGTCAGTATCTTATCCTTCTCAACCTTCTCAGCTTTCTTCCTGTCCTCATCGCTCAGCTTTGCCTCAATGTCCTTACCGTTTCCCTGAACATCCGCAGCCGCCGCGCTCGGTTTGGCTGCAGCTGCCGTTGCTGCCGCAGGCTTCTTTGTTTCGCCCTTCACTTTTCTCTTCTGCATAAGCTCACTTCTTCTCTTCTTTCTTAAACTGATTAGCCCTGCTGTTTTCTTCGCAAATTCCTCAGCGTTAACGTTCAGGAGCCTGAGCTTTCTTCCAGCTGCCGCCCCGATAAGCACGGCTTTCTTTCTCATGCCAACAGCGGCTGAAATAACTATGCCTGCCCCTTCTTTCACACCTGCTATGTCGCCAAGGCTTCTGACAACAACAGGGAAAAAACCCTCGGCTGTCGTACCCCTCACCTCGCGCGGCGAGCCATAGCCAGGCTCAATGTACCTCGGATTGCCTTTCCTTCTTTCCCTCATCTTGGACTGCAGTCCCTTTGGCCTCTTCCACCTGCCCGCAAACCTCTTTCTCGGGTCATTGGAGTTCTGAATCCTGAAATTAGGCTTCCTCGCCTTCATGACCCTTCTCAATTCAAGCAGCTTCCCGTTTACCATTTTGATTTCCGCCTACTTTTTTGCCTGCCCTATGTCCTTCCCGTCCTTAACAGTGATGTAAATGCCGTCGCCAAAGACCCTTGTGTCAAAGCCGGCCCTTTTCGTGATTTGCTCTACAGCTGCCGCAGTCTGGCCTGCAGCGTCCTTATTTGCAGAGTTAACAATCAACTCGCTTCCTTCAACCTTCACACTCACGCCAGCTTGCAGGGTGAGCTTTCTCGGGATTTTTTCGCCCAGGAAATTTTTTACCAGCAGCTGGCTTCCTGACACAGACACTGTTATCGGGAAATGAGTGAAGCAGACCTTAAGCCTGTAAACATGCCCCTCTGTAGCGCCCTTGACCATGTTGGCAATATGAGCTCTCAAGCTGCCTATTATCTTCTTCTCCTTCTTGCTGCTGTTTGCAGACAAAACTGATACCTTGTTGCCCTCGACACTAACCGAAACATTCTGCCCTTCAATATTTCTGGATGTTTCCCCTTTCGGGCCCTTCAGGGTGAGGACTGAACCAGCAAGTGAGGCCGCCACTCCTTCGGGAAGGATTATTTCCTCCTTCATGCCTTTTTCATCACCATCCTGAGTCACGTTCTTTGCCATTTTCTTTACCGTTTTAGTAGCAGTAAGCGAGCAGCTTGCCCCCAATGCCCCTTGCCTTTGCATCTGTGTGCGTCATAATCCCGTTCGAGGTGCTCATTATCAGTATCCCAAAATCCTTGGCAGGGAGGAATCGCCTTTCAAACCTCTCATAGCTTCCTTCCTTAACCGAAAATCTTGGCTTGATTGCTCCGCACTTGTTAATTGCGCCAATAAGGCTGATTTCCACAACATTCCCCTTGCCATCTTCTATGACCCTGAAGCTGCCTATGTACAGCCTGGAGTTCATTATCTCCAAAACTCTTGTGATTAACTTAGAGGAAGGCTTGGACATGCACAGCTTCATTCCCCTCTGCTCAGAGTTGTTTATTACGGATAAAACATTGGCCAACGGGTCATTCAGCATTTTTTCACCACTTCACCTAACTGTATTTCTTGAATCCGATATTTGTAGCGATTTCCCTGAAGCACTTCCTGCACAGGTTAAGCCCGTATTTCTCGATAAAGCCGCGCGTGTTTCCGCAGCGCAGGCACTGCTTGATGCCCTTCCCGAACTTCCTGTCCTTGGGCTTGTTGAACCTGAGGTATCTCTGCAAAATTACGGGTTTTGCCTTCAATTGCACGAACATCTTCTTGTAGCTGCTTACAGTCATTCCGGCACCACCACAACGCCAAACTTATCCTTCACAAAACTGATAGACTCTTCCTTTGTCACCCTGTGCCTTTTTGGAATTTTTCTCTTCATGACCTTCCTTCGCTTTACCCTAAAGCCCGGGCGTTCCAGGGTCACGCACGCCTCAAGGCCCATCACGCCTATGGCCGGGTCATAATTAACCCCTGGAATGTCTATGTACTCAGGAATCCCGAAAGCAAGATTGCCTTCCACGTCAAACTGGCTCTCGGCAAGCTTGTTGTCCTTTGCCTTGAGGAGCCTTTTCAAAAGCTCAACGGCAGCAGCCCTCCTCAATGTAAGCTTGCACCCTATCGGAAGGCCGGGCCTAAGGCCCCATGAGGGGATGCGCTTGTTCGTGAAAGTCTTTACAGGAGAGATGCCTGTAACAGCCTTAAGCAGCTTCAGCCCTTTCTCCAGCTTCTCAGTGCTTTTGCCTGCGCCAACATTAAGCGTTACCTTTGTAACCCTAAGCTGCCGCATAGCGTTCTCCTTGTTTTCCTGCTTTGCCACCATGGCCTGTTCCCTCATCATTTTCGTCAACAGCATATTGATTTAGTCAGGCCGCCGTATTTGTTATCATCGGCTTGCCTTTTCCGATTACAAATACGAACCTCTTGGCAACATCAGCAACCTCGTCGCCAATCCTGACCGTAACAAGGTTCCCTGATATGTGCTCAACCACTCCTGTGCGCCCAACGTTACTCCCGCCTATAATGTAGGCGTTGCAGCCCTCCTCAAGCTTGATGTGCTGCACCACATCGTTTTTCTGGAGCCCGAGCACAAGCGTATCGCCAACCGAATGAGCGGCTGCTCCAATGCAGCTTCTTCCATCGTGAAGCGAGAGCTGCAGCCTGCCTTTTTTGACAGCCCTCTTGCCTATTACCCTGCACAGCTTGACAGACGATTCTGCACCGCTTACCGGCACAAGCCTCAAAATACCGTTTTTGTCGAGCAGCATCCTGTAAGACTTGCCAAGGTCGCTTATGCTGATTACGTCCATAAGGCCAATCATAAACTTCTCGTCCTTCCGCCTTTTCCCGTTTACGAGTATGCTCTTTGTGTTAAGCACGAGCTTCCCCTCCTTCCTCGTCTTCACAAGGCCAAGGACGTCTTTTAATGCGGTTACGAGCGGCATGCCCATTTCCAGGCTGAATGACCCTTTCGGCCTTGCTATCAGCTTGCCTTCCTTCCTGCCTACCGGCCAGGATGCAGGTGCAGAGACTCTTTTCAAGTGGTTCTTTGCCATTCAATCATCCCCTTCTCCGTTCTTGGCCTTGTTCCTGCTTTCTCGTCAGGCTTGCTATCCTTCGCTTGTCCTCGATGTTCAATTCTGTGACCAAAAGATTTGATGGCTTGAGAGGGAAAAATGATTTTGTGCCATCCTTCCTGATACGTTCAGCCCCATCTACCGAAACATTGCCTTTCTTCAGGCTTACAGCGCTAACCTTTCCAACCAGGCCCCTGAATTCACCCCTGGCAACCTTTATGCTATCACCCTCTCTCAACGAAACTGCCCCTGTGCCGTATTTTCTTGCAAGGTCTTCTGCCAGAGGCGCGGCGAGCAAAGACCTCTTAATGTGCAGAGGAGAGTTGATTCTGAATTTTCTCTGCTTTGACGCCTTCCTGCTCGATTTCCACGATGCCGAAAAAAGCTTCATTTTTTACCCTGAGTTTCAAACAATGATTGTTGCAAGCTTTGCAACCATTGGCCACCGCTCGGCGACCTCTCTTGGTATCGCGCCCTTTACCAACGTGCCTTTTGGGCTGCCTTTGTCATCCTTAAGCACCACAGCCGCGTTGTCCTCAAACCTTATACGCTCGCCAGCCGGCCTTCTGAACTCCTTGCGCTGCCTCACAATAACAGCAAGGACAACCTGCTTCCTCATCTCTGGAGTGCCTTTTCGCACTGAGGCCATCACCAGGCTGCCTACGCCGCAGGAGGGCTTTCTCTCAGCAACCGTTTTTGAGCCCATTACCGTCATTATCCTGAGCAGCTTTGCCCCCGAGTTATCGCACGTTTCAACATAGCTGCCATGGTTCAACGCCCGGGTTATCCTTGACTTCATAGGTTGCATGTCAAATTCACCACACTTTCCCTACAGTTTCTTCGTTATTACGAAATGCTTTGTCTTGCTCAGCGGCCTGCACTCAAAAACCTCAACTTTGTCCCCTTCCTTTGCAGAGATGCATTCAGGATTGTGGACCTTTATGCTGGAAAGCCTCCTTTCGTAACGCTCGTATTTCCTCATGAACCTGGTCTTTTCTATCACAATGCTGGCAGTCCTCCTCATCCTTGCAGACGCAATAACTCCGGTGAAATGCCTCCCGTGCAGCCTCAATGCCCCGTGAATTGGGCAATTGCCATCTGTGCAGGAAACATCCTGCTTCTGAGCGCCAGGGTCATCCGCGGCCTTAACCGCCTCAACAGCTTCAATGTTTTCTCCCTTTGTTTTTCTTGCCAAACCAGTTCACCTATCGAATTTCTATCGTGCCGGGGGCAAACCCCATCCTTACCAGCGAATCCCTTGCCTTTTGCCTGTGGTCGCCCTGAAGCTCAATCCTCCCTTTCTTGACAGTTCCTCCGCATGCGAGGTCTGACTTGAGCTTTCTGGCGACATCCTTAAGGTCTATCGATTTTTCCTCCAAGCCCTCAACTATCGTGCTGAACTTGTCAAATTTTTTCTTGACAAGGTAAACCCGTATGCGCTGGCTTTCCTTCGCTATGGTCTCGCAAACGCATATTGGCCTGGGCAATCCGCACTTAGGGCATGTTTCGCTCATACCTTTGCTTTCACCTTTCTCTCGTTTAATATCGTGAGTATTCTGGCAATCGAGCGCTTGATATTCCTGATGGCGCCCGGGCTTTTTGGCACAGTGCCTATGGCCACCTGGGCGTTGAACTTCATGAGCTCTTTCCTGAGCTCAGCCGCCTTTGCCCTCAGCGCCTCGTCGCTCAGGGCCCTGAGATCATTCACTGACTTCATTCTTCCCTTCAACCTCTACCTTTTCACCAGAGTTTTCCTTGCCCTCTTCCTTGCTCACAACAGCCTCATCCTTCCCGCCTTTATCATTGCCGCTTTCCACATCAATGCGTTTCTTTGATTTTGATTTCGAAGCCGCAATACTGGCTTTCTTTTTTCTCGGGGATTTCGCTTTCACTTCATTGGCCTTGCCAGCTTCAGCTTCCTTTGCGCCTCCAACCGAAACAGCAGCCTCTGGTTTCTCGCCCTCAACACCCTTGATTGCAGTTTCAACTCCCGCTGCTGCCACAGCCACAGCCTCGCCGGCAACAGCGTTTCCCGGTTCTGTGCTCGCGGCAGGCTGCTCCGGCTTGGCATCTTCGATAAGCCTTATCTCATCGGGCATGACAATGCCTGAAGGCATTATCTTCACTTGTATTCCTATGACGCCAGGCTTGAGCTGTGCGCTAAATATTGACTTGTTAACAAAAGTAACAGCGGCATCGCCGCATTTCCTCAAATAGCCGCCTGCAACCCTCCATCTTTTTGCCCTTGCGCCGGGCAGCTTTCCGGAAAGCCTTATCTCAACCCCAATAGCTCCGGCAGCCAGGACGTCTTCCAAGGCCTTGTGCATTATTCCCTTAAACCTGTTGGAGCCAAACCTCTCGAGCTCTGAAGCAATCCGCTCAGCAACAATCCTTGCGTCAAGCAACGGGTTTGCTACTTCGGAAATCTCAACCTGTGGGTTTTCAAGGCCAAACCTCTTTCTCAGCACATCAGTAAGCTTTGATATGGTCTGCCCTTTCCTGCCAACAATGAGACCCGGTCTCGAGGTGTAAATTACGACCTTCTCGCCCAGAGGAGTCCTCTGGAGCCTCGTATGGCTGTGGCCGGCGTTCTTGAGGGTTTCAGATACGAACTCCTGCACCTGGAACTCTTTCTTTTTCTGCTCCACAAATTCGCGCTCGATCATTTTGTTTCACTTTCTATCTCAGTGCTTTTTGCCTTCGTTTCATCAGCGATGGCAACCGCAGCAGGCCTTTTCGCCTTGCCAACTCTCCCCTTATTCGGCTCTGCTTTCTTCGGGGCCTGTGTAGCCTGTGCAGCTTTCTTTTCAGACTCTATTACAGTAACCTCAACATGGCACCGCTTCATCCTTCTCCCGCGCTGCCTCCCGAAATGCCAGGCCTGTGCAGCTTTCTTTGCCAGTATGCTGCTGACCACAAGGTTTGTTGTATCAAGCCCCTTGTTTTTGGCATTGGCCTGCGCCTGCCTCAGCAGCTTTATAACCTCCAGGCAGGCCTTCTTCGGATACCTTCCTGGGCCCATGCCGGGCTTGTGGCCTGTGCCACCCTTCGCATACCTTCTGAACGGTATCGCAATCCTTTCGGCCAGCGCACCCTCAAGGAGGCTTACGGCTTTTGGCAGCTCCTTGCCCCTGATAAAGCTGCACAGCTCAACAGTCTTCTTCATCGAGATTGGAAGGGCAACGCCTAATGCCCTTGCCATTTTCTTTTCGTCATAAGCCGTAGCGTATTTCATTTTCAAGCCAACTTACTTCACTGAAAGCGCAGCGCTTGCCCTTGTTGCCCCTATGCCTGGCGCGCTGTGAACAACCTTCTTCCTCGTCTGCACGAACTCGCCAAGGTAGTGCCCAAGCATCTCCGCCGCTATCAAAACCTGAACCCACTCCTTTCCGGTGTAAATCTTTACAGACTTGCCAACAATCTCGGGAATGATTATCATATCCCTGCAGTGCGTCTTGACATTTGACTTTACTTTTATGTCTTCGAGGAGCTTCTTGTTCTGCTCGCTAAGCCCCCTGAGCAGCGTCCTTCGCTGCCTTGATGGGAGGAGAGCTGCAAACTCCTTAAGGCTCATGCCCTTAAGCTCATCAATTCCCTTTCCGCGGTAAGTGAATTCCTTCCTGGCCATTTTGCACCTTTACAGCTTTGTCCTTCCCGTTCTCCTAGGCCTCAGGTGGCCCACCTTAGCGCCTGCCGAAGCAAACCGCTTGGCAATAGTTGGCTTGTTCTTCTTCGAGCTTCTTGAACCACCGTGAGGATGGGCAACAGCGTTCATAGCCTGGCCTTTTACCTGCGGCCAGAACTTGTTGCGGGCCATTTTCTTGAACATGTTATTGCCAGCCTTCAGCAATGGCTTTTCTGTCCTTCCCGCTCCGGCAACAATGCCAATGGTCGCCCTGCACCACGGGTTGAATGCCTTTGTCCTCTTTGAAGGCAGCAGCACAACCACTTCATTGTCTGACTTTGTAATCACCCTTGCAGAAAGCCCGGTGCTTCTGACAAACTTCCCGCCATCACCAGGAGCGCTTTCAATGTTATAAACCAGGGTTCCTTCAGGCACCTGCAGCAAAGGCAGGGTGTTCCCGCTGGCAATGCCTGCCGCAAATCCTGCCTCAAGCACGTCGCCAACCTTCACCCCTTCAGGGGCTATAACAAGCGCTTCCTGGCTATCATCATACCTGACCCTTGCTATCGGGGCATAGTGGCCAGAGCTGTGCTCAATCGAAACGATAGTCCCGGCTACCTTGGCGTCCTTCTCAACAGCTGTAAAGACCCGGTGCTTAACCTCGCCAATGTAGCGAAAGCTTGGGGCCCTGAACCTGATTGTTCCCTTTCCCCTTCGCTGCTGGATTAACGATTTTCCCATTTTATGGTCACATCATTCCTAGCTGCGTTGCCACGTCTATCGCTGGGCTCTCGGCACTAAGCTTGACATTCGCCTTCTTCTTCCCGGCTGTTATGAACGTATTAACGCCAACAACCTTGACCTTGAACAGCTCCTGAACAGCCCGCTTCACGTCAGCCTTTGTTGCCTTTTTGTCAACAACAAAGAGCAGCTTGTTTTCTGACTCCATTGTCCTGAGGCTCTTCTCTGTGCTTACCGGGTACTTGATTACGCTTTGAGCATCCATTTCAGTTCACTTGATTTTCGTCCACTCACTATTAACTAAACAATTTCTCCTTTGCCAGCCTTTCAATCGCTGCCGCAGTAAACAAGGTTGCCCTGCCTGGAGATGTGCCTGGAGCAAGCAGCTCTGCATTCAGCCTGTTTACAACAGCCACGTCAACCCCCATGATATTCCTCGCAGCCCTGATAAGCCCGCAGTTCTCTGATGCTACAACAAGCAGAGGCCCAACCTTTGTGCTGTACTTCCTGCCTCTTGCCTTGCCCCTGCCCGCCCTTACTGTCCTTCCTGAAACCCTCGTAAGCTCTGCCCCAAAGCCAAACCTGCCAAGCGCATCAACAACAGCCTTTGTTTTGCCAAGCTGCTCCAAACCTGAAGCAGCAACAAACGGGTAATTCTTCGGGATGGTGTGTCCTCTCCGGCTGACGACAGAAGGCATTATGGTTGCAGCCAGTGCAGACCTTATGGCTTTCCTGTTTTCTTTTTTGTTAATCTTCTTGTCAAAATTCTTTTCTGCCTTTGGCGGATGAGCCTGCCTTCCGCCGACAGTTCCGGGAGCAAGCGTTCCACGCCAGTTAAACCTTGTCCCGCTCCTGCTCATGGTTTTCCTTGGCACTCTTGAAATTCCGTGGCCGTAAGCTCCCTTGTAATTATGCCTGCGCCTGGAAATTTTTGCCGAATAGCGC
>JACPBX010000008.1 GCA_016180085.1 Candidatus Woesearchaeota archaeon | reverse complement strand
CGATAGCTGCTGAGGCTGAGAAAGACAAGGCCAACAAGGAGCTGCTTCGGCTGCTGAAAAAGGAAACGGGAAAGATTTTCAGGATAAAAAGCGGGCTGCACGGCAGAAACAAGTTACTGGCAGTTGATAGAAGTTAACTATGCCAGCCAACTTTTAAGCATTTCAGCTTTTCTTCTCAAAGAACTCTTCCAGGTCGATAACGTCTTCGTCTTCGCTTTCCGCCTTTGCGGGCTTCTCTTTTTCCTTTTCCTGCTTCTTGGCAGCAGCTTTCTCTGACTTGGATTCTTTTTGTTCCTTGCCCTTCTCCCTCTGCTGTTCGGTCGCCTTTTCGGTTTTTTCTTCTTTCACAAAAAGCATCCTGTAGGCGAAGAAGAGGACAACAAGCACTACAAACGCCACAGCGCCATAATACCTCAGACCAGGGGTTTTGCCTTTTTCTTCTTCCTTTGCGCCTTCTGCTGGCGGCGCAGAAGCTGCCACGCTCTCGTTCTCTACCAGCAGCTGCGGGCACTTTTCAATTGAGCCGACAAAGCACCTGCAATCCATCAGGGATTCGTCAAAGTAGCAGTCAAACCAGTATCCTGAGTCAGAGCGCTTCGTGCATTCCAGCTCTTCCTTGCATTTCTTGTTTTTGTCCTCAGTAACCGGCACTGATTCAACCGAAACATTCGGAACAGCAACTGAAATGTTTTCTGAAACATTGGCTACGAGTTCGGCAGGGGCTTCCGGGACAGTAATGTTTGCAGCAGCGATTTCCTCAGCCTCTGCTGGCGGTGTTACTTCAACCACTTCAGCTTCTTCAACAATTTGTTCAGCAGCCTCAGCGCCTGGCACTGGAGTGGGCTGGGGCTGCGGGGCTGCTTCTGCTGGCGCTTCTTCCGGCAAAGAAATGTTTTGCGTAATGTTTGTGGGTGTTACCCCTGCTTCCTGCCCTTTGAGAACAACATACGCCAATGAGCCGAGTATGAGCAGGGCTACGATTACGATTGAAACTGCAAGGGGCGAAAGGCCTTTTCCAGGCTTCCTCACGGCGCGTTCCTCCTCCCCGGCTTCCTCAAGAAGCTCGGTAGCTGTCTTGGCAGCAACCTTTGCGGCAGAGGTGCTGATCTTTGCCATTTCCACTTTTGCAGCCGCATCAGCCTTGGACAACGACTTAGTCTGGCTGCGCAGCTCATCAAGCTCTGCCTTGAGCGAGTCATTTGAAGAGCGGTAGTGGGACTCAAGCGACCTGAGCCTTTCCTCGAGAAGCTCCCGCTGGCGCTTCATTTCCTTTTTGGCGTCGTTCCAAGCATCCTCAGAAGACTTTTGCAGCCTGTCAAGCTTGGATGCGAAATCGCTGAACTGGACAAACTCTGATGAAAAACGCTCAATCTCCTCCCTTAGCTTCGAGATGTCCCTTGTATGGCGCTGCCCCGAAGCCCTTTGAAGCGAGTCAAGCTGCGACTTAAGCGAGCGCAACTGCTCCTCAACAGAAGAGAGCTTTGACGACAGGGCAGAATCAACAGCTGCCGGAACAGAGTCAGAAACCGAGGAGAGCTGCTGCTTCAGCGAGCGCCTTGTAACGTAATCGTCAAGGTTGACCTCGCTCATTGAGGAGTCAACAAGCTGCCTGGTCTCGTTCAGCTTTGACCTCAGCTCAGCTACGGATTTCTCAAAGTTGTGCTTGTCAATGAATTTCCTTGATAAGCTCTCATTAATGGCAGCTATGGCGGTTTCAGCCGAGGCAAGCTTCTCACCAAGCGAAGACAGCTTATCCTCGAAAGAGCCGACAAAAGACACCTTCCTGTCAACATCATGCGCTTTTTTATCAAAATCGCGCTTCAGTGATGCAAACCCTCTAGACATCTCCTGGCTTGACGACTCAATCCTTTCAGTAAATGAGGAAATGTCATCCTTCACAACAGCCCTGGTTGCGAGCGAGTTGAGCCTTGCGCCAAAATCTGTAAGGTCCTTGGTCAGCTTTGCCAGCGAGCCTGCCAGGGAGGATGCTGAAGAAGAGAGCTCGCTGCTTTTTGCTGAAGTTTCTGACCTTAGAGAAGAGAGTTCTGCCTTGAGCCTGGAAATCTCCCTGGAAAACTCAGGCTTTGGAATAGAAAGCCCCTCAAGCTCAAGGACCTTGCCCTGCAGCTTCCTGACCTGCTGAATCTCTCCAGCAAGCTCGTCCTTGCGCTCAACCGCCTTCCTGAGGCCTGAGATTTCCTCCCTCAACTCGGATGCAAGCTCCTGGACGTCCTCTGAATCTGATTTTGATGGAAACTGGTTTTCGAGCTCCTCTATCTTGGAGCCAAGGCGCTTGATGAACGCATAGAACTCATCCTTCTGCAAAAGGTTGCCCAAAGCCCTGCCTGTTTCCTCGCCTGCAAAGGCCTGCTTGTTGACAGAGCGCTTGAGCTGAAGAATATCCTCCTTAACCCGTGCAAAAGACTTCCTAACCTCGTCTTCAGAGATAGCCAACTTCCAAAACCCCACCCACTAAATTAGCTATCGTCAAGTGATACGTTTATATATAAACTTTTTGGTAACAAAATAAGAAATAACCGGCGATGACTAGCGGGCTGCCGCCTCTGCCAGCGCAGCAATTCCAGGCAGGGTTTTGCCTTCCAGCAGCTCAAGCATTGCCCCACCGCCCGTTGAGGAATGGCCGAATTTACCTTTCAAGCCGGCTTTTTCAACTGCAGAGAGCGTGTCGCCTCCGCCAATTATAGTGGTCGCCTTGCCAGTCATTTCAGAGATTGCCTTCGCTATGGCTGCTGTCCCTTCTGCAAAGTTCGGGAACTCAAAAACGCCCAGCGGACCGCTCCAGATTATCGTGCCTGCCTCCGAGAGCTCTTTTATGAAGCGCCTTACAGACTCAGGGCCGATGTCAAGGCCCATCCAACCATGGGGGAGTTCACTGGCCGCCACAACCTGTGACCTTGCGTCGTTTGCAAACTTGTCAGCCGCAACAACATCAACAGGCAGCACAATTTTTCCCTGGAACTCGTTCAGGAGGTCGTCGGCCAGAGAGACCTTGTCTGACTCAAACCTGCTGCTGCCAACATCAAACCCGCGAGAGCGGTAAAAAGTGAACATCATGGCCCCTCCGATAAGGATTTTGTCAGCCTTAAGGCCCAGGTTGCGGATTACCCCAATCTTGTCAGAGACCTTGGCCCCTCCCAAGACAACGACAAAAGGCCTTTTTGGCTTCTCAAGGGCGGCAGTCAGGACTTTCACTTCCTTCTCAAGCAGCAGCCCGGCATAAGACGGCAAGTGCTTGGGAATGCCAACAATAGAAGTCTGATTCCTGTGAGAGCTTGAGAAAGCGTCGTTAACGTAAACCTGGCCAAGCCTTGCCAATTGCTGGGCAAAAACAGAGTCGTTAGTTTCCTCTTCAGGATGGAAGAACACGTTCTCGAGCATCACAACATCGCCGTCTTTCAGCTCGCCAACAGCTTTTTCAACTTCATCACCAACACAGTCCCCAAGCGCCTTTACCTCCTGCCCCAGCAGCTCGGAAAGCCTTTTAGCTATTGACGTAACCCTGAGTGATTCAACAACTTTCCAGCCCGGCCGGCCGACCTTCACCAGCAAAACAACCTTTGCACCTTTCTGCGAGAGGTATTTGATTGTGGGAACAGCTTCCTGAATCCTCGTGTCATCAGTCACGTTGCCTTTGTCGTCAAGGGGCGCGTCAATGCCGGCCCTGACGAGAACAGTCTTGCCGGCAACTTCAACATTTTTGTCCTTAATGGACGGAAGCTTAAGCGACATAGCTGCTGCAATAGGAAGAGCGTATAAATAGTTTTTGCCGGTGCCCGCGACGCTCACGGCCCAAGAACAGAAGCTATACGCTCATAAGCCTGAGGGGAGAACCTCACAAAAGGGTTGTAAATGGGCGTTTTGTCAGGAAGCTTCTTAGACTTCGACTTAATTTGGCGAATGGAAGAGTCAATTTCCTCATCTGGAAAAACAGACTGAATCACGTGGCTGATCTGGGTAGCCAAGTTCAGTGCTGCAGCCCTGGTGGTTTGGGCCGGCAGCCTCAAAATCTTAAAACCTTGCCCAGTAGACTGAGCCATGCTGGTGTAGAACATTGCACTAACAGCATCCTCAAGCAGCAGTTTCGCTGTCCCGTCAAATGATGTTTGACCATAGGCGTAGGCCGTAGCTAAATTAAGAAAATGCGGCGGAACAGCAAGCCCCAAGTTCTGGGACTGTTCCCTGCGCACGCCAAGCTGGCTCAACATTCTGCCGACTAAAGTGCCGTTATGCGACAAGCGGTTATAATGGTAATGGGAATTACGAGGGTGATTTGGGCCCTTACTTTCTCTGCGGGAAGCGAATTTTTTAAGATTTCCAGTTACTCTGCTGCGCCCGGCAAAGGCACACTCCCTGAAATGATAGCTTACCCCGTAGTTTGTTTGCATGTTACCGCTAAACTGCACAACCCAAGCCAAGGTGCTCAATTGGCGAAAGCCTTCGGAGAGGTAAGTAAGCGGCAGCCTGAATCCTGCATCAGCCAGGGCGTCAAGCCCTTCAACTGCCTCAGGATGGCTCGCTGGAGCGTAGGATTGCATGAAATCCGCATCGGAAACAATTATTGTCTCCAGCGGGTCCGGGCTGTGCGAATTCATAAAGGGCGGGGAAGCGACTTTTGTTTATAAAACTTGCTCTCATTAACTACTTAGAAGTAAACACTACATTGAAACTCTCACGCCCCTATACTCAACTGCCCTCACATGCAAGATGTACGGAGGAGTAACACCTACAGGCTGACTTAACAACAAGCCCTCTATGTTTACATGCGAACCTTCTTCAGAAGCGGCTTTAAGGAGAGATGCGACCATTGAAGGATCAAGTCCGGCTCTAGTGTTATCGCTTATTATCAAAGGAAGCAGGGTACTGCCCTCTAGAGCCCTGTTTAGAGCCCTGCCTAGATAACCCACGTATGCAAGTCCTGCTTGAGAATCGGTAATGCCACAAGGCCATCCATCAGTTCTGACAACTTGAGAAGTCGGTACATCACCCCTCCTGATAGCTGCCAGAAGATCCACCAAATCGACTTGTTTTATGGCAGGTGTAACCATACCCTTGGGTGAGGGCGCGGTTTATTTAAATTTTGCCATAAAGTGTGCTGATTTTATTACTATTGCTAAAGACGTCAAAGCGCCTTTACCACGTCCACAAGCCTTTTTGAGAATCCCCACTCGTTGTCATACCAGGCGCAGACCTTGACAAGCACACCATCAATAACTTTTGTCAAGGTTGCGTCAAAAATTGAAGAGTGCGGGTTGCCGATGATGTCTACTGAAACGATTGGCTCTTCTGTGTACTGGATTACGCCTTTCATGTAGCCGCTGGCTGCCTCCCTGAATGCCCTGTTTATGGCCTCAACAGTTGTTGGCTTCTCAACGACGCAGACAAAATCAGTGATTGAGCCGTCAGGAACCGGAACGCGAAGGGCCATGCCGTCGAGCTTGCCGTTAAGCTCTGGTATGACTTCGCCTATGCTTTTGGCTGCTCCTGTTGTTGTTGGAATGATTGAGACAGCTGCAGCTCTGGCCCGCCTCAAGTCCTTATGAGGCAAGTCAAGGATACGCTGGTCATTTGTATAGGCATGGACTGTCGTCATAAGGCCGTGCCTTATCTTGAAGTTGTCGTGCAGCACTTTGACAACAGGGGCAAGCGAGTTGGTTGTGCACGAAGCGTTTGAGCATATGTTATGCTGTTTCCTGTCATAGGATTTGTCGCTGACGCCTTTCACAATTGTTATGTCGGGGCCCTTCGCAGGGGCTGTGATTAAGACTTTTTTGGCACCTGCAGCGAGGTGTTTGGAAGCGGATTCCTTGTCTGTAAAGATGCCTGTGCTTTCAATGACAACGTCAACCTTGAGGCCCTTCCACGGGAGCTGTTCAGGCTCCTTGACTGACAGAACCTTGATTTTCCTGCCATTGACTGCCAGCGAGTCTGCTGCTGCCTCAATTGAGCCGGAAAACTGCCTGTGGACGGAATCGTACTTCAGAAGGTAAGCAAGTGTTTTTGCGTCAGTAACATCGTTAATCGCAACAATGTCAATGTCCTTGTCTTCAATGGCAGCCCTGAGGAACATCCTCCCGATGCGGCCAAAGCCGTTGATGCCGACGCGAACCTTACCCATCAAAAACCACCTCTTTAACGCATTACAGATTACAAACTACAGACGACACAAGAGGCGTTTATATAATTTTTGATGCGAACAAGAAACTTTCAGTAATTGCTACAAGCCTTGCAGACTTGTTGGCATTAAACGAGGCAGCATAAGCCCTGGCTTTCTCCAGCTCTTTTTGGCTGCCAGCTATTGCAGCAATGGCCGGATCAATATTTTTTACTGCTGCGTCGATGCATAGCTGTGACGGCCTTACTGGAAGATCGTGGTACTTCGTACGCCGCTCAACAACGCCTGAGGCAACAAAGCCGCTAAAAGCGCGCCTAACTCCGAAGGACCCGCTGTAAACGCCTGGATAAAAACTGCTTGCCGGGACAAAAGCGCCATTTTGGGATAATTTTGACTCATACAAGATTTTAACTGCAGCCGAAAGCTTGGCTCCAGAAGTTGCGGCAAGAGCTTGTGATGGGGGCTCGTCAGCCGACCATCTGTAGTTAAACATCTTCCCATCACCTGCCGGGAGAGGCTCCATATCAACAAGACCAGCCAGCCTAAACCTTTCCAAATGATCATATATAACATTGGTTGGCAAGCCAACCCTGTCCTCTAGGTTTCCGATAGGCACAGGAGTGCCTGCAGTATAGTTCGCCTGGGCAGCAAGCTCGGATATTATGAGCGCTTTTTTCAGAGGCGCTTTCAGCCTCGGCCCCGAAAGCCTGCCAAAAAGGATGTAAGGGCTGATGCCAAGCTGATAAGCTGCTTCCTGCACATAATGGGCCAGGTTGAAAAGCCTTGAAGCCAGCGGTGTGCTGTGCCACGCCATCGCTGGAAAGGTCGAGTTTCTGGAGGTTGTCACTTCAACTTCTTCAAAAGCTGCAAGGCCTATTGCCGAAAGGGCACGGCCACACATCAGTCCAAGATATTTGCCGCCATCCCCACACCACTCCGGCAACAAGCGCTCAACTTCAGGGTGGGTTAACCGCAGTTTCTCTTCCAGGCCTGAATTGGTTCTTGGAACCGTATCAAGGACCTTAAAAGCCAATAAGAAACGCCTCGGGTCTGCAGAGACTGCAAAAAGCTGCTTGGCTGTGAGAATTTGCACCGGAGTAAGCTGAGTTGCCATGCAATGGTGAGAAGTTTAACAGGCTTATAAAACTTTCCTTAATTAATGACTTTAGAGTGGCAACTTTTAATGCGCAACAAAGACCGCAAACCTTTAAATACAAGTTCACAATAGTGAATTATGTTGCCCGAGGGTGGTGTAAAAATGAAACTCCAGATAATACAGCCGCAGGAGGTTGAAGTCTTTTACATACTGCCAGCCATAAGGAGCGGGATGGCTGCTGCCATGAAGAAGCAGGGAATGAGCCAGAAAGACATAGCCGGGCTTTTGTGCGTGCAGGAATCAACCATAAGCCAGTACCTCAGCTCAAAAAGGGCTGCTGAGGTAAAGTTCAATGACCACATAAACAAGGAGATAGCTGCTGCTGTTAAAAGGATAAAAACGAAAAGCGACCTTGTCAGGGAAACCCAGAACATACTGGCAATGGCAAAGAGCGAAAAGATTCTTTGCAGAGTGCACGAGTCGGTTGCTGATTTGCCTGCGGGGTGCGATGTCTGTTTTTTAAGGGCTTAGCGGATGCTTAAAATGACAAACCAGGAACTTTTGTTGCAGATTGAGGAAGCTGCCGGGAGAATCCACAATCTCAGGCAGCCAGAGAACTACCTTGTAAAAGAGAAAGGACTCAGCGAGGAAGTAATAAGGCTCATTTCAAAGGACAAGAACGAGCCAGAATGGATGCTGAAGAAAAGGCTTGAGGCTTACGAGTGGTTCAGGAAAACACCTGTGCCAGACTGGGGGCTTGACCTGAGCGGCATAAATTTTGATGAAATAGTTTACTATGCAAAGCCGGATGCAATCCAAAGCAACAAGTGGGAAGAGGTGCCTGAGGAGATAAGGAAAACGTTCGACCTTCTTGGCATACCTGAAACCGAGAGAAAGGCCCTTGCCGGCGCAGGGGCGCAGTACGACAGCTCGGTTGTTTACCACAACCTGAAAAGAGAATGGGAGGAGAAGGGCGTCATATTTGAGGACATGGACGTTGCAGTGCAGAAATACCCCGAGCTTGTAAAGGAGTATTTCATGACAAACTGCATACCGATAAACGACCACAAGCTCATCATGCTGCACGCTGCTGTCTGGAGTGGGGGCACTTTTATTTTCGTGCCTCGCGGCGTAAAGGTAACTATGCCATTGCAGGCATACTTCAGGATGAACGCAAGAAAGGGAGGCCAGTTTGAGCACACTCTCATAGTCGCAGAGCCATTCAGCGAAGTATCGTACGTGGAAGGCTGCTCAGCCCCGCAATACAACGTAAATTCCCTTCATGCGGGAGGGGTGGAGATTTACGTGAAAGAAGGAGCCAGGGTCAGGTACAGCAGCGTCGAGAACTGGAGCAAAAGCACATACAACCTTAACACGAAAAGGGCTGTTGTTGAACGAAATGGCGTGGTTGAATGGATTGGAGGGAATGCAGGGTCAAAAGGCACAATGCTTTACCCGTGCAGCCTGCTTAAAGGAGAAGGCTCAAGGGCAGACCACCTCGGCATAGCTTACGCAGGAAAAGGCCAGAACCAGGACACCGGAGCCAAAGTATACCACCTCGCAAAGAACACGTCCTCAACGATAAAGATGAAGAGCATCAGCAGCCGGGGCGGTATAACGACTTACCGTGGGCTGGTTAAGGTTGTAAAGGGAGCGACTAACTCAAGGGTAAGCGCTGTGTGCGATGCCCTGATAATGGATGAGGAATCAAAGTCAAACACAGTGCCGGTAATGGACATCAACGAGGAAAAGGTTGAAATCGCGCACGAGGCAACAGTCGGGAGGCTGAGCACAGAGAAGATATTCTACTTAATGAGCAGGGGATTGAAGGAGGAGGAGGCTTTAAGGCTGATAGTCTCGGGCTTTATCGAGCCGATAATGAAGGAGCTGCCGATGGAGTATGCGGTTGAGCTCAACAGGCTGATACAGCTTGACATGACAGGGGCAATAGGGTAGTATTTCTGCCACTGTTGGAATTTTGATTGGGGACAAGACGATGCAATCAACAAATACAATCAAGAAAACAGAGCCGGAAGAGTTGACACAGCTGACTGAGGAAACAGTAATACGTCTGTCAAAGGCAAAGGGCGAGCCAGACTGGCTGCTTCAAGCAAGGCTTGAGGCATTCGGGCAGCTTGAAAATCTGGCAATGCCGCAGCTGACATACGGCCTGCATGTGAGCTCGGCACTTGATATGGACGAGAGGCAGCTGAAACCATTAACGAGCATCACCAGCCATGGAAGCAAAGAAGAAAATGGCGTTGTCGTTGAGGACCTTTCTGTTGCAGCCTCAAAATACGAGGCTGTTCTGAAGCCGCTGCTTATCGGCAAGTACGGCAAGGCCGCTTTCCAGAACAGAATGGAAGCGCTGCACGCAGCCTTCTGGAACAACGGCCTGTTCATTTATGCCCGCAAGGGTGCCAAAGCCGGGAAGGCTGCCATCAGCCTGGCCCAGAAGCAGACAGAGATTGTTCATGTGGTTGTAGTTGCCGAAGAAGACTCGACTCTGGAAGTTGTTGAGACGATTACATCCGACAGTTTGGATAGTTCGGACGGGAACACCAAAAAAGATTGCAGAATAGAGGTCATAAATGTGACTGCCAGGCCCGGATCTGTTGTGAGGTTCGCAACAGTGCAAAAGCTCGGCACTAACGTTAACAGCCTTATGTCAAGGAACGCCTATGCTGACACAAGGGCAAGCGTTGACTGGGTAGATGCTGGCATTGGCGGGCAAAATACAAAGCAGGAGATTGTCAGCATGCTGAACGGAGAGGGAGCCGCAACTAATATTTTTGGAGCCTTTTTCGGGGAGGGCGCGCAAAAGCTGGACATAATGACAAAGGCAGTGCATAACGCAAGGAACACAACAAGCAACATGAAAATAAAAGGCGCTTTGAAAGGAAGGGCAAGGGTCATAGCCCAGAGCTTCACCAAGATAATGGGCACTGCCCCAAACTCAGAAGGCCACCAGAAAGCAAATGTGCTGCTGCTAAGCGACTCGGCAAGGGCATCGCCGATACCCAAGCTTGAAATAGACAACTACGACGTGAAAGCATCCCATGAAGCATCTGTCGGGCAGCTTGACAAGGAAAAGCTGTTTTACATGATGAGCAGAGGGGTGGGTGAGAAGGAAGCGGTAAGGCTTGTTGTGGAGGGCTTCTTCGAGCCGCTCCTGAAGCAGATGCCGTTTGAGGAGCTTGCAGAAGACCTGCGGCACACGATAAGGGCAAAAATGGAAGATGCCGGGGAGGAGCTGCTGAAAAATGCTTAACGCTGAAAGGATAAGAGAGGACTTCCCTATATTGAAAAGGAAGGTTTACGGGAAGCCGCTGGTTTACCTTGACAACGCTGCAACAACGCAAAAGCCGAGGCAGGTAATACAGGCAACGAATGATTATTATGAAACCTACAACTCAAACGTGCACAGGGCAGTGCACAGGCTGAGCCAGGAAGCTACTGCAGCGTATGACGAAGCCCATGAAAAGGTTGCCGGTTTCATCGGCGCTGAGTGTATGGAGGAGGTTGTTTTCACAAAGAACACCACAGAATCAATCAACCTTGTTGCAAGCTCTTTGTCACAGCAGCTGCAGAAAGGTGACGAGATAGTATTGACGCAGATGGAGCACCACAGCAATATTGTCCCGTGGCAGCAGGCAGCGAAAAGGACAGGGGCAAAGCTCAGGTTTTTGGAAATAGACGGCAACGGCGAATTAAAGCTACAGCACAATTCCGCCACAAGCGGAATGTGCAATCGGACATCGTCCGATTTGCAGCTGCGGCAAACAATAGGGAAGAAAACGAAAATAGTTGCATTCACGCACGTTTCAAATGTTCTGGGAACAATAAATCCAGCCAAGGAAATCATTGCTGCAGCGAAGGAAATTGGAGCTGTAACTGTTGTCGATGCCGCGCAGTCAGTGCCACACATGCCGGTGAACGTGAAAGAGCTTGGCTGCGACTTCCTGGCATTCTCAGCGCATAAAATGCTCGGGCCAACAGGCGTAGGGGTGCTTTACGGCAAAAGGGAGCTGCTTGAGGGAATGGAACCTTTCCTTTACGGAGGGGACATGATAAGCGAGGTAAGCTTAGAAGGCGCAAAGTGGAACGAGCTGCCCTGGAAGTTTGAGGCAGGAACTCCAAACATGGCCGGAGCCGTCGGGCTGACGGCAGCTGTTGACTATTTGCAGAAGGTTGGGATGGAAAACGTTTGGGAGCATGAGATACTGCTTACAAAATTGGCGCTAAAAAGGCTGCAGGAAATAGAGGGTGTTGCCGTATACGGGCCAAAGGATGCTGCCAAGAGAAGTGGCTTGGTTGCATTCAACCTTAACGGAGCCCACCCGCACGATGTATCAGCATTCCTGGATGCTGCGGGAATAGCTGTCAGGGGAGGCCACCACTGCGCCATGCCGCTTGCCAGGCTTCTGGGCACAGCAGGCTCAACAAGGGCAAGCTTTTACCTCTACAACACCACACAAGAAATAGAAAAGTTCGCTGAGGCACTTGGGAAAATAGCCGCAAAGCTAAAAAAGCCAGCCCAAACCGCTGAATCATGGGCAAAAAGCGATAATAGGCTGTGATTATATTGTGATTAAAATGGCAAATGCAGCAGCTTCGGATGGGATAGAAAACCTGTATAGAGAGGAGTTAATGGACCACTACCAGAACCCGAGAAACTTCGGAAACATGGCCGATGCCGATGTAAGCTACCACGACTACAACCCGGTTTGCGGCGATGAGGTAACTGTGCAGCTGAAAATGGAAAACGGCACAGTAAAGGAAGCCATGTTCAACGGGAAGGGCTGCGCAATAAGCCAGGCGGCAGCCTCGATGCTCACTGAACAGATACATGGAAAAAGCGTAAAGGCGGTTGTTGCAATGACCCAAAACGACATGCTTGAAATAACCAAAATAAACCCCGGGCCTGTAAGGATAAAATGCGCATTGCTGGCCCTGAGGGCAGTGCAAAAGGGAATAATACAGTACGAAGCAAACAGGGCGAATTTAGCAAAATAGCGGCAGCCGCAGAGGCGAAAAATGAACGAACTGCAAATAAAAGACCTGCGTGTGGAAGTTGAAGGCAAAGAGATACTCAAAGGGGTAAGCCTTGATGTCAGCAAGGGCGAAGTAGTTGCCTTGATGGGGCCAAACGGCGCAGGGAAAAGCTCATTGGGCTATGCGCTACTTGGCCACCCAGGCTACAAGGTAACCAAAGGGCAGATAATGTTTAAGGGCGAAGACATAACAAAGCTGCCAACGAACGAGCGCGCCAGAAAAGGGCTGTTCCTGTCATTCCAGTACCCAAGCGAAGTTCCCGGGGTGAGCACGGCCAATTTTTTGAGGACAGCCATGAACAGCCGCAGAGACAAAAAGAACCCGATAGCTGTTGCAGAATTCATAAAGCAGCTCAAGGAAACAATGAAGATGCTTAAAATTGACGAATCATTCATGCACCGCTACATCAACGAAGGCTTTTCAGGCGGGGAGAAGAAACGCGCTGAGATACTCCAGATGGCAATGCTGAAGCCCGAAATGGCAATACTTGACGAGACAGACTCCGGCCTGGATGTTGACTCGCTGAAGGTTGTTGCAGACGGGATAAACAAGCTGGCCACTCCTGAGACGGGCATACTGCTGATAACACATTACCAGAGAATACTCAATTATGTAAAGCCAAACAGGGTGTATGTTATGATTGACGGGAGAGTTGCGACAAGCGGAGGGCCTGAGCTTGCGCACCAGATAGAAAGCCAAGGCTACGAGTCCATAAAGGTGTTGCCTAATGACGAAGTATTTGCTTGAGCACGACAGGCCAAACTGCATTGGGTGCGCTGCCTGCGCTGCTGTCAGCCCAAAGCGCTGGGAGATGAACGAAGACGGCAAGTCAGACATAAGATCTGGGAAGCAGAGGGAAGACGGCTGGCAGGAGCTCGAAATAGATGAAGATGACAAGGATTTCGAAGAGGACCAGACCGCAGCCGAAGCCTGCCCTGTAAACGTAATACACCTGAAAAATAAGGATACTGGGGAGAAAATCATATGATAACTGCAGAAACAACAATTGGCGAAATAATGCTGAAATACCCCCAATTAGCTGATGCAATGGCCGGATTTGGAATGAAGATGACGGGCTGCGGCACACCTTACCAGGAGCAACTCAAAACAGCAGCTGCGACAGTGATGAATGAGAAAGATTTCAATAATATGCTGACGGAATTAAACCGCGCAGCAGCAAAAATAGACTCTGAAAGGCCAAAGGAAAAACCGGACAAGTTTGATGTCACTGATGCGGCTGTGGAAAAGGTAAAGGAAATGATGAAGAAGCAGGGCATTTCAGGATTCAACCTCAGAGTTGAGGTAAAGCCAGGTGGTTGCGCAGGATACAGCTACGATTTTTCTCTCGACGATGAAAGCGGCAGCAACGACGTAATTTTAGAGAAAAGCGGATTAAAAATCGTTGTGGATGCCGCGAGCGCGGAAGCCCTCAAAGGCGCAGTGATTGACTACGTTGAAACGCTGAACCGCTCCGGCTTCAAAGTGGACAACCCGAACGCGCATGCAGTGTGCAGCTGCGGAAGCTCGTTTGGATAGGTGCAAAATGCACACATACGTATTTGATTTCTATAATTTATACATCCCGAGAGGAAAACAGTACATAAATGAAGACTTATGTATAAGAATAGTGCCATTAAAATATGCCGAAATATTCGAAAAAGAAAGAACAAAAATCAACAATCCTCATGCACAAGACGCTTGGAAAACTGCAAAGTGTTATATTCGTGCGACAAACAGAGATGAAGCTTTAAAGCTGGCTGATTGGTTAGAGTGGCTTTATTCTTTTGCACAAAAACGTAGCGTTTTTTTTAACTATCATTACGAGTATGGGAAAGGGAAAAAGTATCCGAGGTTTTACTATAAGCATATTGAACTGATAGAAAATAGACACTCCGATTTAATACACGGAATTAATACGCACGGTGTCTTTTTTACGAGAGATATAACATTTTTTATAGATTATGCTCTTGCAAAACTAAACACAACCACTGCATCTAAATGCAGTGAAATTATAAAAGTCATACACGCTTACCTTGTCTCACATTCTGATATGATCACGGAGCTGCAATTTTTGATATGTTGGATAAGTTTGGAGCGCTTGGCTAATGAGAATAGCTTAAATAAGAAACTCAGAATATTTACGGAAGAGGAATTAAAAAAGATTAAAGATGGGGTATCGGCTGCGTTGGAAGACTGCGTTAAAGATAGAAATAAATTAAGCCTGCTTAAAAGGAATATTCTAAGGAGTTTTTTGTACGAAAGGAACACATATGAAAAAGTTAGGAGTTACTTGGGAAGTTTAGATTTAGGATTTGATTCCAAAAATCCAGATAAAGTTTTAACTAATCTGGTGGAAATTAGAACGAAGCTAGTTCATAATTTAAATTCGCAAAAGTTGATGAATAAACCCCAAATGCTATTTATCCTGCAAAAAATAATGGAAATTGTGATATTACGATTACTTGGTTTTAATAAACAGTTACAAAATAAACTTCTTTTGAATCAATATAATCTTAGTGGTGATTTGTAGTAAAATGCTTAAGCTCCTCTTCGGCACAGCAGGCATCCCAATGGCAGCCAAAGGAACTGACACAGCTTCCGGCATAAGGGCAGTGAGAGGGCTTGGCCTTGATGCAATGGAGCTTGAATTCGTGCAATCAGTCAATATTAGCAAGGAAAATGCCCCGAAAATCAAAGCTGCCGCTGAGAAAGCAGAGGTTATGCTGACATGCCATGCCCCCTACTACATCAATCTGAATGCTGCTGAAACTGCCAAATTGGAGGCTAGCAAAAAACGGCTGATAAAAGCCGCGGAAGTTGCCTGGCTCTGCGGGGCGAAAAGCGTTGCTTTCCATCCCGGCTATTATTTAGGCATCAGCAAAGAGAAGGTATATGAAAAAGTGAAGCAACAAATGAAAATGGTTGTTGCCGAACTAAAGGACGCTGGCTGCGGAATATGGGTAAGGCCTGAAACAACGGGCAAAAGAAGCCAGTTTGGGGGCTTGAGCGAGATACTGCGGCTGTGCCAGGAGATTGAGCAGGTAATGCCTTGCATAGACTACGCGCACATGCACGCCCGTGATGGGAAAAACAACAGCCTCATAGAATTCAACGAAATACTTGCCGCTGTAGAGAAAGAACTGGGGAAGGAAGCACTAAAGAATATGCACATACAAATAGCCGGGGTCAACTACAGCGACAAAGGCGAACTAAACCATCTGACGCTGAAGGAATCCGACTTGAATTACGAGGAAATTGTCCGCAGCTGGCGCGAGTTTAAGATTGGAGGAGTTGTGATAAGCGAGAGCCCGAACATTGAAGGCGATGCACTTATGCTGAAGAGAATTTATGAGAAGGATTAAAACCACGGCCCTTTCTCAATTATAAGCGCATCCATGATGAGATGCGTTACGATGCCAATCAGCAAGAATATGTAGAGTTCCTCGTACTCCCAAAGCTTTTTCTTCTTGATGACGTGGTAATGGTAAAAGAAGGTTATGAGCAGCAACAGGAAGAAGCCGAGAGTGAACCAGTTTGCAGAGCTGGAAGTTGTTGATGCTAAAGTGTTGAAAAGGCCGTCCTGTTTGACGCTGAAAATCCTGAGCGTTCCCTGCTTTATTGCAGTCAAGCCGAATTTCAGGACATCAGGAAGGAGATTTCCAATGAAAATTGCAAGGCTGAACTCAGGCTTGAAATGCTTCAGGTGCACAATGGCTGCTGATAACAGACCAACAGCAATATGCACAAAAGCGCCAGGCATGCAGTTGCAAATGCCGCTGAATGTTTTTAAAGCTTTAGCTGCCGCAGTCAAATGTGTAATGCCAAATCCAAAAGTTTTTTAAACATATACTGCTTTCCACACTTTAGAAAATATATAATAAAATATATAATTATAATTAGTTGCGGTTGGTAAAATGCAAGCGTGGCAGGCAGTTGGGGAATTTGTTGTGGTGTTAATCTTAATGATGCTTCTTAACAATTTTCTTTCGCGGTTCAAAACAAGCAGGAAAAGCTTCTATCCCATATTCTTCATTCCGGTTTTGTTTTCTTTAGGCTTCGGATTCAGATTCGGCCAGAGCAAGGATGTTGTCGATTTCGGATTCTTCCTCACAGAGATTAGCTACCTGCTCACATACCTGCTTTTTACCGCGGCATTGATTTTGGGGCAGAAGAAGTACTGGAAGACGAACCAGTGATTTTATATAAAACTTATACCAACTGCGATTGATGCTTTTGAATTTACATCACCAGCAGCTAGAAATTCTGTCATGAGTTATGGCTAATATAGTTTTTGGCACAAAAACCTTTAAATACAAGTAAATCCAGAAACCACAACATATTGGGGTTCTAGACGGGAGAGAAACACAACAGGTTGTATTTATTGTGAGGTAATGAAACATGACACCAAAAGCCTTCGATGCAGGGAAAGCCATGTCCGTCAGCAGGATTCCCAAGATAGTCAAGCGCGATGGAAGGGTTGTTAACTTTGACGATGAAAAAATAACCTCTGCCATCATGAAGGCTGCAAGGTCTGTTGGCGGAAGCGACAGGAAAGAGGCAGATAGGCTGTCAGGGCTTGTCGTTGATTTTGTGTCAAAAAACGAGAAGATACCAACAGTGGAAGAGGTCCAGGATGCTGTTGAAAAGATACTCATAGAGGAAGGCCATGCCAAGACAGCGAAGGCGTACATACTTTACAGGGCAAAGAGGGCCGAACTAAGGCAGGCGGCCGCTGAGGCTGCAAAGGGCAGCGATGGTGAGAAGACAGCGCTGCTTGACATGTTCGCCCACAAGAGCAAGCTTGCATCAATTATAGGGTATGACAGGATTGAGGCTTACAAGAACCTTTTGTTCTACCTGAAAGACCTGCAAAAGAAAGGGGAAATGCCTGTTCACCCAGGAGACTACCTTAATGCGAATGAGCTGGCAACAAGCATCTACCAGAAGAAATATTTCCTGAAGGACCTTAGCAACAAGCTGATTGAGAAAAGGCCTGAGGATGCGTTTTCAAGGCTTGCAGCTTTTATGGCGGCTGTTGAGTCAACGCCTGAAAAGCAGCAGGAATGGGCAGCACGGTTCTACAGGGCGCTGTACGAGGGCTATTTTGTGCCGGGAGGGAGAGTGATTGCCGGTGGGGGAGATTTATACAGGCTAAAGACACTTGCCAACTGCTTTGTTTCGCTCATAGCAGAGGACAACATAGAGTCAATCTACCAGTCTGCTTACGAATGCGCCAGGACTTATTCTTATGGCGGCGGGATTGGGGTGGACATATCTGTGCTAAGGCCGAAAGGCTCAGTAGTTCACAACGCGGCCGATACCTCAACAGGAAGCGTCTCCTTCATGGAGCTTTTCTCGTTAACCACGGGGCTGATCGGGCAGTCAGGAAGAAGGGGAGCCCTCATGCTCACCATTGACATAAAGCACCCTGACAGCCAGCACTTCATAAACGTGAAGAAGATGCCGAACTGGGTGACGAACCAGATAGTCGAGCAGTGCAAGTGGTCGAACCAGTTCAATGAGAAGCAGCTCAGGGAAATAGAACGGCAGGTGAGGGAGAACACGCAGGTGAGGTTCGCCAACATAAGCCTGAAGATATCAGACGAGTTCATGCAGGCGGTTGATGAGCAGAATAGGTATGGCACTGAAAAGCTCCTTGTTTATCTGAAAGACAAGGCAGTATCCGGACTTGGAATAATGCAAGGCGGGGCAGTGCACTACTCATACGGCATACCATCGAAGCCGATAGAAAAATACAGGCTGCTGAAAACATTTGACACGCTGCAAGAGCTTAACAGGTTCCTGTCAGAGCACGGCGCAGGACCGTTAAGCGGAAGGGACCTGGCTGACGCTGGAAGGAGGGACATGTTTGGCGACATTGTCGTTCCTGACAGGGGCTCTGAGTTTGACCTTGCAATAAAGCAAGCAGGAGACTTCATGCTTTATTACAATTCGCGCGAGACTAACGAGATAAAGAGGATGGTTAAGGCAAGAACCATCTGGAACGCCTTTATAGAAGGCAACTACAGGACAGCCGAGCCAGGGCTCATATTCTGGTCTACAATGAGCAAGTACTCGCCATCCAACTATGTTGGGAGGCCAATAGCGAGCACGAACCCTTGCGCCGAGGTTCCTCTTGAGGACGGCGGGGCATGCAACCTGGCATCTGTCAATTTGTCGAGGTTTGTCAAAAGCGGCTACACAGACAAGGCAGAGATAGACTGGGGCGGCATCAAGGAAACAACCGCGCTTGCAGTGAGATTTTTGGACAACGTGGTTACGTGGAATGAGCTCCTGAACCCGCTTGAAAAGCAGCGAAAGGCAGCTTACGAAACCAGAAGAGTTGGATTGGGTGTTATGGGCATAGCAGACATGCTTAACCAGCTTGGCATTGGCTATGACAGCGAGGAAGGCGTAAAGATACTCGAAGAGTCTGCCAAACTGTTCTCGAATACTGCTTACCAGGCATCAGCAAGCCTGGCAGAGGAGAAATCGCCATCGCCGATATTCGAGTATCAGGCCTACAGCAAGGGAAACTTCTTCCAGGAAGTGCTTACAGACGAAACAAAGGAACTCATAAGGAAGAAAGGGCTCAGGAACATCGCAATCCTTTCAATAGCGCCAACAGGGACAATATCCAACATAGTGCTCGGCTACAAGCTTGGTGACAGGAATTTCATAGGTGTCAGCGGGGGCATAGAGCCTGTATTCGCGCTTTACTACACCAGGAGGTCTGAGGGCCTGAGTTCCGGAGGAAGCAACATGTTCTTCAAGATATTTCATTCGACTGTGGATGCGTACATCCAGCAGCACAACCTGGCTGAAGAAGCGCAAAAATGCAAGGATGCTGATGAGCTGAAGCGCATACTGCCCGCCCATTTCTTCAGGACAGCACATTTCATCGACCCGGGCAAGAGGGTAATGACTCAGGGCCTATGGCAGAAATATGTTGACCACAGCATATCATCAACAGTAAACCTGCCTGAGGACATTGACCCTGAGACCATATCAAACATCTACCTTGACGCGTGGAAGAACGGCCTCAAGGGCATAACCATCTACAGGGAAGGCTCCCGCTACCCGATACTGAGCACTGGCACGCAGAAATCAGAGTTCCAAAAAGCAGCGGAAGAGCAGTATGATGTTGAGGTTGATGGCGAACAAAGGCTCATGAGGGGAGATGATGTGATAGCCCTGCCAGATGGAAGGCTGACAACAGTCTACAGCGCTGCGAAGAACGGCCAGATTAAAAAAGACGGAGGAAGGTATGTCTTCACAAAAGCAGCTGCAGGCTTGGAGACTGCAGCAGCCGCGGAAGCAAGGCAGGGGCACGGCAAAAACAGCACAGAGATAACAGCCTCTGACATGAAGCTGAGCATATGCCCATCGTGCAGCAATAAAACGCTGAAAATCGAAAACGGCTGCCACAGCTGCCTTAACGAAACGTGCGGCTTCAGCAAGTGCGAAGTATGACATTAGCAGGAAAAAATGAACGAAATAACGAAATGCCCTAACTGCGGCGGCCCGGTGGAAAAGGAAGACACGGATGACGGCACATGCTTCAGCTGCAAGAACGAGGAATGCGGCTGGGGAATCTGCACATGACAGCTAAAACCAAAAATGGCATTGTACACTGGCAAAGGAGACAATGGAACGACGTGCTTGCTTGGGAAAACAGGCGTAGAGAAGGATGATGATAGGATAGAAGCCCTTGGCACTTATGACGAGCTTAATTCTGTGATTGGCGTTGTGGGGGCTTTTGCCGGCTCTGATGATACAGTTAGAATTTTGAAGTCTGCGCAGGATGATATTCACACAATATGCGCAGAGCTTGGAGCTGCGGTGGAAACTGTTCCGAAAATAACAGAAAAGCACGTTGAAAGGATTGAAAAAATAATCGCGGAATGCGAAAGGTTTGTGGAGCCCCAACACTCCTTCCTGCTGCCGGGAGGAAGCAAAGAGGCAGCCCTGCTCCACCTCTCCAGGACTGTCTCAAGAAGGGCTGAAAGGCAGCTGGTAAGATTGGCAAAATCCGCGGAGGTTAACCCGCTGCTGCTTAAGTACGCCAACAGGCTGTCATCGCTGCTCCACATAATGGCAAGGGTTGAGAACAGAAGAAGGAGCATTACGGAAGAAAAGCCAAACTACGAGTATTGGAAAAGATGAAGGAAATTACACTCGCCAAAAATAATTTGGCAAAATACGTTATAGGTTTTGTTGCATGCTTCGCAATAAGGCTAATACCATTCAGGCCGCCGAATATTGAGCCTGTGATGACCGCAAACATGCCTTTCAGCAAAAAATTCGGCTACTTGGGAGGGTTTGCTTTTGGCTTCCTCAGCATAACTTTGTTCGACTTATTCACCAAAAAGGCTGGAATCTGGACATTGATAACAGCGGCTGCCTACGGGGCAGTTGGGATTGGCGCCGCATGGTTTTTCAAAAGCAGAAAAAGCTCTGTCAAAAACTATGCAATATTTTCTGTATTAGGGACTCTGGCTTACGATGCTGCCACAGGCCTGACAATAGGCCCTCTCTTTTTCGCACAGCCATTCGTGCAGGCAGTGACAGGACAAATACCATTCACTCTCCTGCATCTGGCAGGAAACCTTGCATTCTCCGTGACGCTGAGCCCACTGCTATACAGCTGGGTAGTAGAAAACAGGAGCCTGGAAACTGAAGCATTAATATCGAAGCTGAAATCAGAGCTGCCAATTTGATGCAGCAACATTTAAAAACAGCTGCGAAGCATTCCTACGGTTGCAATGAACTGTCCCTACTGCGGCAACGAGGATCACAAGGTAGTTGACAAACGCGAAGCAAACGAGGCAACGCGGCGCAGGAGAGAGTGCCTTCGCTGCAAAAAAAGGTTTACGACTTACGAAAGGATTGAGCCCTTTGACCTCGTAGTTGTGAAAAAGGACGGGAGAAGGGAGCCCTTTAACCGCGAGAAGCTCAGAAACGGCATGACGAAAGCCTGCGAGAAAAGACCCATACCGCAGGAAAAGATAGACCATGCAGTTGATGAGATAGAGGCCGAGCTGCGAAACGAAGAAAAGAAAGAGGTAAGCAGCAGCCACGTTGGCGAACTGGTTATGAGAAAACTGAAGAAGCTCGACAAAGTCGCTTACATAAGGTTCGCTTCGGTCTACAGGCAGTTCGCCGACCTGGAAAGCTTCGAGAAAGAGCTGAAGAAGCTGATTAAGAAATAGGGTACTACAATGAAAGTCAAAATAAAGCGCGTAGACAAGTCACTGCCTCTGCCGACTTACCAGACTTCCGGCTCGGTGGGGTTTGACATTTATTCTAGGGAGGACATGGAGATAAAGCCGCGCGAGATTGCACTTATTCCAGGAAACATTATTGTTGAAACGCCGCAAGGATATATGCTGCTGGTTGCGCTGCGAAGCTCTACGCCAAGAAAGAAAGGGCTGATTAAGCCCCACGGCATAGGCGTAATTGACAACGACTACTGCGGAGAAGGCGATGAGGTAAAAGTGCAGGTCTATAACAACACAGATAAAGTTGTTAAAGTTGAGAAAGGCGAAAGGGTAGCGCAGGGAATATTTGTGAAAGTGGACAGGTTTGAATGGGAAGAAACTGACAAAATGGGGAAAACGAGAGGCGGGTTCGGGAGCACAGGGTAACTTATGCCAAAAATTGCAATTGTGGGAGCGGGGTTTGTAGGGGCAACAGCAGCCTATGCGCTGATGATTGAAGGCCTGGCTACTGAGATTGCACTGACAGACATAAACAGGCAAAGGGCAGAAGGCGAGGCTTTGGACCTGAAGCACGGCCTGCAGTTCGTAAACACAACCAAAATAACCTTTGGGAACAATTACGGCCTTTGCAAAGGGGCTGACATAGTAATAGTGTGCGCAGGCCTGCACCAGGGCAAAGGCGAAACAAGGCTTGACCTTGTTGAGAAGAACGCCAGGATTTTCAGGGAAATAATCCCGAAGATAGCAAAGAACAGCCCTGACTGCATACTTCTGATAGTGACAAACCCCGTTGACATCTTAACATACCTCGCGCTAAAGTACTCGCGCTTCCCAAAAAGAAGGGTCATAGGCTCAGGCACGCTGCTTGACACGGCAAGGCTCAGGTACTGGCTAAGCCACAGGTTCAAAGTCAGCCCGCAGCACGTCCATGCGTTTGTGCTTGGGGAGCACGGCGATACAGAATTTCCAGTATGGAGCACGGCAAACATCTCAGGGAAGCCGCTGAGGGAATTCCCTGAATACAGCGCCAAGGCACTGCAGCAGATATTTAGGAAAACAAAAGAGTCCGCGTATGAGGTTATAGCAAAGAAAGGCGCAACCTACTACGCAATAGGGCTTGCAATAACGCAGGTGGTAAAAGCGATACTTACAGACAGAAACGACGTGTTCCCTGTATCGACCTTGGTAAGCAACTATTACGGCGTTAACAACGTATGCCTGAGCATACCATGTGTCATTAACAGGAAAGGGATAGAACGAACTATAGAACTAACGCTTAACAAGCAGGAACAGGCATTGCTGCACAGGTCAGCAAAAACTCTTGGCCAGTACATAAGAAAATTGGGCTAAATCTTTAGAGGGTCATCCTGCACGTAAAGCAGGCGCTTCTTAATGGCAATTTCAGCTTTCTGGAGTTCGCTGCCCAAGTAAGCTGCATGAGATAAGCCTGAGACTAGTCCCTCACGGCAGATGGTGTTGTAAAGCTCCTCTGCAGTTTTGCCCTCTATTTCTGCTGCAAGCTGGTGTTTGGCATTGTAGTACCTGACTCTGATTAAGCCTTCGTCAGGAAACGGCTTTATTGTGAAAAAGCCGAGAGGGTCCATAGACCATTCCTTCATGCTGTCGTAATGGGCATCAATCATCTTCACCGGAATGTGCATCTCAGGCTCAATGTCGAGCATGTTTTCGCCCGTTGCCTTATTGGCTACTGAAATGGCATAAGAAGGGCAGACCTTAGCAGCCATTACGCTGTCTTTGAGGTCGGTATCGCCCACTGTCAAGGCGACGGCTTCATCGCCCACAACAACGCCATTATTTAGTGTGGCCCTATTTTTGGCATCAACCTTAAACATCCTCGGCACTAGCTTTTCGCAAAAGCCGGCTCCGATGCATTTTTTCCTGTCAACACGGACTTCATAATCGGCCATTATGCTGCCGGAAAAGCTTCCGTTACTTAAATGTTTCTTGAACAAACTCATGCATAAACCGAAATGTTTATATAAGTGCACTTATATGTGTTTAATTATGGCTGTCAAAACGATAACAATTACAGAGAATGCGTATAACCGCCTAAAAAGCACAAAAAGTGAAGACGAGAGCTTCACAGATGCCATAATGCGCATAACAAATAAAGACCCGCTAGCAGAGCTAGTTGGACTTTTGACAAAAAAGGAAGCGGATGACATGAGGGCGCACCTCAAATCTTCAAGGGCGACTACAGAAGAAAGAATAAAAAAGACGTGGGCCAGATTTGAATGATACTGGATACTAGCTTCATAATTGATCTTATGGAGATGGATGAAGGCGCGCTAAATAGGCACAGGAAGCTTGTGGAAAAAAGTGAAACGTATCGGGTGAGCAGTGCAGCAATATTTGAGTTGTGGTCGGGCGTAGGCCATTCAAAAAAAAGCGAGGAAGAAAGGCTTAAAGTCATGAGAGCCCTGTCAGGGATAAGCACGATTGCCCTGACAGCGCCTATGGCTGAAAAAGCAGGGGAGATTCATGGAACACTTGCAAAGGGAGGCCAGGGCATAGACAACATTGACGCAATGATAGCCGCAACCGCTTTGCTGGAAAACGAAACAGTCCTGACACGGAATATCAAACACTTCTCAAGAGTAAAGGGCCTGAGGATTGAGCGCTATTAAAAAATGGCAGCCGATGCTTCAAAAGCTAAAAGAAAACCTCGAGAAAAACTCGAACAAATCAGCCGAAAACTAGCATTCGCACTATAAAAAACCCGAAACATCAGTGTACAGGAAAACAAAGACAAAAAAATGCGTTTAAGCCGCAAACAAAAGGTTTATATCAAAAACTCAATACGGCCAGCAGGATGCTCAGCCCGAAACAGAACATTCCGTCAACAGTAGTAATATTCGGCGCAACAGGCGACTTGATGGCCAGGAAAATAGTGCCTGCCCTGTTCCACCTCCACAAGAAGCGCATGCTGCCAAGGATGTTCAGGGTAGTGGGGGTTTCCAGGCGTGACTACTCTGACAAAGACTTCAGGAGAATGGTTGCGGAATTCCTCAGCCAGCACAAGGACACAACAAAGGCCGACCCTGAGCTGAAGCCTTTCCTGCAGCTCTTCTCCTACCACAAGGGGCTTTTTGACAAAAAAACCACATACAAGAGCCTGGCTAAGAAAATTGGGCAGATAGATTCGCAGTGGGGAGTGTGCACCAACAAGCTGTTCTACCTTGCAGTTGCCCCGGAGTTCTACAAGAACATATTCAATAACCTGGCAGCCTCAGGCCTGACAAAAGGATGCGGGCCGGAAGAGGGCTGGACACGGGTAATGGTTGAGAAGCCCTTTGGCAAGGACCTCAAGACAGCTGAAGAACTGGACCTACTGCTGGGCAAGCTGTTCAAGGAAGAGCAAATCTACAGGATAGACCACTACCTGGGCAAGGACATGCTGCAAAACATACTCTCTTTCAGGTTCTCCAACAGCCTTTTCGAGCAGAGCTGGAACAACCAGTTCATAGAGCGAATACATATCAGGGTGTTTGAGGAGCTGGGCGTTGATGACAGAGGAAGCTTTTACGACAGCATAGGCTGCCTCAGGGATGTAGGCCAGAACCACCTGCTGCAGATGCTTGCGCTTGCTGCCATGGACCATCCTGTTAAGCTGGAGCCGAACGCCATAAGGACGCAAAGGGCAAGGGTGCTGAAGGCACTGAAAATACCGGCTGAGGAGGAAATCAGGAACAACTCCTTCAGGGCACAGTACGACGGCTACAGGAAAATTAATGGTGTAGCGCCAGAATCGCAAACTGAGACCTACTTCAAAATCAGGGCGTACATTGACAATGAAAGGTGGCAGGGCGTCCCAATAATAATGGAAAGCGGCAAAAGAATGGGAGAGCCCAAGAAAGAGATAGTTGTTGTGCTAAAGCACCCGGCGCCATGCCTGTGCCAGCCAACAGCCGCCAAGCACTACCACAGTGAGGTCGTGTTCAGCCTGGAGCCGGTGGAGGCCATAACTGTCCATTTCTGGCTCAAAAAGCCAGGCCTCACGTCAGAAATAGACAAAAGAGCTTTGAAGATGCTTTACAGGGAAGCAGAGAACCGGGTACAGTACGTTGAAGAGTATGAAAGGCTCCTTCTGGATTGCATCGTAGGAGACCAGACCCTCTTCATAAGCAGTGAGGAAGTAAATGCCATGTGGAAATTCATTGACCCCTATGTATATGCATGGAAGAATAACGCTGTGCCGCTGAGGACGTACATGCCAGATACTGACTACGCCTCAAGGATGTCGGCAAGAATAGAAGAAGAGTCTGTGCGGCCGGGATTCGCCAAAGAACTTGGCATAATCGGGCTTGGCAGGATGGGCGGCAACATGGCGCTAAGGATGCACGAAAAGGACTGGAAGGTTGTGGCCTACAACAGGACAGCAGAGAAAACCAAGGAGTTTGAAAAGCACGGCCTTAAAGGAGCTTACTCGCTGCAGGAACTTGTGGGCAAGCTAAAACATCCAAGAATAATCTGGCTCATGCTGCCCGCAGGAAATCCGGTAGACGAAATGATATTCGGTACAATGGAGCACAATGGCCTTGTCCACTGTCTGCAGAAGGGTGACATAATAGTTGACGGCGGAAACTCATACTACAAGGACTCGGCAAGGAGGCACAATGAGCTGACCAGGAGAGGGATAAGGTTTGCGGATGTTGGCGTGTCAGGAGGGCCGGGAGGTTCAAGGCGAGGGGCATGCCTCATGGTTGGCGGTGAGAAAAAGGACTATGAATACCTGCTGCCCCTGCTAGTTGATTACGCCGCCACAAACGGCGTGCAGTTCTTCCAGGGAGCAGGGGCAGGCCACTTTGTGAAGATGGTGCACAACGGAATTGAGTACGGCATGATGCAGGCCCTGGCAGAAGGCTTTGAGATTCTGAAAAAGTCAGGTTACAGGCTTGACCTGAAAAGGGTTGCGGACATTTACAACCACGGCAGCGTCATAGAGTCAAGGCTCGCCGGCTGGCTCAAGGCGGCTTTTGAGCTTCACGGAGAAGACCTAAAGGGAGTTTCGGGCAAGGTTGGCCACACGGGAGAAGGGGCCTGGACAGTCAAAACAGCAAAGGAACTCAAGGCCAAGGCAAAAATCATTGAGGGGGCCATGCAGTTCAGGAAGTGGTCGGAGAAAAACAGCAAAACTTACACTGGAAAAGTCCTCTCGGGGCTCAGGGAGCAGTTCGGCGGGCACTCCATAAAGTGATAGTGACGGGGTAGGGTTAGTGATGGCGAAGGCAGAGGAAATAACAGCAATCCTGAAAAAACAGTACCCAAATACGAGATATTACCTGAATTTTTCAAATCCTTTGCAGCTGATGGTGGCTGCCGTTCTTTCGGCGCAATGCCGTGACGAGGCAGTCAACGCTGTGACAGCGAAACTGTTTCAGAAATACAAAACAGCTGCAGATTTTACAAAGCTGGAGGAAGGCGACATAAAGTCAATCACGTTCTTCAACAACAAGGCAAAAAACATCAGGGAGGCGTGCAGGATTATAATGGCCAGGTTCAGCGGCAAGGTGCCTGAAACGATGGACGAATTAGTGACGCTTCCTGGAATTGGGCGAAAGACTGCAAATGTAATTCTCATAAATGCATTTAACAAAGTTTCAGGAATTGCCGCCGATGTACATGTTTTACGGGTTGGCTATCGTTTGGGTCTCACCAAAAACACCAGCCCAGACAAAGTAGAAAAAGATTTGATGGCTGTTGTGCCTAAAAGCGAATGGAAGAGAATAACCTGGCTTCTGAAAGACCACGGCAGGGCTGTGTGCCGCGCTCCGATTCCTTACTGCAGCAAGTGCGTGCTGGATAAGGTTTGCCCAAAGAATGGGGTTACAAAGCGGCTGTAACTTTACCATTGCTCCTTGTGGATGTTCTCCTTTTTGAAGCCGATCTGCTCAAGCATCTTAACCGTGTCAGAAACCATCAGCGGAGGGCCGCAGATGTAGAACTGCCTTGACTCGCTTGGGACGCCATCGCCTTGCAACTGATGCAGAAAGCTTGGGAACGTGTCTGTCACCCTGCCCTTTTCCCATTCCCAGGTATTGTCCGGCCTGCTGGTTGAAGCAATAAGCTGCAGATTGTTGTTTTTTTGATAGCCCAAAAGCTCTTCCTTGAACAAAAACAGCTTTGGCTCGCTGGCACTGTAAAAAAGCCAGAGCTTTTCGTTGTAGCCTCCTGCGTAGAGCGAACGAAGCATACTCATCAAAGGGGCGAGACCTGTGCCCCCGGCCATAAAAACAGTTCCCGACTGGATAGACTGCTTGAGCTGAAATACGCCGTAAGGCCCTGTCACAACAACCTCATCACCGACATTTTTCTGGAACAGTTTCGGAGAGAGGGCGCCCGAGGGATAGAGGGCTATGCAAAGCTCCAGAATTCCCGTCTCGGAAGGCGAGGATGCTATTGAGTATGACTTGGCTATTTTCCTGCCATTCGCGGCAGCAAAGCCTGGAAGCGAAACCATCACAAACTGGCCGGGAACAAATGAAAAGCCGCTGCCTTCAGGAAGCGTGAGCCTGAAAACCCTGAGGTTTTCCGAATATGCACGGATGTCAGCTATTTTTATTACAATTTCCCTAATGTTCAGCATGTAACGGTGGGAAAATGGCTGGATTAAAAAGTTTACTAGGGTGACCCCTTTGGTAAAGCAGTCCCCGAGTCGGCAGCAGCCGACTGGGCCCAGTCGCGTCAAACGCGACTTGGGAATCGGAAAACTACTGCGGAAGCCGCTTCTTAATCTCATTCAGGAACTGCCTGCCGGAAGTGTCGCGAAGAACATTATGCGGGATGGTGATGTCGGCAAGCTTCCTGTATCTTACAGCCCTGTATTCCAGCAGTTGCGGATAGCAGCGCCTAAGCGCGTCAAGGTCTGATTCACCATGTTTGCGGCTAAAGCTGCCACCCCAGATAACAGGCTTTGGATTGGAGATATAGCGCTCGAAAAGCAGTTTTTTAACATCCTCTGTGGCTTCAAGGTAAACTATAAGGGTGCTCTCCTTCAGCCGCTGCAGCACATTCTGTGGAAGGTAAATAACGCTCCCTGTAGTGTCAACGACAATGTTCTTGCCAACGGAAAAGACAATCTCAGCCATTGCTGACTCCTCAAACTGAAGAAACAGCTTTTGGGTTTCGGGATAGCGGGCTTCATAAGGCTGGCCCATCCATGCAGCAACTCCGTTGACACCCTTAAATCCTTTGCCTTCAAGGTAAGGCTGCAGCTTTGCCTCAACGAGGTCATCGCCGTGCAGCCACACAAAGTTCAGGCTCTGGTCGGCAACGAGGCTCTTTGCCCGCCTAGTCTTGCCAACGTTGGACATGCCTACAACTGAAAGGCGGAGCCTGCCTTCACGCAGCTTTCTGTCAAATTCTGTCGGTGATAGCTTCATACGTTCTTGCGATTGGCAATGCAATATAAATTTAACCTGTCAGCTGTTTTTTGTAGAAATAACATTCAACAGGCTTCCCTGACTCAGGCAGCCACTGAATGCTCCCAATTTTCCGGTAGCCGTTGCGCTCCCAAAACTGGTGCGCACCATGCTTATCAAATGTGTGCTCTTTTGGCAGAGGGACATAAGCAAACTTACAGCCGTTGAGAATTGCCGATTTTTCCGCTGTGCGAAGAAGATTGGCATCATGCTCAAAATCCTTGTAGTTTGTCTCAGTTGTAAATGCAACAATATGCATCCATCTGCCTTCAATCGGCTCTTTCAAGCTGACAATGCGAAAATCCGGGGAAATCTCATGCTCACCCAGAGAATCGTAAAGAATGTAGCCAGTTATCTTATTTTCGTGCTCGGAGATTATCAGGCCATCAGGAAAGTGCCTTTGCTTCCCTAAAATAAACTGCTCACTATATCCTTGCTTCCCGTAAGCTTTCCTCTCAAGGAGGGCTAATTTGGGAATGTCTTTCGCTGTTGCCAAACGTATAGTCATGTAATGCGGCAGGCGGGAATTGAACCCGCTTTGCGACCTTGGGAAGGTCGAGTCGTGCCGGTGGACCACTGCCGCGTAAACAAACAAGAAACTCAAAGCCAATTTAAACATTGCTGTTCAGAATCATATCCCAAGCGCAACCTTGGCCTCTTCAGACATGCAGTCAGGGCTCCACAGCGGCTCCCAGACGATGTTTATCGTAACGCCAGTAACGCCCGGAAGCTTCTTTACCACTTCCTCAACCTTTGAAACGATATAAGGCCCGACGGGACACATTGGCGAGGTAAAGGTCATATCAATAACAACCATGCCCTGGTCTATCTTGACCCCGTAAATAAGGCCAAGGTCAACTATGTTGTAATGGAGCTCCGGGTCCTCTACCTGCTTGAGCTGCTCGAGGACGGATTCTTTGATGAGGCCTGATGTTTCAGACATAATGCAAGAAGGCTTTCTTGTTTTAAAAAGGTTTATATGATAGAAAAGACTACCGGTCATTATGGACAGTGGAATAAATGAGCTTTTTGAAGGAGTGACTACAACACGCGGTGACAGCAAAATAGTTCTGCCTCCATCCTCTTTTGCGGAGGCCCAAATTGCGTTTATGGAGTCTGACCGGCTCCGACAAGACCTCGAGGGGCTGGCCAGTGCATCACTGAGCGACAAAACACCCAGCTTCCCGGCAATAAGAAGGGCTGCGGAAATGCACGGTAAAAATTTGTACAAAGTGCTAGAAGAAAAGATTAGAAGGGATCACGAAGGTTCGCTTCACCTGCTTGAGGGCGATCCGGTAATAAGTGAAGGCTTCTCAGGAGGGGGGATTTTTTACATAGGTGTGAAAAGACGGGGGGATGAAAGGAAAGAAAGGCATAGACAGGTAACACTTATGCTTGATGACGTCGGGAACATAGTTGAGTTTGCATGCCAGTGCCCAACTTACTTAAAAAACATTGCCAAGAGTAATTATGGCAAAATGCTTGGCGCCTCACCTTCTGCAGGAGATGGCACAAGAGGACCACAGCTAAGAGGAAGGGCATCAAACGGCTGGTCCGATTTATCCGGCTTTCCTGTTTTCAGTGTCGGTGTGGCTTGCTACCACGTTGCTGTCGCCCTGACTCACACAGCAAAAAAAGGAAGATTCAGCGTTCCGTTTAAAATCGGGACTGGAGAAGCCATCGAGACCCTACTTATGGATAAGCTGGGCAAAAAGAAAGAAGCAACCATAGATGATTACCTTTTAACACAAGGAGCCATTACAGAAGAAACACGACAACGGATAAGCGATGGAGAAATGACGCTTGAGGTTATCAAACACATGAAAAACATAGATGGGCGGGTTCAGGAAATAATCAGGAGAATAAGAGAAAGAAGACAACAGGATGGCTACAGCTTTGGCGGATTTGCCACAGACTTCAGGGGAACCAAATACAAAACCACAGCCATAGTACTGACAAGACCTGACGGAAGAAGTGCGCACTTAGTTCACGACTATAAGCTCGGTATAGGCCTTCCATTGGTAATGCTTAAAGTACCACCAAGCGTTTGGGTGGGAAATCTTGGGAAGGAGCCCGTCACTATAGAAATGCCTGAAAATCCCCTTCAAAGCTTCGGAAGATATGTAACCTGTTTTGATGAAAGAACACAAAGAGAGGTTGTGGCAATAATCACAAGACCTGAAAGGGAGATTCTGAAGCCAGCAGAAATAGCAGCATATGACAGGCTACTGCCGAGGCAACCAACGCTGCCACAGTTACCAAGGTAGAGTTATAGAGCCACTTATCAGACGCGTCAAACGCTAGCAGGCTCCTCAGACGTATAGCTTGGCATAGCCGCCTTTGAGATTATCATTACGTCCCCAACGGACTTTACCAGCTGATGGGGCACAACAACGCCCTTGGCGCTGCCAAGAAGCTTGCTCAGGACCGAGTTCCTTGTGGCTTTAACCCTCCAGCCGATGACTTTCGTCTGGGTGAGAAGCGCCTCTTCAACGTCCCCAAAATAATCACCGGTATCGGTAAAAACCCTCATCTCGTAAACTTCTGTTACCCTTTTTGTCCTAAGCATCCCATTCACCTCAAATGACCTTTTTAGCAAAAAGGTCAATCAAAAAACGATAAATGCTTTAAAGCGAAACCTTGTTTCTATTCCCACAGCAATATATAAACTTTTTGGCGGCACAGTTTAAATAATCATTACTGCTGAGAACGAAAATCAACCGAAGATGAAATATGGCAATTTGACCGTGATTGGAACCTCGCACATTGCAAAGGACAGCGTGAGCAGGGTAAAAGAGGCAATACTGGCAGAGAAGCCGGACATAGTTGCTGTGGAGCTTGACCACGCAAGGCTCCACGTCATGCTTTCCGGGCAGAAGCCGAGGTTCAGCCTTTCAATAATAAAAGTGATGGGGATGACAGGAACACTGTTCTTCCTCATAGGCAACTTTCTGCAAAGAAAGCTTGGCAAAATGATTGGAGCAAGCCCTGGCGAGGAGATGAAGGCTGCAGTTGAGCTTGCAAGGCAGAATGGCACAAGGGTGGCCCTGATAGACCAGCCCTTCAACATAACGATGGGCAGAATATCTGGAATAAGCCTGACGGAGAAGCTTAAGCTCGTCAGGGACCTGCTTTTCGGGATGGCCGGGATTGATAATGAAAAAATGAATGTAAAGTTAGACCTTACAAAAGTTCCCCCTGAGAGCTTTGTCAGGATGGCGATGAAAAAAGTCAAAGAGAGATACCCTCAACTTTACAAGGCGCTTGTAACAGACAGGGACAATTACATGGCAAACATGCTTGCAAGGATAATTAAAATGGAGCCGCAAAGCAGGATTGTTGCCGTGGTCGGAGCGGGGCACGAGAGGGAGCTAATCAGGCTTGTAAAAAAACAGGCTGAGCGAAGCATTTAAAAAGAAAAGAAGGGAGTAAATGAGAACAAAAAGAGGAGAACCACAGAAAGAAGATGCCATCGCTGTACACGTTTTACGACTGGATAGACAGGATCAGGAGATACTATAAGTTCGGCAGGAACGAGCAGCTGTGGCTGCTCGTATCAGTATTGGCAATGGCGTTCATAGTCGGCTTCAGCTTTGAAGGCGAGCAGTTTGTTTTGAGCGTGTTTATCAGCAATTTCGCGCTGAGCATGGTTGCTGTTGCAATTGCTGTTTTTGTCCACGAATCAGCCCACAGGATACTCGGCCTGAACATGGGCTACAAGACCGAGTTCAAGCCCTTCCTTTACGGGCTGCTCGCAGGCATTATCCTGGCTTTCATGACTTACGGCAAGGTGATATTCCTGGCTTACAGCGGCGTGTTCCTGAACATAATGGAAAAGCACAGGCTAGGCTATTTCAGGTACCAGCTCGGCTACTACGACCTCGGGAAGGTATCGCTGGCAGGCCCGCTTTCAAACCTGTTCCTGGCAATTGCTGTCAAGGGAATGGGCTTTCTGCCCCAAGAATTAGCTGAAAAGATAGTGCTCGTAAACGTGCTGTTTGCAATAACGAACACACTGCCAATCCCGCCATTGGACGGGGCAAACATAATGTACGCCAGCAAAACAGCCTATCCATTCGTGTTTGGCGCCATTATAAGCTGCGGAGTTTTGCTGCTGATTCCGTGGCTAAGCGTATGGCTTGCAATAGCAGCATCGCTGATAATAGGGCTGCTCACGGCAATAACCTACTTCAATTTCCTGGAGCCGAAGATGGGAAGCTGGTAGCCAAATTCTGTGCAATGCTGTTGCGCCGGTTTTGCACAATATTTAAAAACATTAAAAGCCCTGCAGCAGCCAAAGCCGGCAAAGCCCGGCAAAGTCTCGAAAATGGAAATATGGGGGAAGAGGGGCTTTGAATTTCTCACTAACTGGGTAGAGCTATCGTTTTTGGGCATGCTCGCAACTGGCTTTGCTGCTGGAAAACTTATTATTGATGTGACTTTTTCATACCTTGTTGTTGCAGCAGCAGGACTAGTCGCCGGCAGGCTGAGCTACGTGAAAAGGGAAAATGATCCTTTGCCGTTCAAGGCCATAAGCCTTGCGTTCCTGGTTGGCTACCTTTTCGGGCACAGGACAGGCAACTGGCTCGTCATAATGCTGATATTTGCGGCTGCAGCTGTGGTAAGCTACAAAGCCCACCAGGGCTTTGACTTCTTGGCATAGGGGCTTTGCATAAGTTTTTAACTTTGAAACTATTTTTTAGCCGGCATGATAAAAGGATTCACGCCAAGGCTTTACCAGGAAACCATACTTGCTACCGCGACAGCAAAAAACACGCTTGTGGTGCTTCCGACAGGGCTCGGAAAAACAAACATATTCCTGATGCTGGCCGCACACAGGCTCAGGCTCTATCCCCACGGCAAGATACTGCTCATGGGCCCGACAAGGCCGCTCATTGACCAGTACCATGAGGTGTTCAAAAAGCATTTCGAAATAGAAGAGGAAAGAATGGCTGTGCTTACCGGAATGGTGGCGCCTGAAAAAAGGATAGAACTTTGGGAAAAAGCCAGCATAATATTCAGCACCCCGCAGGGCCTGGAAAATGACCTGCTCGCAGGAAAGATAGGCTTTGAAGATGTTGTGCTGATAGGGTTTGACGAGGCGCACAGGACAGTAAAGGAGTACAGCTAT
>JACPBX010000013.1 GCA_016180085.1 Candidatus Woesearchaeota archaeon | reverse complement strand
TTCCCGGGCGTTTTCATTGTGAAGCGCATGGGCGTGAGCGACGATGATTTTGTAAAAAGCCTGTCAGGCGTGCTGAAGACGTTTGCGAGCTACACCAACGATGAGCGCATCAGGAACAAGATTGAGGCAAAGCACGTCTCCACGCTGGCCGACTGGAAGTTCATGATAAGGCAGTACCTCACAGCCCACCAGATTGCGGTGAGCAAGCACTGGAAATAAGGCCTTTGCGGCTATACGATAAAAGGGGAATGAAATAATGACTGAGCTGAGGAAAGATTACATCCTGGACCGCTGGGTCATACTGGCACCCTCAAGGAAGAAAAGGCCCAGGGATTTCATCAGGCAGCCTGCTGCTGTTTCGGCCAGTACCAATGTCTGCGCTTTCTGCAGGGGCAACGAGAAACTCACCCCTCCTGAAATCGGTCAAGTCTCTGGCGAAAATGGCAACTGGTCAATGCGGTGGTTTCCGAACCTTTTTCCGGCTGTTGAGGAATCAGGGCAAAAAGAGCCCAGCACCGACAACACTTTTTACACGTTCGCAGCAGCTTACGGCAGCCACGAAGTCATCGTTGAAACTCCCATTCACGAAAGGCAGCTTTGGGACTTCACATCATCAGAGTTAGAGCAGCTGCTAAGAGTATACGTGAGAAGAATAGAGGAATTAGGGAAAAGAGCTGGAATAAAATACGTTGCTGTTTTCAAGAATCACGGCAGCGAAGCCGGGACAAGCCTTGTGCATTCCCACACGCAAGTGGCTTCAATTAACATCCTTCCGCCGTTGATAGCAGCCGAAGCTGCAGCGATAAAAAAATACCCCCACTGCCCTTATTGCAGCATAATTAACAGCGAGAAAGGCAGTTATCGCCGCTGCTTCGAAAACAGCCACGCTGTTGCCTTTACGCCATATGCCTCAAGATTCAACTTTGAAATCTGGATTTTCCCGAAAAGGCATTTCAGGCAGCTGGCTGATGCGGCAGCAGATGAGCTGCATGGAATCTCTGAAATCCTGGCTTCGGTATTGCACAAGCAGAAGGAGCTTAACGCTCCTTACAACTACGTCCTGCACTATCTTCCTGCAGCAGAGGAAGGCAACTTCCACTTTCACATTGAAGTGCAGCCCAGGTTATCCGTGTGGGCGGGGTTTGAGTTCAACACAGACATTATTATCAACTCGGTGACTCCGGAAGACGCCGCAAGGTTTTACCGCGGCGAAGAGTGAGGTAAGAAGCGCTATCAATGGGGTTCAGAAGCGATGAAGGTAGTTCACGTCCTCAACAACAGGGCAATCGAAAAAGGCGTTGCAGATAGCGAATTGGGCTTTTTCCTTTCCAACGGCAACGGCGGATTTGCGCATTTCGCAACCGCAGCTGAACCCACTAGCAAGTACCAGGGATTCTTTGCAAAAATCGGCAGCGGTTTTTTCAAAATTGTTGAAAGCCTAAAGACAGCATCAGAAGAAAAAGTTGCAGCCGTTGAGAATACAGGCTATTCTGCGATTCTCCATCGCAGCAGCTTTTACGAGTCTTTCTTCATGCCCCAGCACAGAAACAGCCTTGTTTACCAGCTTAGCATGGAGATCCCTGTTGAGCTGTTTTTCGACATCAGGATGGCTAACGACTTCAGGCAGTGGGGCAGGCACTACAGCGTGTTTGAGGCAGCGGGCAACACAACAATAGTTCAGTTTACGAAGAGAACCGACAGCAGGGAAGACAACAGCAGTGGAAATGCCGAATATGACATCTTTGTTGCAATAAAGCACGACGGCTTCATAACCAATAGCAGCGGCAAATGGGTCAGGAGAAGCTACAGCCTTGATGCAAAAAGAAATTCAGCAGGCGAAAGGCACGTTTACAAGGCAGCAACAATCAATGCAAAAACGTTTGCAATCTCTGCAGCCGCATCCGCTGCGGCAGCGGTAAAAGAAGCAAACTCAGTCTTTAATTCAATAGACAAGCTGAAAAAGTCAAGCAAGGCACATTACGATAAGCTATGCACTGCTTCTTCGAGCTCTTCAAGCAGCGAAACCGCAATGGCTGCAAACGCCGCAAGGATAGCCCTTGACAAGCTGGCAACAGGAGAAGGGCTTTACGCAGGGCTGCCCTGGTTTTTTCAGGAATGGACCAGGGATGAACTTATCAGTTCCGCGGCTTTACCAGCTGCAGCTGAAAAAAAGGTAGTGCTGAAGTACCTTGATAAAATCCTTGATGACGGAAGGCTGCCGGCAGTAATCGGCAGCAGCTACAAAGGTTCCCCTGCCGCCTCTGCTGACGGAGTTGGATGGCTTTTCAAGAGGGCTTCTGAGCTAGTTGAGGAGAAAAAGTTTTCCGCAGCAGAGGTCAAAAAAGTAAAAGCCGCTTTGAAAAAATCAATTGACGGGCTGCTGAAAAGCCATCACAAGAACGGCTTTATTACTAATGGCAAGAACGAAACCTGGATGGATACAGACTTTAATGACGACGGCAGAAAGGACATTTGCATTGAAATTCAGGCGATGCAGCTGCAAATGTATGGCCTCATGCATAAGTTATCACGGGACAAAACGTATTTGCTGCTTGAAAATTCGCTTAGGCAAAACGTCAGGAAGTTCTTCTGGAACGGCATTGTCCTGGCTGACAGGCTCAACGACTACACAATAAGGCCAAACATATTCATTGCAGCTTACGTTTACCCGCAGCTTCTGTCAAAAAAGGAGTGGGAAACGTGCATCAGCAACGCGTTAAATGGGCTGTGGCTTGACTGGGGAGGCCTTGCAACAATAGACAAAAGCCATCCTAATTTTCGCGGCAGCTACACTGGCGAAACTAACGAGTCCTACCATAGGGGAGACAGCTGGTTCTGGATAAACAACCTGGCAGCAATTGTTATGGCAAAGGTTAATAAGAATAAATTCAAGGATTACATAGAAAAAATCGTTGCAGCCAGCACTGCAGACATTTTGTGGAAAGGAGCGATTGGTTGCGGCAGCGAATTAAGCTCTGCAGAAGAGCAAAGAGCAGAGGGCTGCCTGAACCAGGCGTGGAGCAATGCGACGTTTATTGAGCTGATGAAGAGCCTGAAGGCAAATCGCTAGTTTTTCTGCCCTTTAGCCTTGACAGCAACGAACATTGGGTCGTAGCCGTGACCGTAGGCGTATCTTAGCGCAGGAGCCTGACTGTTATTCATAACGTCAACTGCAAAGCCGTTGGCCCTGAAGCATTCCTGCAGATGAAGGCCCTGGCCCAGAAGGTCCACTGCCCCAACAACCGGAATCACGCCGCAAATCTCTTCAAGCGGCTGGAACTGCTTAACAACCTGACCAAGCTCAGAAGGCGGCATATTAAACATTGTGAAAAGATGGATGGTGACAATTCCCTCTTTCTTCCCCTCACCCCTTAAATATTCTGGAAGCTCTGAAAAATCCGTGCCTATCTGGCGTATGTCTGCCACTCCCTGTGTGGCTGGTGTAAACAGTGCCCTTTTTTGTCCGGCGTATATCCTGTCAATAGCTAGAAGACGCAATTCTTTCGCTCGTAAACTTCCCCACTCCCGAAACGCACCGAGGTATGGCCCATGTCCCGAGCCGATGTCCGCAGCGACAAGCCCATCAACCGGCAGGCTGACCCCATATGCTTCTTCCAGTTTTGCCATAAGAGTGTCCATCATGGCAGCAACGGCTCTATTGGTATTCTGCCGGGGTGTTTGAGGCTTTTGTTCCTGTGTCATCCTTCAGCCACCGCAACCATTGCCATAGCCTGCCCCCACGCAAGCGGCGTGTTTTCATTGAATTTATCAGTTTTCCCGTAATACAGCTCAGGCATCTCGCCGTTTTCGTTCATTGCCTCAACCATTTTCTTTGTGTAGTGTGCGTATTTTTCAGGATTGTTCAGCTGCTTGTAGATTATCGCAAGCCACGGGAAGCCAAATGTCCATTCTGCTTCTGAGCCGTTGTTGTAGTATTTGTCGCCAGCATATCTTATAATTCCGCGCTCCCTGACAAGCTTTTCCTCAACGTTCTTCAAGATTGCTGCCCGCTGCTGCGGCGTAACAATGTTGTATGGATAAATCAGCGACAGCAGAGCTAAGTCAACGTCCTTTGTCTCAGACTCCCTCGGCAACAGCAGACCTAATGCTTCCTCGCCTTTTTCGATAAGCTGCTGCGGAACAATGATTCCATCAACCTTTGCAATAGCCTTCAATCCTGCAACGCATGCCCCGACAGACGAGGCGTGGACCTCCTCGCTTTCCTCCCACATTCCGTTGTCCTTGTCGTGCCAGTAATGGATTGCTTCCAGGTAATTGACCAGTTTTTGCAAAATTCGCAAGTCGCTGCTGCCGCGAATAATCTTTATGCCTTTATTTTCTAGTTCTCCAATCTTGAACAGAACAGCGCCAATTGCATCGTTCTGCTTGTTGCCCCATTCCTCCCACACTTCGCACATCGCAACAGGGTCATACCTTGCATGGATGTACCTGAACGGCACTTTGGGCTGCGGCTGGCTTATCATCCAGTCAATCTTGTTCTCATGCTTTAGAAAAAGGCCTAACAGGGCGTGGTATATCTTCTTCACCGCCGCAATATTTTTCACAGCCTCAAATCCCAAAGAAGCGTAAACTGTATCGCGAATCCAGCAAAGGTTATAGCCGGTCTTCACGTCCTTCCTGCTCGCGCTGAACAGCCCTGTGGGGTGCTGCAGGGATTCAAGGATTGCAACGCTTTTGTGGATCATTTTGGCTCTCTACTAGGTAAATGTTGGTAAACTACTATTCCTAAGTCATCCATAACTCCGCTGCGGTCAGGTCTTCCGGCGGCTGCACGGATGGATTCCATGAAGCCAGCCGCGGTTGGCATTTTTTTCCCGGCAACAAGGTGCGACAGCTGGTAATCGGGCCTCTCAAAGTATTTGAGCAGCCCGTCAGTTGACAGCAATAAGATATCGCCACGCATGACGCCAAACGTGTGCGGAGTGCGTATTAGTGCATCAGTCCCGTTTTCGCCAGGTTGGAAGTATGCATTTACCAGCTTCCTGACATCAGGAAGTGTCTTGGAGCTATCAAGCCAGAATGGCCAGCCGTTGGGCCAGGCAGAAAATTTGGTAATTACTTCCAGGTGGCGGGGGTTGTGTTTTGTAGCAACCACAACGCCGTCTCCCATGTGATAGAACCTTCCATGGCCATTGTTCTGGGCATCCTGCCATATAACTACGGCAGAAACTGTGCTGGCGCCTTCTTCGGGCATATTCTTACAAGCATCAGCCAGTGCTCTGTACACGGCCGTGTCCAGGCCCTTGTTGGTTTGGCTTGAAAGATCAAGCGTGGAAAGCGAGTTGATGACCGCTTCAGACGCCTTTCCGCTTTCCGGCAGGCCTCCGACGCCATCAGCTACAGCCAGGAGCACATACTTGCCCGAGACCCTGGCCAGAACGCCATCCTCATTCCGATTCTTCTTTATTCTGGACCCTATTGTAAGGGCAGCATATTCACTGCCATAAAGGCGTTTGCCGCTGACTGTGGGCAGCGTCCCCTTTTCATAACCTTCCTCCCCGCCAGCCAGAAGGGTGCTTCCCCCCTCCAGTAAGCTGGACAGTGTATTGCTAGGATCATGTTTTGCCATTGTTACCTCCAACTATACGCCTTTTCTAACGCAAACCTCCTTTATAAAGTTTTCGGTATTTTAGTTACTTATAAGTAGTTAAAACAATAAGTATTAAATAGTGCGCTGGCTCCCATGCATAAAATGGTAAGCAAAGTGGCAGCAGACCTCACTATGGACGATCTTGTCAATACCTTGAGTGCCGAAGGCTTGGCGAAGCTACTGAGTCACAAGACTCTTGGCAGCCTCTCGGAATTCAACGGCTTTCCTGTTGAGTATAAGAGAATGGATGACGGAAGCTATGGGCAGGTTGTAAGAATCAACGGCGGGCCTGTTGAATGGGACCATCACTGGCTGAGTTCGATTGGCGGGAGGCGCACAGGCTACAACGAGCAGCAGGACAGGGTCGGCCACTTTAACGGCCATCCGGCTTCTTATACCATTATCGACCCCTCTGACATTGTTCCGCAGGTTCCGAGGTATGCGGCTATTGTTACTGTGCATGATGCGCCGTACGACCCTTCCGAAGCAGTAACTGGCATTGCTCTCCTCAACGGCTGCGAGGTGAAGAACGACGGCAGAGGCAGAATTGCCGGCATAAACGGGCATCCTGTCATTCGGGTGGGTAAATTCGGGCAGCTTGAAACAGTCATTGGGCTGAACAACCGCGCTGTTGTTTACAGGCCCGATGGCAGTGTCTTGAAAGCGAATGGCCATCCTGCAAGATACTCTGGCACGCAGCGCCCGGCAGCCCAGTCTGTCCTGCTACTCGCAGCTCTTTTTCCGCCCGTTCACCGAACTTGACAAAGATTTATGAGTCAGTTGCAAGGGAAGCATGTAGCAGCCTGGACCAGACGAACTCTGAAAAATGTTCCACTAGTAGCAGTAATGATTCAAGTTGCTCCATCTGTTTGCTTATCAGCCCTGTAAACAATCAGGCCAATGTCATCCTTCAGGTTTCTCCGTCTAGGGTCAGTAGCGAGCAGGGACTCAACATTGCTATAGCTTGGCCGCTTTCTGACTTTGTCGATTAAACTGCCTAAGCGTGTTGGCTTAAATTGTTCACAAAGAATTGAATGCAAGGCCTGTTCAGGGGAGTTCTTGTTTATTAAGTTGCCGAATTGCGGGGGCAGCTGGATGCCGTCAGTAGTCAAAAGGATAGTCTCGCCAGGTTTTATATTGAAGGTATTGTCCGGATAAGAAAGGGGGACAGTTATTCCCAAAACATCCGCGTTTATTAAGGATTTAGTGTAATCACCATCTTGGTGGCAGTTAAGCTGCAAGGGAGCGAAGTCAATCATGCCAAGAGCTGACACACGCTCCAGCAAGCCAGTCTCCCCGTCTGCTTTCTTCACGCAACAATCGCCTATACTGTACACTTTAAGTGTCCCACCCCCGTCGGACTTAAATATAACAGCCAACGCCAGGGTTGTTGACGAGTACCTGGGTATAGTGCTGCTGATTCGGGCAATTTCTTCTGCGACAAAACCATCCAAATCAGCAGGCGCAATTCCAGCAAGCTTCATTTGGGATAAGCCGGAAAGCAAGTGCTCTGATGCCCTCTGCCCATCCTTAGATCCTGTTATCCCATCAGCAACTGCAAGAAGCAGGCAATCAGCTATCGTTGCCACCAGTATGCCGTCTTGATTGACGCGTTTCTTTAGAGAAGCAGAATAGTGCTTGCCGTTCCCTGCCGTAAGGGCGGCATAGCGGCCGAAGTGCTCCAATTCGCCTGATTGAAACCCTTCGTTTCCTCCTGCGATCATTAGAGGCTGCATTTTTCAATCGTAGCCCAAGTGAATGGCTAAAGCTTTATAAAACTGGTGCCGTTCAGCAATTCCCATGGCGCTCTACCTCATCGGCATCGGCCTCAACGACGAAAAGGACATCTCTGTCCGCGGATTGGAGGTTATCCGCAGCTGCGATGCAGTCTATTTGGAGAACTACAGCTCGCTTCTCAACTGCAGCATTCCCGATTTGGAAAGATTTTACGGCAAAAAGATAATTGCTGCTGACAGGAAGCTTGTGGAGCAGAGCGAGGAAATCGTTGCGGCTGCTGCAAAGAAAAATGTGGCATTACTGGTAATTGGCGACCCATGGGGTGCAACAACTCATATTGATATTATGCTCCGCTGCCGCCAAAAAAACGTGCAATTCAAAGTTATCAACAACGCTTCCATCATCACAGCAATTGGGATTACGGGGCTTCAAATCTACAAGTTCGGCAAGACAACTTCTGTTCCTTATCCCGACAAGAACTTCAGGCCGGAAACAGCTTATGAGGTCATCAACCAGAACCGCATGCTCGGCCTGCACACGCTGCTGCTCCTTGACATCAGGCCTGATTTGGGAAAATACATGACAGTTGCAGAGGCAATAGATGTTTTGCTGGAAATTGAATCAAGAAAAAAGCAAAAGGCGTTTACGCCTGAAACATTCTGCGTGGGCTGCGCGAGAATCAGCAGCAGCGATGTGGTAATAAAAGCCGCAGCAGCGAAGGATTTGAAAAAGATGGATTTCGGGAAGCAGCCGCACTGCCTGATTGTTCCCGGCGAGCTGCATTTTGTTGAGGAAGAGGCGCTGAGGCAGTGGAAATAAGAGGCACGGTTTTTCGTATTTTTCTGTTGTCGTCGACAAAATCGTGAAAATCAAAACATTTAAATATATGTCTCAAAATAGATTTTCAAGTTGTTATAAGCGTTTGTTGGGCGTTTGGTGTTGTTTTTGCGGGTTTTTGTCATTTGATGGAAAGCTTTCGGGTGTGAGGGTTATGCAGAACAAGGAGATATTCAATGTTTTTTGTTTACGCTTCCTCGCTTGCGAAGCAGATTGACTGCACTTACTCCCATGTTGTCAAGATTCTCCAGCAGATGCAGAAAGCAGGCCTTGTTAATTTTGAGAAGCAAGGCAGGCTCAAGCTCCTTACTCTGACAAAGAGCGGCTCTGAGGTCGCAGACCACATCGATAACGTCAGGAATATTCTTTAATTGCTCAATATTGTTTAATGTTCTTTGATTCTTATTCTGCTTTAGGGAAGAACAAGCGTATCAAGGTCCTTGTCTATTTCATCAACTTCTGGCGTGCCTATTTCCTGCACGGTCTGCTCTGCCTGCGCTATTTCGGGCACTTCGGCTGCAACTGCCGCAGCGGGCTGTTCCGGTGCAGGTGGCAGTTGTGGCTGAGCCTCTTTTGGTGCGCAGGCTGCAATGAGAAGCACAGCTACTGCCAGTAATGACGCAATTGCGATTGTTATTTTGTTTTTCATTTTGCTTCTCTTCGTGCTTTTATTTAGGTTGTAGCCGTTGCAGCTGCGTTTTCAGCTGTTGCCGGAGCAGGTGCTTCAGGCGATTCTGCAGCCGGAGTCGATGCTGTTGGCGCTGCTGAGGTTGCTTCTGCCTCTTCTTCAGCACCTTCAACCGCTATTTCCTGCTCTTCCTCACACGGCTTTCCACCAAGCTCCCTTATATCCTTTCTTATCTCCTCAAGCAGCCTGTGGGCTTCCTGAACCATGTCGCGGGCTTCCCTTATGAGCGTTTTTGCTTCCTCAATCTTGGCTTCTTCGTCTGTTTGCAGCAGTTCTTTTGCTGCCTGAAGCTTTTGCCTCGCATCAGACATTTTGCTGCTGAATTCTGCAAGCTTGGCATCAACAGCTGATGTGTCTGTGCCGCTGGCTTCCAGGCTATCCAGTGCGCAGTCAAGCTTCTTTTCTGC
>JACPBX010000012.1 GCA_016180085.1 Candidatus Woesearchaeota archaeon | reverse complement strand
GCAAGCAAAAAGCTTGACCAAAAAGATGGGCGAGTCTGATATTCGGTTAGCGAATCAGCCAGGCGGAGGTCCTCGGTTCAAGTCCGAGTGGGCCCATTCTATTCAATCAAATCTTTTAAGGAGACTGCAAAATTGCTCCTTGATTTTTAGCAGTTTTGCTTTTGCGGGCTTTTCTTGTATCTGCCAGATTTCAGTGAAAATTTCGTAAACGCTTTTCCCTTCTTCTGTAGTTTCGTCAAAATCAAGGTAATTGCTGTCGTCCCCATGCGGCCCATAGTAGAATTTATAGTAGTAATTTCCAAGAAACTCTATATGAGCATTCTTGTCTAGTTTCTCAAAGTTCTTGCAAATAAAGTCTATTAAGTCTATAAGGAAGCTGACTATCTCTTTAGCGTATTCCTTATCTTCTGGTATTATCTGATCGTTGTACGCCTTCCAATCTGCGCTGTCGAACTTCAGATTAAGTCGCACATACCGGTGTTCCAGTTCCTGCGGCAATTTGATTCTTTCAGTCGTCATATGGGTTCCCTATAAAATGCGAGCCATCCGCTTCATCTCCTCAACAAGCTTGCTCTGCACTGTTAACTCGCTGCTGCCGTGGCCGCCAGTAACGAAGAAAAGCTTTGACTTCGGAATTGCCTTATGTAGCAGCCAAGCCTGCATGGGCGGGCACAGCGCGTCATAGCGGCCCTGCACAATGCTTACCGGTATTTTCCTGCTGCTGATTTTGCCAGTGTTGTTTAGGATGTAGTTCCTGGGCAGGAAGCAGTCATTGGTCATGTAATGCGATTCTATAATCGCCATTGACTTGTGCCCTGGATGGGAGCTTGCCTTTCCCATAATTTTCATTACATCCTTATGGGGCATGCTGAGCTTCAGCAACGAAAGCTCGTAGTACGCAAATTCGAAAGCAAACTTGTCCCTGATTCTCCTGTTCTTTGACTGCATCTGCCTGGCGTAGTGGCCAATTACGTCCTTCCTCATGCTTTTTGGCACTATCCTGATAAACCTTTCCCACTTATCAGGGAAATAATCCTGGGCTCCTCCGCCATAGGTGTACATTATATCTTCTTTTCTTCCCAGAAAAATCCCGCGCAGCAGCATCCCAATAACCGTTTCGGGGTGTTTGATTGCGTAAACAAGGGAAAGCGTTGAGCCCCAGCTGCCTCCAAAAAGGAAGGCTTTGCCGATTTTCAAAAACCGCAGCAGTTGCCTGATATCCGCGACAAGCTTCCAGGTAGTGTTTGCCCTTGTTGAGCCAAAGGGCTTGCTCCTGTTGGCGCCTCTCTGGTCGAAAAGGATTATGTTCCACACCTTGGGGTTGAAGAACCTCCTGCTGTTCCCGTCGCAGCCTGCTCCAGGCCCGCCGTGCACGTACAAAACAGGCTTTCCCTTAGGGTTGCCGCATAGCTCATAATACAGCTTGTGGCCATCGCCAACCGAAAGATAGCCGTGGCGGTAGGGCTTTATTTTAGGGAAGAGCTTGTGCAGTTTCATTAGCTACTCGTTTTTGCAGCTGCGGCTTAAATATCTTTTCCCGCAACAATTAAAAACACCGCTGCTATCTTCTTGCCCATGGATTCTGCAGAGAGGAAAGGAAAGCTCGCAGTTAATGAGTTAACCTCAAGCCCTGTAACCAACATAGCCCTTGACACAGTGAAAATCGGGAAGCAGGCCCTGGTGTTTGTGGGCACAAGGCAGTCTGCGGAAAAGTCGGCAGAGGAAATAGCGCATCATTTGAAACTAAGCAGTGAAAAGCTCGTTGCTGCCTCAGACGAGGCCCTGCATGCCCTTTCAAGGCCGACGAAGCAGTGCGAAAGGCTAGCGAGGTGCATTAAGGGAGGAACAGCGTTCCACCACAGCGGCCTTACATCGAAGCAAAGGCAACTGATTGAGGACAATTTCCGCAGCGGGACAATAAAGATAATCTGCTGCACACCCACACTGGCAGCGGGTGTTGACCTGCCTGCTTTCAGGGCAGTAATCCGAGATTTAAAGCGCTTTTCCGAGAGAAGCGGCTACGGCTATGGCGGCTCAAACTGGATACCTGTGCTTGAATACCTCCAGATGTGCGGGAGGGCCGGACGGCCAAGCTTTGACAGCGAGGGCCAGGCAATAATCCTGGCTGATTCTGAATCATTGGAGGAAGAGGTCACCGAGCGCTACATTCACGGCGAGCCTGAGCCGATTTTTTCAAAGCTCGCTGTTGAGCCGGTGCTCAGAACCTATTTGCTGTCGCTGATTGCCACAAGGTTTGTCGGAAACAGGAAAGAAATCATGCAATTCTTTGCGAAAACGTTTTGGGCGCACCAGTTCAAGGACTTTAAGCAGCTTGAGAGGACAATTGACAAGATGCTTTTGCTGCTTGAAGAGTGGGAATTCGTAAGGAGCAGCGGAAACAGCAGCGATTTCACCTCAGCAGCTGAAATAAAAGATGGAATGATAAAGCCAACCTTGCTTGGAGAAAGGGTCGCCCAGCTTTACATAGACCCCCTGACAGCGCATGAGATAATGCTGGGGCTTGCAAAGAGGCCGTTGCCGAAAGAGGGGCTTAATCCTTTCCCGCTGCTGCAGCTGGTATCTTCCACGCTTGAGATGCGGCCATTGCTTCGCGTCAAAGTAAGGGAAGCCGAGGAAATGCAACAGGCGCTGGCAGAACATGCCGAAACCCTGCTTGTTGACGAGCCATCGATGTTTGAGGAGGGTTATGATGACTTTCTTGCGTCTGTAAAGACGTCAATGTTTTTCCAGGAGTGGATTGAGGAAAAGGACGAGGAATACCTGCTTGAGAAGTACGGGATACGGCCAGGTGAAGTGCACTCAAAGCTCGGCAACGCCGACTGGCTGCTTTACTCAGCCTCAGAGCTTGCAAAGCTTATGCAGCTGCAGCCGCTGCTGAGGCACATAGCAAGGGTAAGGTTCAGGGTCCAATATGGTGTCAAAGAGGAACTGCTGCCGCTGCTGCAGCTGCGCGGGATAGGAAGGGTGAGGGCCAGAAAACTGTTTGGCAGCAGAATAAAGAATCTTGCCGATGTTAGAGCCGCTGATGTAAGCACCCTGACCCAAATTCTCGGCAGCGGAAAGCTGGCAGCTGACATAAAGCAGCAGCTCGGGGAAAAAACTGAGGTCATAAAAGAAGGCAAGAGAAAGGGCCAGATAAACCTCAACGATTACGGAGAGTAAGCAATAAACAGCAAAGTATTTAAACGGCTGAAATTGCCCTTTTCGCATCTTGTTTTTGTTTTTTAGTCCTGCAGTGCTTTGTTCTGCAGCAGTTCTTCATTATAAAGAGGGTCAGATTCAGCCATACGAGAAATAGACAGATATGAGAAAGTTACGGAAACGGTGATTGGGATGGAAATGAAAATGCAGGAAGTGCAGGAAGAGAAGATGCCTTTTGAAGAGATGAAGGAGAAGCTTTCGGACCTCAGGAAAAGGATTATGACGCTTGAATGGGACAAGAGCCACAACCAGCTGAATTCAAGCATGGAAGCAAAGTATGCGCAGATAAAGACAGAATGCGAAGCCTTGCAGAAGAAGGTTGATGGCATCAAAGCCGAAATGAAGGAACAGGATGTTAAAGTGCAGGAAGCCAAGGAGCAGGATGCCACTGCCGCAGCTGCAACCCCAGAAGCAGCTACAACAGCAGTTGCTGCGGAACAGGTTAAAGAAGAGCAGGTTAAAGAAGAGGTAAAGTCTTCATAGAATCTTAAGCTTGCCTGTTATTCTGTCTATTCTTTCTTCTTTGTCCGGGCCAATGCCCAGGCACGTTACAGTCCCGGGTTCCAGTGTAGTATGGCCTGCATCGGTTATTAACGCTGTGGTGAGCTTTTCCTTCCTCGCCAGAGCTTCGTATTTCCTCAGCTCATTCAAATCAGCAGCCTTTAGCACAACCTTCTTGCCACCCTCAGAGCGCCACTCGTCAACAACATCCCTGGAAGACTTCAGCGCAGCCTCAACAGAGGCGTGTGCGCATTGAGATCCAAGCTTTCCCTTTGGCAGCTTCAAATCCGTCCTGACAAGAATGACCTGCTTGTAACCCATGGCAACTGCTTCTCTTTTGCGGCGATTAAAAATCTTTCCCTTCTTTAAGTTAAAATTCTAAGCAAGATTGGCGCTATAAACGAGAAAACCCAAACGTTGAATATGATGTGCGTGACCACGAACAGTGCAGTCTTGCCTGCATTGCTGCCGAGCATAAGGTAGCCCGGAGCTATGACTGAATCGTAAATCACTGTCATGATTATGCCTGTTGCTGTTATGCTGTTTGTCTGGTTAAATACGTTTGGGGCTGCCAACGCAACCACGGCTATGCCTATGAACGAAACAAAAGTTGAGTAGGTGAACCTCTCAGAAAGAATCTCGGCGAGGAAAAGCCCGGCCATTCCCACCACAAGCCCTGAAAGCCTGCCGAAGGCTACTGAAGTTATGACAAGGCCAAGCATTATGAACTCAATGCCAAGGGAAACCTTAATCCACCTGTTGTATAGCATTGAAAAAGCAGCGAGTGCAATAAAAGTCCCCATGACAAAAAACACTTTAATGTAGCTCCAGAAAAAGAAGAGAAGCACAACAGCTGCAAGCGCGAAAAGTATTTCTCCTTGAGTCCATGCTCTGACCTTCGTTGTTTTTTGATTGACCTTTCCACATCGCCTATGGCGATGGGACCAGTCGAGCGCACCTCGACTTGGTTTTGCAAAAAGGTCAAAGTGAGCCCGCCGGGATTTGAACCCAGATCAATCGGTTTCGTCCGTTTTTTGGTCAAGCTTTTTGCCCGCAGCAGCGGGGAAAAAGGTTGTCCGAAGCCGATCGCACTGTCCGGATTGTGCTACAGGCCCATAAGCCAAGTTAATGACTAATTTTGGCTACTATTTAAAGCTATTTTATGAAAAAAATGGCAGCTTACACAACAATTCCCTTCACAATCTCCCCGAGCAGTGAGAAAATGATGAAATTGAACGGCACGTTAATGAGCACAAACGCGATGAGCTTGAACCTCAGCTCGGCATCGCTCTGGAGCGCGTAAAGGGGCTGGGCCACGGCATTGTAAAGGATGCTCATGAGCAGCCCCAACGTGACTATATCAGTAGTTGGAAAAAAAGCCGAGGTGAACCCCACAATGGCCCTCGCAGGTATGTAGCCGATTATGAACGCGTCAATGCCGGAATTAAACACCTCTGCCAGGACTGTCACAACCGCGCCAAACACAGCACCTGCCACAGGCCCGTAGGCAAGGCCTGCCATCACTGTGCTGAATGTTATAAGCTCAACCGCCGGCGGAACCCTCATGTACCTCTTGTAGATGGTTGACAATATGCCTATTGCCGCGAGCAGGGCAAGAACAACAAGGTCTTTCAGGTAGTGCCCAAAAAAGAGCAGCAGCACAAGGCCTGCCACAAAGCCCAAGGCCAGAGGCCTGTTCCTCTTTTCAAGCAAAAATGGAAGGCTTCTGGCTATTTTACCTAGCTTCATTACCTTGCCTCGTCATGTCGTTCCCGATTTTGTTCCCGATTATTAAGCTCCGTTGCTATAATCAAACTATTGCCTTAAGGATTACAAACAGGGGCATGCCCAGAAATTTGAAAATCAGAAAGTTTAATGGTATGTTAAGTGAGCTGAAATAAATCGACTTGATGCGCTTTTCAGGGTCTGTCAGCAGCCAGTAAACCGGCTGCTGGAGCAGGTTGTAAAGCGCACTCATTAAAAGGCCAAGAAGGGCCAGGTCCATACCGTTTGCGTAAAGCCACGGAGCTGCAAATGCCGTTGCCATTCTTGGGGGTATGTAGGTTGCGCTGAACGGGTCTATTGCCGATGCCATAATTTCGGATGTCAGGCTGACGACAAGCGTGTACATCGAGCCTATGATAGGGCCGTAAAAAATGCTTACTGCAACGGTTGTCAGCGTCATAAGCTCGAAAACAGGAGGGGCCTGGAAAACCCTTTTGTAGTATGTGGAGAAGGTAGCTATAACGCCCAACAGGCTGATTACGATAAACGCCTTTACCTGCGTTGTAAACAGGACAAACAACATGATAAAAACAAACAGGAAAAATATGTACCGCTTACGCCTCAAACCGCGCTTGTAAAGCGAAACCAGCCACGACTTTACCATTATAAAGAGAGTTGATGTATCATAATCCAATATAAACTTTTTTGTTATTGTGCCTGCCGCGAAAAATGTCTTACGAAAACATTTAAATACGCCTCGGGGCTGTTTCAACTGCGATAACAAGAATGTCTGGTGAAAAAAGCAAAAAAAGCGCTGCTGCGGCTGCAGATAAGAACAAGGCGGATGCCACAGAAAAAAAGACTCTTGGCATTACTGTGAAGAAATCAGAGGACTTCTCTGAGTGGTACACCCAAGTTATTGCGAAGGCAGAGCTTGCAGACTACACTAAGGTTTCCGGTTGCCTTGTTCTGAGGCCTTACGGCTATGCAATATGGGAAAAGATGGTCAGGGAGGTGGACAGCCGGCTGAAGAGGATGGGGGTGCAGAACTGCTACTTTCCCTTGTTCATTCCCGAAAGCCTTCTCAAGAAGGAGGAGCAGCACGTCAAGGGCTTTGCCCCGGAAGTTGCGTGGGTAACTCATGCAAGCGACACCAAGCTTGACGAGAGGCTGGCGATAAGGCCCACTTCTGAAACGATAATGTATGACTCGCTGTCGAAGTGGGTAAGGAGCTGGAGAGACCTGCCGCTGAAGCTCAACCAGTGGAACAACGTTGTTAGATGGGAATTCAAGCACCCGACGCCATTCATAAGGACTCGCGAGTTCCTGTGGTGCGAGGGCCACACAGCATTTGCGACTAAAGAAGAGGCGGAGCAGGAAATAAGCGACATAATGGCGCTGTGGAAGGAAATAACCGAGAACTACCTCGCACTGGCAGGCGTTGCAGGAAGGAAAGGCGAAGCAGAGAAGTTCGCGGGGGCACTGGCAAGCTACAGCATAGAGTATTTCCTTCTCAATGGAAAGGCAGCGCAGGGCCCTGATGCGCACTTTGACGGTCAGAACTTTGCAAAGGCGTTTGAGATAAAATTCCTGAACAAGGACGGCAGGCACGACTACGCGTGGCAGAACACGTGGGCATTCACAACAAGGATGATAGGACTCCTTGTCATGGCGCACGGAGACGATTACGGCCTTGTGCTCCCTCCAAAGATAGCGCCGATACAGGTGGTTATCGTTCCCATACTTTTTGAAGACAGCAAGAAAGAGGTTTTGGCAGCGGCAATGAAGATAAAAAAAGAGCTGCAAACAGAATCCATTGCTGCCGAGCTGGACGACCGCGAAACCTACACTGCAGGCTGGAAGTTCAACGAGTGGGAGCTCAAGGGCGTTCCGGTAAGGATAGAAATAGGCCCCCGTGACCTGGAAAAGAAGCAGGCTGTAGTGTTCAGAAGGGATGCCAGGACCAAGGAAAGCGTGAATCTGGCAACAATAGCAGCATCTGTTAAGAAGGCGCTTGGCGAAATACAAAACTCCCTCTACAAAAAATCTGAGCAACAGCTGGAAAACAGCATTGTCGCTGTCAAAAGCATAAGCGAAATAGCTGCTGCTGTCAAAAACAAAAAGCTTGCCAAGGGTTTTTTCTGCGGCAGTGCAAAGTGCGAGGAGGAGATTAAAGCCAACGCCGACGGAGCATCCTCAAGGTGCATGAGTATTGACGGCAAAGAAAAAACTGGAAAGTGCGTTGTGTGCGGCAAGGAAGGAATAGTTACGTGTTTTGGGAAGGCTTACTAGAATTTGCTACTCAAGCAGCCGAAGCTCCTTCTCCAAATCCTCCACAGAATAGCTCGATTTGAATCCGTTGTCAACCAGATATTTTTCCATTTCCCAGAGTGTCAGTTCTGCTTTCCGGGCTGCCTCTGAAAGAGTCACTTTCCCTTTCAGGTAATCCCCTGCAGCTTTCTTTGCCAGCAAGTCTTTCAGTCCCTGCACGACCGCTTTCCTTAGCACAGTACTTCTGTCCTCCAGTTCAGACTTCCCCAATTCCTCTATCTTCACAAGCACTTCCCTTGGCAACCTAACGCCTATAGCTTGAGTCATTTTAATCCCTCCATCAACACCCTGTCAAGTAACGCTTCGCTGAACCATCCAACTTTTCTTAACTCTGAAATCGATTCCTTAAACTTTTCCTTGCCAATATTGCCGTTCTTTACCAGTCTCAGCAATATTGCTGGAGTCCCTGCCACGTTTATGCTGATTATTGCGGCTTTTTTCCTGACGTTGTCATCGTCAGTAGCCAGTATACTGGCTTTTTCCTGCCAGTAAAGCGCAACTGCTTCCGCCTCTCCTCCGTAAATGCTGAACGCATTGCACTTCTTGACAAGCTTTTTCCTCACTTTTTTAACCCTGATAAGGTTCCTCCTAACAGCCTCAACAACAACCACAGCATCGGCGTAGCCCTTTTCTATACCCTTCCTTACTTCTTTGTAAACAAGCTTCGGGGTAATGACATCTTTAAAGTGAATGCAACTTCTTTCGAGCAGCGATATCTTCGCCAAATGTATCAAAACCGTTGCGTCCTTAACCGCAAGCATGCAAGCATCGTATTACAATGTGCACAACGTATATTTAAATGTTTCTATCTCGCCAGTTGCAATTGGTATGCGGCAAAGAAGGCGTTGCTGCGTGGTTCGGGAAGGCGTACTGATGCGGTTTTTGCCCAAGCCTCAAGTGGGCAGTGCGTTTTCCCAGTAACGCCACATTTGGAACTACTTGACAGTAGTCATAAATAGAAAGATTTAAATAGGGGTACGGATTTCTTGTTTCAACTATTGAATAGTAATAAAAACAACAAAAACATTGGCGAGGGTGAGACGAAATGGTAAATGTTTTAGGCATAAACATCGGGCGTAGAAGGATTTCAGATGCACAAAAGGTTGAGGATGGAATCAACGCGATGGTTGAAGGAATTTTAATGGCTGTTGATTACATTGCAGCTAACGGCCAGAACGTGACAGCTCCGTTACAGGTTGCTTATGGTAATGTTACAGCAAACCCGGCAACGAATTATGATGCAAGACCTGCAGTTGTCATGGAAAACAACACAAACGTTTACAACCCTAATACAGATCCAGTCGTCATTCGAGCACCTCGGCCAAGAAGTGCTTTTAGTAAGAATGCGTTTGCAACTGCTCGCCAAGCTACTAAACAAAACATACAGCAGCAAGTTGACGCATTAGATACAGAATGGGGTAATCTCGAAACCACACTGGAACAGATCACTAACGAAGCGAACCTTAAAGCAATGGGCCGACAGCAAGCCATGCAGACAGTGCAGCGGCTTGTTGGCACACTTAACACAACTGGCAACATGAGAACCACATTCAGCCCTGCCGAGCTATATGAGTCTGTCAGGAGATTCGCAAGCTTTGTCGAGCTCATGACACCTCAGCCAGCTGCAGGTGCCTTGGTGGTTCCAAACGCGGTTTTGGAAGGACTGAGGCAGCGCCTGGCAACTAACCAGTTCATGGCGCAGAGGACACAGCTAGTTGACTATCAGCTGCCAGTCCAGACAGCAGCAACAGTCATGCTTGCTCAGTACGCTATACGCTGAGCAATTTTTATTTTTTAATTTTTGGTTTTAGTCATCTGCAGAACTGTTTTGAGTTTTCAGGTCAAAGGTGCATTAAAAAATGAGCGTTGGAGAATACCTTGTGAGGGGCAATCTGGTTGCTGCCAGAGTGCTGAACGTTCTTGACGGGCAGAACCATTATCGAGATGTTATAACTGCTGAGGTAGCAGATATCAAGGGAGCCACTTTGGAAATTATAGTAGGCAACCAAGTGCGAGGTCCCTTGAATAGTAACACGGCAAATCTGTTTAGACAAGCAAGGCAGAATCTGAGGCCACAAGTTAATCGTCAGCTTCAAACTGAAGAGCAGCAGTGGGACACGGTTGAAAATTTTCTTAGGCTTATAGAGCAGGTCATGACAGGCCCTGCAGACCAGACAGCTTACCGCCAAATCCAGCAGCACCTCAATGGTCTGCGGGGGGTTGGAGCAGTTGATGTTTCTATAAATTACGCTGCTGTTCGCGCAGACAACACCAGGCTCAGGCACGAGGCTATGCAACTGGCTGGCCGGGGCGAGCCGGCTGCTGAGATTGTAGTTCAGTACCTTGATGATGTTGCGCGTACTCGTACAGGAACTATTCCAACACTTGGCATTGAAAGCGGGGTAAGGGACTTCTTTTTCATCCACAACCTGCTAGAAGGTGCAGGTTGGGGCTATGTGTTGTCTGAGTCAGGCCTGCTCCTTGAGGAAGGCGGAAAGCACAGGGAGGCAATTGATGATTTAGTGACAGCTGAGCACATCTTTGGCTACGAAGACCCTGCCGTTTATCTTGGCTTGGGAAAGGCTTACCAGGGAATTGGCAGCATAGACCAGGCAATTGGCGCATTTAACGCTGTGTTGAAAGACACACTTGCTGACCAAGAAGCCAACACAGCGCTTGTGAGGCTTTACAGGCAAAAGGCACAGACAGCCAAAAGTGTTCCAACTTCTGTGAGGAACGACGTTTTAGAAAGCGTTATGAGCACTTTGACACCTGAGTCTATAAGAGCGGCACACATCAGCAAGGAAGAAAAAGCGTCACAGCTTTACCAGCTAGCTGTTGCTTACCTTACACTCGAGCCTCAATTCCCTGATGAGGCAAGGCAGCTCCTGCACGAGTCTTTAGCCCTGGAGCCAAGACGTGAAACCTATTCGTGGCTTGCCGAACTTCATAGCAGAGCGGCGAGCGGTGAGCTTTATGCTCCATTTCCAGCCAGAGGGCATCACGGCGCAGGAGCAAGCCAGCCTTCACTTTTTGGCAGGACTGGCAGCGCAGTTGGCAGAATATTAACAATGCCTATTCACGTTAGAACGCCTGTTACCATTGGCAGAAGGTAGAGCAGAAAGTAGGCAAAGCCCAAAGCATTAGATTCTGAACGTTCTCATCAGTTGCTGGTTCGCTGCATTCTTTGCAGGAGTTCTCGGAGTCAATACCAGCCTCTGCAGCTGCGGCAGAAGCCTCTGATAAACAACCGCTACCTGTCTTATCTTGTTGTCAACGTTTCTTACCCTGTTAAGGATGTCCTGCGCCCTTTGTATGCCGTGCTGCTTTACCTTTGACATTTCCAGCAAGGCAGTAAGGTGCTGCTTAATCTGGTACAGCTCCTCTTTTCTGAGGTTGCCAGTTTTTTTAAGCGCCTCCATTCTGGTAAGCAGGTCGTTCAGGTCCATAATCTCCTTGTTGGTCTCGGCTATAAGCGCCCTGAGTGCTTGCTGCTCCTGAGGTCCAAAGACCTGCCTCTTTTCATTCTCAAGCAGCTGGAACTCCCCAATAGCCTTGAAGAGGGCTTCAACATCTTGTTTAACCTGCCCTTGCCCAGTAAGGTTGTGGTTGTTGAGAAAACGGTCCTTATCCGTCCCAACAATCTTTGAAAGGTTTGCAACAAGCCCCCGCACTCTCATGTCTGCTTTAGCAGCAGCCAGAGTCTCATTCCACTCCGCAATCATTGCCTGGCGTTGAGCTCTTGCAAATGCTACGGCTGCCCTGACGCGGTTAAACATCTTTTCAACAGCATCTTTATACTTTTTCCTTAAGGACTCCACGCCATTCATTGCGTCCTTGCCATACCTTCCAGCTTGGACGCCCTGCATGATTTCCTCAGCCTTTGCCTCCGCATTCTCTGCCTCGCCGGCAAGCGTTATGGCGTTTCCAATATCCTGCTCAAACTGCCGCTCGTCTCCTATCTCCTTCTTCCCAAGCCTTTTTGCAAACTGGTCAAGCTTTTTCTCATACAGTTCCACGTTGGCAATCTGCTGAGCTTCCTGCTCGCTGACCTGTACGTCCCTCCTCGTTTCCCCCTCATTCCCTTCATTCACTCGCCTGCCAAAAAAGCCTCCTCCACCTCCGCCCCCGCCGCTTTTCCACGCCCCGCTGACTAAGTTCCAAAGCTCAATTAGCAGCATTATTACGAAAACAGCAGCAAGTATATCCATTATCGAAGGAATCCATGTCAGGTAGCTCCCTGTCATTTCCCTTAGTCCCTTAAGAAAGTCGCTGGTGAGCCCGTACATCCCCAAAAAAAGAAGTGCAAAGACGATCCTGGAGCCCTTGCCGAGGTTCATCCCTTTTATCGTATTCCACAGGAAATATGCAATCGCAAAGAGGGCAATGGCAAGTGCCAGCGGGGCAAACTTCTTGAGATTGAAACCAAACTGGTTTTCTGCAAAGACGGCAGCAAAAGCAAGCACTAAGGCGATTACTGTTCCGACCATGCCGCCTTTTTCCCCGAAAACCTTGGACTGTGCAGCGCCAAACCGGAGCCCCACGCCAAGTATTATGGTATAGATGATAGCATCCCACAGCCACCAGAAATCATCATAAAGCTCTTCCACCCTCTCAGCGCTTAAACCCTCAAAAGCAGGTATGTTGCCCAGCATGTCTGCAAGGTTCTGGGCAGCAACAGTCTGCACAACAAGCAGCGAGAAAATTAGCAGCAGCAAAAGCTTTCTCTTGTCGTATTTACTGAAGTCCATCTTTAGAGCAGCACCAATTTTTTATTATTTCTTAACGAAAATTAAGCCTAAAATCCCTGCGTTCCGCCATAAAGCAGCAGCGCGCCTGTTACGATGTAAAGCACGTTGACAATGATTGCTGCAAGAACCGGCAGGGTGAAGCCGATAATATTCATGCTGTTAAGCAGCGGAATCAGCCCGATGGCAAGCAGCACCAGGGCCATGACAAAAGTCGCCATCCTTGCCATCTGCGGAAAGCCCATCATGGCAGTCATGCCTTCTGAGATGGCGTCCCACAACAGGATTACCGCTCCGATTATGCCCAGCACCTGAAGCACTATGTTCGGCAGAGTTGGTATGGTAAAGCCGATAATCTTGAACTGGTTAAGCAGCGGAATAAGCCCAAAAGCCAGGAAAACAACGCCGAGAAGCAGGCTTATCGGCTTCCTTGGGCCCATCATGCCCATCTGGCCCTTTTTCCCAAAAAGCACTTTCATTACACCTTCAGCTACCGGAAACATAGTTCACGCACCTCTTAAACGCACTTGCATTGCTTCTTCGCAACTTATGTTTTTAAATGTTTCGCATGACCTTTTTTGCTCACTGCGGTTCGCAAAAAAGTTCAACCAAAAAACTAATCAAAAACGGCTTTGTTTGGCAATTACCAACTGTTAACTACCAAGTCTGGAATATTCTTGAAGTCCCTAATGTTTCTTGTAACAAGTATGCAATTGTTTGCCTTGCTGATGCTGGCAATCATGAGGTCTGCTTCTTCAGTCTGCATTCCCTTATCTTTCAGCAGAGCAAAGTCTTGTCCAAATAATAAGCAGCTTAACTTATCCTGCGTGTAAAGACTTACACTTTCAAGAAACGCATTCACTTGTGCAATGCTTTGTTCTTTATTAGAAGACAAAAACGCGCCCTTGTAAAGCTCGCAAAGTGTTATAGTTGTTATAGCGAATCCTG
>JACPBX010000007.1 GCA_016180085.1 Candidatus Woesearchaeota archaeon | reverse complement strand
CGGGCAATAATTTCCCGAAAAATGGCCCTTCGACTTGTCAACAACAAACCTCGTCTTGCACAGCCTGCACATCCCAACTATCTTGTAAAGTATCTTTCTTGGCTTTGCAGGCCTCTTTGCTTTCATTACTATACAGAGTTAGGCTTCTTTTCTTAAACCTATTGTTTTTTCATGTACTAGTTATGCTTCGCAGCAGCTGCCCGGCAGAAACCCTGACCCGCTCATTCCCCTTGCCGAAAACCCTGTCGCCCAGGCCAAAAAAGTGGATTCCGGTTACCTTGCAGCGGCTTTTCCTGCTTTTGTTAACCAAGGCGGCCACCTTTAAAGCTGAAGCCAGGTTATTTTTGGCAAGTCGGACTGTTGCGCTGTAGGCTGCCAAGGGGCCTTTCTTTTCTTCCGCAGCAAGTTCATGTATAAAGGACGTGTCGGTGATAAAATCGGGCTTTTCCTTAGCCGCTTTTTTGCAGGCAGCAGCCTGAAAAGGGGCAAAAACGCCTATGCTGATGCTGCATTTTGTGCTGTGCTGCAGGGATAACTGCCGCAAAACTTTAACCAGTCTGTGGCTATTGCTTGGAAACACGGGCTGGGTGCAGAAAATGGTTGCGCCTGCAGCTGCCTTTTTTGCCGCTCTTTCAGCCTCATTCTTCCTTGTGAAAACAAGGGCAGCGGCAGCCCTGAATCGCTTCTTGTCTATTATTCTTATCAGGTCAAAAACGCTTATGTCTGCTGCAGAAGCTTTGTCGCCAGTAACTGCCAAAATAGTTTTGACTTGTTTTACAGCAGCAGCTTTTGCAAGGGCTCTTTTAACGCTTGTCAGGTCTTTGAAGCCGCGGCATACCTGCGTGTAGGTTATGTCCCTGCAGCGTTTTGCAAGCTTCTTCGAAACTGTAAGGGGGCTGGTTCTGGAATTGTGGTAGTGCGGAACATAATAGGACGATATGCCTTTAACAACATTTGCAGCTGCTGCCTCTGCTGAAAATCTGAGCATAAAACAAGGCTAAAACCGCAAACAATTTATACCTTTCTCCAAAGGGTAAGCTGGTATGGCAGAGGAAAAGAAACAGCCCCAAACTAAGCAGCCGCAGGCGAAAAAGCTTACGATAGATGAGATGGCTACGTTCTGCAAGAGGAAAGGCTTTGTCTACCAAAACTCCGAGATATACGGCGGAATGTCAGGGTTCTTTGATTACGGACCGCTGGGCGTTGAGCTGAAGAACAACATCAAGCATGAATGGTGGAAAGCTCATGTTCGCAGCAGGGCCGATGTTGTTGGCATTGACGGAAGCATCATAACCCACCCTAAGGTCTGGGAGGCTTCAGGGCACGTTGCAAACTTTACAGACATAATGGCACGATGCGGAAAGTGCGGCAACAGCACAAGGGCAGACCACCTTGTTGAAGACAAAACAAAAGCAGCAACTGCGGGAATGAATGCACAGCAGCTGCAGGAAGCTATTGCAAAGAACAAGATAAAATGCCCCCGCTGCGGCTCAGACCAGCTTAAAATAGCCCAGCCATTCAACCTCATGTTCAAAACAACTGTCGGGCCAAGCGAGGGCAAGGAGGCAGAGGCCTACCTCAGGCCTGAAACAGCGCAGCTGATCTTTGCAAACTTTAAGCTGGTGCAGGAAAACGCCAGGATGAAGCTGCCGTTTGGAATAGCCCAGATTGGCAAGGCGTTTCGCAACGAAATCTCGCCAAGGGATTTCCTGTTCAGGTGCAGGGAATTTGAGCAGATGGAGATAGAATACTTTGTGCATCCAAACAAAATTGAGAAATGCCCGTATGTTGAGGAATTTTACAGCCACGACCTGAACGTGTTAACAAGTGAAATGCAGAAGAAGAAAGATGAGCAGCATAAAAAGATGAAGGTAAAAGAAATGCTTGACAAGAAGCTGATTCTGCCGTGGCATGCCTACTGGCTCGCGTTTGAGCACAACTGGTTTGTCGGGCTTGGCGCAAAATCTGAGAATTTGAGAATAAGGCAACACGTGAAAGAGGAAAAAAGCCACTACGCAACCGATACTTGGGACTTGGAATACAACTTTCCCTTTGGCTGGAAAGAGCTGGAAGGCACCTCAAACAGGTCTGATTATGACCTGCAGCAGCACATCAAGGCATCAGGCAAGGACCTGAGCTATTTTGACCCCGAAACCAGCGCAAAAGTCGTGCCTCACGTTGTCGCAGAGCCTTCGCTTGGAGTTGACAGGACTTTTCTGGTGTTCCTGTTTGACGCTTACGAATACGACAGCAAGAGGGAGAACATTGTCTTGCACCTGAATCCTAAGCTGGCACCGATTAAGATTGCAGTATTCCCGCTGCTGTCGAATAAAGAGGAATTAGTTGCGGCCGCGAAAAAAATCTACGACGAGCTGAGACAGGACTTCAGCTGCTTCTACGACGAAAACGCCTCTATAGGGCGCAGATATGCTCGTATGGACGAGGTCGGGACACCTTTTTGCGTTACTTTCGACTTTGACTCCCTTAAAGATCATGCTGTGACAATTCGTGATAGAGACACCACAAAGCAAGCAAGGGTAAAAATAAAAGAATTGCCCGGCATTTTGTGGCAACTGCTTTCTGGAAAGACAAGTTTTGACAAGCTGTGATGATTCTTATGGTAATCCAAAACGTTGGCTTCGCCGGCATAGGCACAATGGGCTCGGGAATGAGCCGCAACCTCGTTAAGGCAGGCTTCAATGTTTTCGTCTACAACCGCACAAGGCCGAAGGCAGAAGCCATTCAGGGAGCGACTGTCGTTGATACGCCTGCAGAGCTCTGCGGGAAGGCAGAGGTTGTCCTTATGTGCGTCTCCAACGACGCTTCGCTAAGGGATATTCTTTACAGCAGCAGCGGGATAATGTCCTCGCTGTCCAGAAAAAACATCCTGATTGACAGTAGCACAACCTCTGTGGAGCTGACTGCTGAGATGGCCGGGAAATGCGCTGAGAAAGGCGCAGAGTTTCTGGATGCGCCTGTAACTGGCGGGATGAAGGGAGCTGCAGAGGGAACTTTGCTTTACATGATTGGCGGCAAAAAAGAGGTGTTTGAAAAGTGCCGCAATGTGCTTGAGGCTATGGGTAAGCGTCTCATCTACTGCGGCCCGAACACTTACGGCCAGAGGATGAAGATTGCCCTTAACCTGACCCAGGCGATGGTTCTTGAAAGCTATCTTGAAGGCGTTGTACTTGGCCTGAAGGAAGGGTTGCCTATTGATGTAATAATTGAAGCGTTTGACAACTCAGGAGCCAAAAGCGGGGTTGCAACTGCCAAAATGCCAAGCATCCTGCAGCGCGACTTCTCACCAACCTTCCTGCTTGAGCTGATGAACAAGGACCACAAGCTGGCTGATTCGGAGATAAAAAAGCTGAAATTAACCCTTCCAATCGCTGCAGCCACTGTCAAAATCCTCCAGGAAGGCATGGACAAGGGCCTTGCCAAAGAGGACTGGATAGCCATAGCCAAGCTGCTGGAGCAGAAGAACAACGTTAAGATTTCAAAACAGCAGGCTTGACAGAATATCTTTAAATAGGGTTCTAAGTTGCCGGAGACTTATTGGGGCTGTAGTGCAACTTGGTAACACACGCCGTTCGGGCAGCCCTTTTTCACCCGGTGAAAAAGCCCTGGGGGAAAACGGGTTAGAAAAACGACGTAGTCTGGGTTCGAACAGCCCTTTTCCCTCGTGCGCTCGGCAAAAGCGCTGGCGGAAAAGGCTCGAATGTCCCAGCAGCCCCACTCAACCTTTTTGTTCGCTGATGCTCACAAAAACCCAAGTCGAGCAAAGCTCGACTGGGCACAGTCGCTAAAAGCGACTTGTGGCTTGACCAAAAAAACTATGGCACCAGAACTATCTTCCCAAACGACTGCCTTGACAGGAGCCGTTCCTGCGCTTTTCTTGCCTCCCTGAGGCGGTAAACAGAGTCGAGCACAGGCCTTATCTTGTTCTCGGCAGCAAGCCTTGTTACTGCAAGGAAATCCTTCATCGTACCTGAAACCGAGCCAAGGATTGAGCGCTGTGCCATGAAAAGCTCGCGGATGTTTATCGTTGCCTCATTGCCGGAAGTGACTCCGCAGCTGACGAGCCTGCCGTTCTTTGCAAGGCACCTTATGCCCTTCGTGAACGTCTCTGCTCCGATATGGTCAATTATGACGTCAACGCCTTTGTTGTTCGTGGCTGCCATGACCTCATCAGCCCAGCCCTCCTCAGAATAGTTTACCGTGACGTCGGCACCAATCCTTTGCGCTTTTCTCAGCTTTTCCTCGCTTGATGATGTCGCAATGACCTTTGCTCCCAAAAGCGCTGCAATCTGGACTGCAGCAACTCCAACGCCGGCTCCTGCCCCCAAGACCAGAACAGTTTCGTTTGGCTGGGCCTTTGCCCTGTCAACGAGCATGTGGTAAGCGGTTGTAAATGTCAAAGGGAGGGCAGCAGCCTCCTCGAATTTCAAATTGGGTGGCATGCCTATCAGGTTTTTTACAGGGACAGTCACGTACTCTGCGTAGCTGCCGTCAACCTGGGCTCCTAGTGTCTTGTAACTGGCGCAGAGGTTGTGGCTGCCCTCGATGCAGTACTTGCAGTGGAAGCATGCCAAAGTGGGATAAACAATTACCTTCCTGCCGACAAGCGAGGCATCGGCAGCATCGCTAGCTTTGACTTCTTCAACAATGCCTGCGGCATCGCTTCCGGGAATGTGAGGCAGGCTTGGCTTGTAATAGCCGCCTTTCTCAACCCAGATGTCTATACGGTTCAGGGAAGCTGCCTTGACCCTGACAAGGGCCTCGCCAAAATTCGGAGCAGGCCTTGGCACGTCCTCGTAAGACAAAACCTCAGGGCCTCCAAACTCGTGAAAGCGCATTGCTTTCATCGTAGACTCCTTGCCCTGCACCATGGGAGCCATAGAAGCCTTTTCCTGTGAACTGCACTAAGGGACAAGCTTTTCCGCAACCTTTTCACGTTTTTTGGTCGAGCTTTTTGCTCGCCGCAGCGAGTAAAAAGGTCGTCTGAAGCTTGCGCATTTGGTCGGAAACCGTAGGTTTATGACCTCGAAAACCCGCGGTTTTCGTTGACCGGGCTCTGCCACCCCCGCATGACCCTTTAGGAAAGCCCAAATCGCCGCTGCGATTGGGCCCAGGCGAATTCCTTTGCCTTGGGGGTCAATCCAAGCGGATATTCAAGCGCTTATTAAATTTAACTGTGGTTGCAGCCATAGAGCTGACCGATAGAAAACTATTAAAACAGGCTGCTGCTGAAGCAGCGCTATTGGAAAAAATGACCGTTGAAGTATGTACTGTTTCTGGGTTTGATGAAGTCGGCAGGAACATGGTTGCCGTGAAAGTTGACGATGAGGTCGTGATATGCGACATGGGGCTGCACCTCGAGAACTACATAAAAGTAACCGATGACGACGAGGAGGATGTTGTCAGGCTGAACAGGGATGTGCTGATCAAGGCAAAGGCAGTGCCTGATGACGAGCTGCTGAAGGAGTGGAAAGGCAAGGTCAGGGCCATAGTGCCAAGCCACGCACACCTTGATCACTTGGGGGCAATACCTTACCTGGCAGGCCATTATGACGCGCCAATAATAGGGACTCCGTACACCATGCAGGTCCTCAAGCACCTCCTTGATGACAGCGGGACAAGGCTGAAGAACAAGCTGAAGGTGATAGACCTCAATGGCAGGGTGGCTGTTTCAAAAAAGCTGCAGGTTGAGCTCATAAACACCACCCATTCCACGCCCCACACAGCAACTGTAGCGGTCCACACGCCCCATGGCGCGGTTGTTTACGCCAACGACTTCAAGTTAGATGACACCCCAACACTGGGCAAGCCCCCGAACTATGCAAGGCTGCAGCAGCTTGGAAAGGAGGGTGTCCTTGCAGCCTTTGTTGACTGCACCAACGCCCATGTTGATGCGAAAACGCCATCAGAAAAGGTTGCGAAAGAGATGCTCGATGATGTCCTTATGGCGCAAAGCCACAGTGGCCGGGGCATTATTGTCACAACTTTCTCATCGCACATTGCAAGGCTGAAAAGCATAATAGAGATAGGCCACAAAATTGGAAGGCGCGTGGTCGTGCTGGGAAGAAGCATGTCAAAATACATCTCGGCTGCCGAGGAGCTGAAGCTGGTCAACTTTTCAGAAAAGGCAGAGATTGTGAGGTTCTCCGCCAAGGTAGGCGAAAAGCTCAGGAGAATAGACCGGGATGGAAAGGAAAAATACCTTATCATCTGCACGGGCCACCAGGGTGAGCCAAAGTCAGTGCTTTCGAGGATTGCCTCCGGCCTGCTGCACTTCAACCTGGGGCCTCAGGACGCCGTCGTGTTCTCGTGCAGGGTAATACCAACGCCCACAAACAGGAGGAACAGGGAAAGACTTGAGTTGCACCTTAAAAAGTCAAACGTCAGGATGTTCAAGGACGTCCACCAGTCAGGACACGCCTCAGGGCAGGACTTAAAGCGCCTTCTTGAGCTGCTGAAGCCCAGGCACATCTTCCCGTCACATGGCGAGCGAAGGTCAAAGGAAGCCCTGAAGCACATAGCCCTCGGGCTTGGCTACAGCGAAAAGCAGGTCCACATGGCGCATGACGGGCAGCGCATTGTCCTTGCCTAAGCTGAATTCCGATATTACTTATCCCTTATGTAGCCCTTATTTTTCTGCCAGGAACGCCACTATAGACCCGAAGGGCAGCGTGCGAGATAAAATGTTCTGTGCAAGTTCCCTGTGTAGTTCATCCTGCTTGCCAATCACCAGCGGGTAATCTGTTAGGCTCTGTCTGACGACATATGCGGCCCTTTTAACAAAGTGATCAATAAGTTCTTTCTTCTTGCCCTTTTGCAGCAAATTGCAGAATTGCCTCTGACTGAGGTTAGAGAATCCAGCGTCGGCCAAATACTTTTGTTCAGCCTCTTCACCCTCCGATGGCTCCAGGGAAAAGGGAAATTTGGCAGCTTCCACAAGTCTCTGATCCCGAATTTGAAACACTTTGGTCAAAGCCTGTGCAAATGCTTTCATCAACTCTAGCGTAAGAAAGCCCTTCTCGATGGGAACGTCCAGCAAAACGGCGCCGCTTTCGGACAACATTTCTCTCATCTTTCTGTAAGTGCCAGTGTGAAGATGCTCTGGCAGGTAGCGCGACGCAGCCCGCATCACTATAAGGTCCACTGGTTCCTGAATAAGCGTGTCCAGAGACTGGAAGTTGCCAGGCATGTAATCAAGCTTGGTGCGGCTTCCAGCTACTGGTTCCAGTCGCATTTTTGCCATATCAAGCGCTTCCGGTATCATGTCCACGAGTATGAGCCTCTCAGGCTCCAGCTTGCGAAGAATTACCTCGCTGGAGAGACCTGGCCCGCAGCCAGCGTCCACAACTGTCTTGGGATAATGTCCCATTGACAGCAGCCATGATAACATGCGTGCAGTTACTCCATTCCAGTCCGGCCTGTCGAAATGGTCGACGTAAGCCTCCATTCTGGCCAGCCTTTCACTGTGCGGTTTCTGAGCCGTATCCGTGTAGTATGCAGAGTTGCTGAAATTGTTTGCTGCACTGAGAATTTCTTCCTTTATTGCCAAACTGAGGGCCATAACGCCATCTTCAGAAAGTGTTGTCAGGCTTTCGAGCACGCTCGGCTGTCTGGAACTGGCTGCCATGCGCCGTGACAGAAGCGGCCTGCTTAAAATTTTTTCACGAACGCAGCTTTGTCCTGAGTCTGTGGTTCTGCTTGCTGCCGTGGTGTTTAGCAACACTCACTCCCAAGTCGCTGTTGCGACTGGACCCAATCGGCGTAATGCAGGTTTGGGTTTTCCCTCCTTGGCCTAAGCATGGAGGGAAGAAAGTGACCTTGCATTACATTGACTTAGTCCTTTACGGCCATTACGGCGACTGGGGAACTGTAATGGAGTTTCCGTCCTGACAATGAAGAAACCACCTCGGTTGCCAGTTTATCTTTTTTCTTAACAAACAACTCGAAATCGGCCGGGTGATTCCCCAGCGCCATAGCTGCGTACCACAGCTGCATTGAAATTATCCTAATCTGAGCTTCAGCACTGGGCACTTCAATGAATGTCTTCTCTTTTACGGTCTTGAAGCCGGCAGCCGCTAGGCCAGCATTTGCTGCAGCAAGCAGCGATTCTGGAAGCGGATAACAGTAGTCATTCCCAAGTTCAGGTATGCCAAAAGTCTTGCCAAGTGCTTTTCCGAGGGCTTCAGCGCACGCCGCATCAAAAAATTCAAGCTTCGGGGAAAAATACGGAAGATCTAACAGCACTACACCTCCAGGCCTCAAAATATCTCTCATTCTGCTAAACATTGCTTTGTAGTTCGAGGGATGAACAAACCTTACAACTGAGCGCATGAGAACCATATCGACGGGTTCCATTATCACTTCTTCCAGGGACTCAACCCTGCCTATTTTGTAGCTAATTTTCGTAGGACCATTGAACTGTTGTAAACGTTCCCTTGCAAGTTCCAAGGCAGCTCCGGACACATCCACTAAGGTCATTTTTTCAGGTGCAGTCTCCTGCAGTACGACCTGTGCCGAAATGCCTGGACCGCTGCCTCCATCAAGGACGTGTCTGGGCCTCTGTCCCTCTTCAGCCGCCCATCTCAGCATCCTCCCGGTAACCTCTTTATACAGCCCGGTGTCATAGTCCCGCACATACTGCCGCATAAATCCCAGCTGCTCCTTCCTGCTTCTCCCGGGCAGTGTTTCAAAATAAGAGGAGTTGTGGAGTACCGAAAACGCTTCCATGTAAGAGTAAGCAATCGAAGCCTTCAGCCTTTCTTTGCCTTCATCGCTTATCCTATTTCCAAACTTTAACTCCAGAGCCATAGCCTGCTTTCGGGAGTCCGCTTTAGCATAAAAAGCTAATGCAACGCCGCAGACCCCAGGGCTGCAAAAAATATTTAAATAGCGGCAAAAACTGTCCAGTGGTTAATAGCGGTTGATTTGGGGATTTTCGGAGTTAATTACTGATTTTGGGGTTAAAAGATGAGGCTGACGCTTTCAGAGCCAAAGTACCTTAAGGAGAGCATTGCCATAATTTCTGAGCTTGTCAACGAGGCAAAGCTGAGGATTTCCAGGGATGGTATTGAGCTCGTAGCCATGGACCCGGCTAACGTTGCGATGGTCATATTCAAGCTTCTCCCGACAGCCTTTACAGAGTATGACATTGAAAAGCCGGCAGACATAGCAATAAACCTTACCAACTTCAGGCAGATACTCAGGAGGGCAAACCCAAGCGACATGCTGAGCCTGGAGCTTGACAGCAACAAGCTCAAGATACAGCTCAGGTCAGCATCAACGAGGACATTCAGCCTGCCCTTAATCGATACAGAGGAAAAGGAGCAGAAGGTGCCAGAGCTTGCATTCCCTGTCAGCGTTGAGACAGATGCAACACTTTTCAACGAGGCAATAGTAGATGCCGAGATAGTCTCAGAGTCCGTGAGCCTGATTGCCGAAACAGGCAAGCTCACCTTGCAGGCAGAGGGCGACCTTAACAGCGCAGCAATAGAGATAAAGGAGTCCGAGAGCACAAAGGTAATCGCAAGGGAAAAGGTCAAGGCAAAGTATTCTGTTGAGTACCTGAAGAAGATGATTGAGGGCAGCAAGCTCTCTGACAAGGTCGTAATACAGTTCAACAAGGACTACCCGCTCAGGCTTACATACAGCACAGTAGACAAGGTAATGATGGCTTTCGTGCTTGCACCAAGGGTAGACACGGATTAAACCAGCTTCTGCCTCTTAACTTCCAGCCTGCACAACTTCTGGCCTCTGCTCGCTATAGCTATGCATTCCTACTCCCTGCATGAAGCTGTTCTGAAACTGCTTTCCACTGAAGAAGTGTTCAAGAAGCAAGGTTGCCGAGGTCACAGCCAGGTGTGTTGCATCCCTGAGGTAGGCGGCATCGGGCTGGTAAGGGAGGGCAGAGCCGCCGCTAATGTTCCGCATGGCGGCCACAATATCGTCCCTTGACCTTGAGGCAATGCCCAGGGCATGGTTTAGCCCTGCTTGGACGATAAATACCGGTGACTTCTGGAAAAAACTGAAAAGCGGCTCTTTGCCGGAAAGCACATCGGGCTCCTGCGCGACCCAGATTGCAGCAGACTTCAAAGCCTTCGCCCTTAGTACAGCGTGCGATACGCCCCTCTCTATGGTTTCCGTCCCAGAAGCAACAGGAAACTTCAGCTCCCCGTAAAGCACCAGGCCGCTTTCAAGATTCTCGCTAGGGTCGTGGTGCATCCTTGCAAACTTCGTGAAAGTGCTTTCCTCAATCAGATTAAAGCTGACAGGCTTGCCATCAAACGGGTTCACAAACCGCTTCCCGACAAGATAAGGGTAAAGCTGTGGCAGAGAGCCGTCCTTAACAACGAGGTAGTTGTCGTAGTCAGAAAACTTTGCCTGGTCAGTTTCACGGGAGGCAGAGCCGTAAAGAGCCACACCCACTGCATTGTCACCGGCTATCCCCAATATGTCTTCGAGGTAGGCGAACCTTTTTCGTTGATCGCTATCGAGGTCTGCGCGCTTCACGGAGACAGGGACAGGCAGCATCCAGTCAGGAAGTATTTTCATGAATTCTGCAAAGCGCAGCTTCGCAGCTATCAGAATCTCATCAAGGTTACCGTGCTCAAGGACGTCTGCAGGAATCTTTTCAGGCGGCTTCACGCCAAGCATTCTGAAAATATTTGACAACCTCTTAAGCTGGTAGATTTTGCTACTTACGCTTCCGGCATCCCTTCTTCCGTTTATTATTCCAGAATCAATGGTTGAGCCCTTGGCAACTATCTCTGACTGAAGCTGAAAAGCCAGCATTGCCTTTCGCTCGGCAGTTTCCTCTGGAAAAGGCAGTCCAAGCTCGCGAGAAAAACGGTAAGCTGTCGAGGGAACGTATTGAGCCATAAGCCCCAGCTCGATAGGTGTGACCAAATAGAAAGCATTACCATCACCGGAATTCTGCCGCAGCAGCTCTGGAGTTATAGCCTCTACAAGCTTGCACTTTAAGGGCCGCATTTCCGGCAAAGTCAACGCCATAAAGAAAACAGGAGTCCTGTTTTATTTAAAAATAATTTGCCCAGCTTCCTTAAGGTTTTCCTTTTCTTCAAAGGGAAATAATTTAAATAACCGCCAATAGCCGCATTCTGGCATGGAAAAACTCGTAATAATCGGGGCAGGAATAGCAGGCCTCACTGCGGCAATTTACGCAGCCAGGGCAAACCTCAGCCCTCTGGTTATTTCAGGAAAGGAGGAAGGAGGCCAGCTCATGCTTACAACAGCTGTTGAGAACTACCCCTGCTTTCCGGAAGGCGTGATGGGTCCTGAGATGATTAGCAAGGCAAGGGCGCAGGCAAAGAGGTTTGGCACGAGGTTCAAGGACGGGAATGTTGAGCAATTTTCGGTTAAAGGGAAGAACATTTACGAAATGGTCGTTGACGGGGAAAAAATAGAGGCAAAATCAGTTATCATCGCCACAGGCGCATCGGCCAGGCTGCTTGGCCTCGAATCAGAGAAGAAATACTGGAACAGGGGCGTACATACGTGTGCAACGTGTGATGCGCCGTTCTACGGCGGGAAGGATATTGTTGTTGTTGGAGGAGGCGACAGCGCATGCGAGGAGTCCTTATTTTCGGCAAAAGTGGTGAACTCTGTCACGATAATACACCGCAGAGACCAGTTAAGAGCCAGCAAGATAATGCAGGAACGCGTTCTCGGCAACAGCAAAATAAAGGTCGTCTGGAACTCCTCTGTTGAGGAGATTCTTGGAGACGGCAAAAAAGTAACCGAGGTTAGAATAAAGGACGTTAATGATGGCAGCAGCCGCGAACTGAAAACAGATGCGGTCTTTCTGGCGATTGGCCACATCCCGAACAGCGCGGTGTTCAAAGGCGTTCTGGAGCTGGACGAGAACGGCTACATCATCGCTGATGGCAGGATGAGGACGAAGCTGCCAGGCGTTTTTGTGGCTGGCGATGTTCACGACAAGGTATACAGGCAGGCAGTCACGGCAGCCGGGATGGGCTGCCAGGCAGCGCTTGAGGCAGAAAGATACCTTGAAGGCATAAGCCGGCAATAAGAACAAGAGCTAATAGGACTAATCCTGCCCTATTTACTGCTTCCTTACTGCTTTGGCGGAACTTTCTTGTGGAGCTTGTGCAGGACCTCCAAAAGGACCAGCACAGCGACAATAGCTACGATAATGGTGAGCAGAGTCCTTGACACAAACCCAAGACTGCTGCCTTCCTTGGCTGATGCTGCCTGCTGTTGAGGCTGCACATCCTCAGGTTGCTGTGCAGGCGTTTCCTGAACAACAGCGCCTGTCGGCACTGGTGGAGCTGTCACAACCGGCTTGGCCTTTGCTTTTTCTGCCGCAATCGCGAAGGTCGAGAACCCTTCACTTTCAGCCTCGTAGCTTGTAAACTTGGCATCCCCGGATGCAGCCTGCCTTGTCGGCAGCTTGACCCAGCTGTTGGAGACAAGCCTGTTTAGCGAAGTGGTGGATGGATCTAAGCTGTTGTTGGTGAACCACTCAGTCGGAACGCTGAACTTTATCGTTGCCTTTGTAACCGTTTCAAGGTTGGCCTTTGTTATCGACAGGTATTTGTACACGTTTCCCGCTTCTTTCGGGATTGGCGCTGCGACGTTTACAGCCAGGTTGGTCTCCCTGACAGTTACTGAGGGGTTGGTTGCGGCTGCTCCGGCCTCAGCAACTATTTCATAAACGCCAAGGCTGGCAAATTTCTTGTAAGTGAAGGTTCCCGAGTCACCTGCGCTTAAGGCCTTCTGCAGCAGCGAGCTTTCAGAGACCAAGGCACTTCCTCCTCCACCACCGCCTCCTCCTCCGCCTCCACCGCCGCTGCCACTTGGTGACTGGCTGCTTCCTCCGCTTGTGTAAGTTTTTGTGCCCTGCACCCCATAATAGGAGAAGCCAAGGCCTGTTCCTACCGACATTGTGCAGTTAGTGACTGAAGTGCCGAAGGTGCAGCTGGCGTTGCTGGTCATGTCAAAGCAGTTCGACAAGTTATCATCGTCGCACTTCCAAAGCTGGGTGCCGTTATCAGGTATTGTTATTGTAACATACTTAACGCCGAGCTTTTGCATAATTGTATTCCAGCTTGTAGTATTTATGCCGACGTACTTGTTGCTAGAGTTTGAACTGTACAGCGTGGTTATGTTGATCGTTGCTGCAGAGAAAACCGAAACGTTGTGCAGTGTGATGTTGTAGCCAATGGTCGGGTCCTTGACTGTTATGTCAATGTTCTGGGCATTGGACGCGTTTACCTTCTTGCCGTAAGTCATGCTATCGCCAGACACACCCAACTGGGGGATGTCTATCTGAAGCCCTGAGTTCGGAACAGGCTTGAACACGTAATCTGAATAGCTCGCAGTGGTCGTGAAGTTCGTGCAGGCGCCTGATAAGCAGTTGCCGCACAGGTCGCACATCTTGAACTTGTAGTAATACGTTTTGTTGCTGCTCAATGTGGCGTTTACGCTGTACCTGTCTATTACTGCGTCGTGCCACGACTTGTACTCGTTGCCCGTGGTTGCATCTGTCAGCCCGTAGTCCTTTATCGTTGAGTTGAGGGTTAAGCACTTGCTATCGTTGCCGTAAAATGCGATTGTGCCGTTGCTGGGCTCGTCGGAATCAAACGAGATTGATGCGCCTTCCGGGAAAATGCTGGCATCAAGCCACTTCTGGCCTGGCGGGCTTTTGTCAGTCGGGTCGCAGCTCATGCCAAAGCCTCCCGGGCATCCGGAGAATGGGTCATACTTGCAGCTCACGTCATTGCAGTCAATGTTGCCGTTGTTGTCGTTGTCCTTGCCGTCTTTACATTGCGGGCCGCCCTCAAAGGGCACGAACCCGAACTTCTTGAACAAGGTGCAGTCAGGGTCGTTGTCAGCTGTCAGGCCATCGCCGTCAAGGTCCTGTCCAGTTGCCTGGCAGTTCTCAAACTTCTTGTCAATGCTCCCGGGAGTGTAGTAGAATGGCCCGGCAATGTCAACAGGGTTTGATTCGTTGCTTCCAGCGCCTGCCTCGGCAAGGTCGGTGTGGTTGCCGCTGCTGTTAGCAGTCATAACCATGATTCTTATAGCATTTTTCGGGCTGCCTATGTCAACCTTGTTGATGACAAGCACCTGGGCGCTGCTTGGGACAAACTCGCTTGGCACATCAAGCCCCAGGCTTCCGGGTGGCAGCACGCACAGCTCCTTCATAACAGCAAGCTGTGCTGAAAAAGGAATCCACGTTCCTGAGTAGCACTTGAAAGCAACCTTGAACTCGCCGCTTGTTGTGTTCTCCGAGTAGAAGAACTTGTAGTCAAAGCCTGTTTCGTTGAACTGCGCGCCCTCAGGCAGTGTGCCGTTTACAGCGCAGCCAGAGCTTGCGTTATTGTCAGAATCAATAAAGCGGTAAAACTTTGTCGTGAGGTTCTTACTGGTAGTTTTGAAGCTGCCGACCTTGTTACAGCCGGCAAAGTGCGAGAGGTTCTTCATGCCTATGCCCAGGTCAAGCTTCTCCTGCGCTCCCGGGCTTTCGTGAATGCCCACGCCGCCAATGTCGGTCCAGTTCTGGCCTGAGATGTTGTCATTAAGGTTATCAACGCCTATAATTTCAGGAGGGGTGTCGACGAGCATACCGCCAATCATGTTCTGCTCGAATACGGGGTCGCACCAGCCAACAGTCGGGAATGATGTTTCCTGACCAGGAGCAGGATGGTAGTAGCACACAGGCGTGAGGTTCATAATTCCCGTGCCGTTTTGGAGGAGACAGTTAGCTTGGTTGTTGTCATGCTGTATGCATGCTGTGTTGTTCACGGTTCCAGCGCCCAGTCCAGAACCTCCGGCGCCACTGCCGAATCCGAAGCCGCAGAACGGGTCCTGATTACAACTATCAACGTCAGCGCAGTCAAACTGCCCGTCGTTGTCCTCATCGCCGGGCAGGAAGCAAATCTCCTGCAGGGTAGAGTTCAGGTGGCAGAACTGCGCGAAAGAGCCTGTGGTGTTCCACGTGCAGTTTGAGGCGCTTGTTGTGCAGGCGTTAGAGGTTTGGCAGGCCATGCATGTCTTGCTGCAGTCCTTCTTGTCAGCTACAAGCTTTTTGTCACACCAGCCGTCTTCCGAAGAGTTGAACTTGCCATCGCCATTTATGTCATAGCTGAACGTGTCAGGAACCCAGGAGCAGTTTGCAGCGCTTGTCCCGCACGTGTTGTTCTTGAAGCAGCCAAAGCAGTTGGTGCTGCAGTCCGCAAACCCAAACCCTATATAGCTCTCAGGCTCGCACCAGCCCTGGCCGTTCCAGGCATTTGTATCTGATATGAACTTGCAAAAGCCGAGCGTAGAGTTCGTGCATTTTTGCGCAGCGGTTGCAGCATCAGCCCAGTTAGTGCCGTCACTCTGCTTCTCACAAGCCCAGCAGGCATCGTTACAGCTTTCTTTCCCGAAATTGCCGAATGAAGCCTCGCACCACGAGCCACTGGAAGTCTGAGTATTGCCGTACTGGTCGGTATAGGTGTACTGCTCTGTCTTCCAAGTGCCTCCAGATGCCTCGCAAGATGACTTTGTGCTTATGTCAAAATAGTTGCCTCCTGAATCTCCGCCGAAGATGCCATGAAGCGCAGCCTTGCACTCGTTCTTGTTGCCATCCCACTCACACGGCATGAAATAAGTGTTGGTCAGCAAGGTGCAGTTGCCCTGGTTCGGGGCTGCCTCGCAGTTAGTATACGGCGCAGCAGGAAAGCTGTTGAACGTTTTAGTGATGTTAGCGCTGCAATTCCCCACTGGAAGTTCCCCAGCACCTGTGCCGTTCCATGTGCACAACGGAGAGGTGAAGGGCTGGTTGTTGCAAGCGGTTTTGTTAACAAAGTCCGGGCACGTCACGCCCTTGGCATAGTCGAAGCTGGGATTAGGGTCGCAAATGCTTTCGGAATCGAACCACTTGCAGACAGTTATGTTTCCGCAGCCCGCCTTATTGCCATCAAAAACAAAGCAGTCTGTCTTGTTACTGGCACCTGCCCCTCCCCCGCCACCGCCTCCAGTGCCCCCTCCGCCAACAGTTTGCTGGCACGATTTTATGAAATTATCCCAGTAGCACGTCTCACCATTAGTGCTGGCATTCCAGCAAGCGGCTTCTGTCGTGTGCCTAAGGCAGCCTGTAAGCTGAGAATCGCCAGAGCCGGCACTGAACGAGCTGCTGCCATTGCTCTGGAACTTCCATGTTATGTTAACGTGGCTGCCAAACGCTATGCTATTAACCTCTATGAATCCATAAGTGTTGTTATTGGTCATAACAGCAAAACTGTCCCCAACAGCCCAGATGGTTTCAGTAAGGTTCTCGTAATACAAGTGGCCGTAGAACAAGTCAGAACCGTTAGGCACGCTGTAGATACTTAGGTTGCTTTTGGGGCCGAGAGAATGAATCTTGCCAGGGCTTGCGTTGAAAAAGCCGTTCTGCGTGCTTGCAGCCCAGGTGCTTGCCTGTATGCCTGACCTGTTGTCCCATTTTACGTGGCCTGAAAGGTTGCTTACTGTGCCGTCGCTTAAGCTGATGTAGCTGGAAACATTCAGACTTGCCGTGCCGCTGCTTACAACACCAAAAACAGGAGCAGAGTAAGCCAAGATGGCAACAAGCAGCAGAAGCAGGAAAATAAAACCAATTCTTTGTCTGACTGGCTTAACCAAAAACGCACACCCCTTTTGCACTATTTGCACTATAAAGCCACTAAGTTAAACTAAATTGTGATTAAAGCAATCTTCTCCAAAGACAAGTATAAATACGTTTCTATATTCCTCCATACGTTTTTTTTTGCACACAATGCTGCACCACAGCACAACAATCTTTAAATATAAGCTCATATTTTATCTTACTTCATCATACACTATGGTGATGAGCCGTTGAAATATGTAAAAAGGTTGTTGTGGAGGTGTGTTTGAATGAAGACTACTATAACGTTGATAAAAGCTGACATTGGCTCCATCGGCGGGCATGTAAGGCCGAGCAAGGAGGTCCTGGCTGCAATCAAGGATTTTGTTGGGAAAAGCCAGTGGGCAATGGATTACAGGGTCTTTTCAATCGGTGATGACATAGGAATCCTGATGACTCACGCACAGGGCAAGGACAGCCCTGAAGTGCACAAGATTGCATGGGACGCTTTCACCTTTGCGACAAAGATTGCCAAGGAGCAGGGGCTCTATGGAGCGGGGCAGGACATGCTCAAGGATGCTTTTTCAGGCAACGTCAAGGGAATGGGGCCTTCAGTAGCTGAGATGGAGATTGAGGAAAGGCCTAACGAGCCATTCATTGTTTTCGCAGCAGACAAGTGCGATGCTGGCGCATTTAACCTGCCGCTTTATCTTGGGTTTGCAGACCCGATGAACTGCGCAGGCCTGCTGCTAAGCTCGAAGCTGAGCCAGGGGTTCAAGTTTAAGGTGATGGATGTAACGTATACTGAGGGCGACAGGGTTATCGAGCTGAACACACCAGAGGAGCTTTATGAGCTTGCCGCATTAATCAGGGATAATGACAGGTTTGTAATTGAGGGCATTTACAGCAGGGCTACAGGCGAGCAGGCGGTAGCCGTCGGCACAACAAGGCTGCACAACATTGCAGGCAAATATACCGGAAAGGACGACCCGCCGATGCTCGTAAGGACTCAAAGCCAGTTCCCGGCAACAGGCGAGGTTCTGTCTCCGTTCAAGATATGCCATTACGTAGCAGGATTTATGAGAGGCAGCCATAACGGGCCATTGACGCCTGTAAAGGTCGGTCAGGGTGCGAGCTTCTTTGACGGGCCGCCAATAGTCTGCGCGCAAGGATTTTGCGTGCACAATGGCAAGCTCACTGACGGCGTTGACATGTTTGACGCTGACCCTGTCTGGGACTCTGTAAGGGCGAAGGCAGCTGAGAAAGCATTAGCTCTCAGGGAACAGGGCTTTTCAGGGCCTGCAATGCTTGGCATGAACGAGCTTGAGTATACCGGTGTAATGGAGATACTTGCAAAACTCGAGCCCAGGTTCAAAATAAGGGAGGACTTCAAGAAAGAAGAGCGCCAGATGGAAAAGCTTCTGAAGAAAGAGCAGGAGATGGAAAAGCTCCTGCACGCGAGATAACACACAAGCTAAAGCGCAAGGGTGAATGCTGATTTCAAAGCTCAGGATTGGTATTAACGGCTACGGCACCATCGGCAGAAGGGTTGCTGATGCTGTCATGAAGCAGCCAGACATGGACATTGTTGGCGTTACAAAGGCAACAGCAGACTACAGGGTGGATGAGGCTCAGGAAAAAGGCATAAAAGTATTCTGCCTGAACGAAAGCGACAGGAAGCAGTTTGATGAAGCAGGCTACTATGCCGAGGGAAGCCTGAAGGAGCTTCTTGACGGATGTGATGCTGTTGTTGACTGCGCCCCAAAGGGCAAGGGAAAAGAAAACCTCGCTATCTACAGCAACTACCCCGGGCTTAAGTCGGTATTCCAGGGTGGGGAGAAGCATGACCTCACAGGTTTTTCCTTTAACAGCGACTGCAACTTTGAGCTGGCAGCAGGCAAAAGGTTCCTAAGGGTTGTTTCATGCAACACAACAGCCCTGTGCAGAATAATAAGCACGCTCAACACCAGCTTTCAGATAAGGAAGGTCAGAGCCACCCTTGTAAGGAGAAGCTCTGATCAGTCTGAAAGCGAAAAAAGCGTGCTCAACGCATGGGTTCCTGAAACAAGCAAAGGCTTCCCAAGCCACCACTCCGCTGACGTCAGAACAATAATGCCCGGCCTGAAGATAACAACCCTGGCAGGGGAAGCGCCAATGACACTCATGCACGGCCACATGCTGTTCATAGAAATGGAAAACTGCAATGCAACGGCAGAAGCGGTAACAGAATCCCTTAAGCAGAACCCGAGAATACTCCTGTGCTCCACCGAGAAGGGGCTGACATCAACAGCCAAGCTCAAAGACCTGTTTTCCCTTAACGGCAGAAACGGCAACCTCTACGAGGTGTGTGTCTGGAAAGAAGGCATAGGGGTGGACCCTGACGGCGAGATAGGGCTGCACATGGCAATAGACCAGCAGGCCGATGTCGTGCCGGAAAACATCGACGCCATCAGGGCAATGTTCGGCACAATGCCTGCCGAGGAGTCAATCGCACTGACGAATGCATCACTCGGCATCGGCAAAATTGTAAAAAATGTGGCGTATGTGAGAAAATAATACGGAGGCTTGATTTCTTGTTTTTATAAAAAGATTTATAAAACAATTCTGCCATTAGCTAAAAGGTCAGAGCACCAAAAAGAGGAAAATGAAAAAGGCAAAAAAAGCTGTGGCTGCAGCAAAAATCCCGCGGCAGGTACAAAAGCACCTGAGCCAGAAGCCGTTCAAAAGCTTCTACCGCATGGAGCCCCTGCCGGCAACGTTCACGCTGATATCTATACTCGGCATGATAATAACCACAGTATTCACTGTGTCAGGCAGGATAGAACTCAGCTGGGGAGTCGCTTTTGACCTAGTATTTGCGCTGATGTTCATCGCATCCATGATGTCCATCACGCCAAGGTTCGCAGGATACGACTAAAAGGAATTAACCTTCATAAACTTCTTAAACCACCGGCGATTAGCGCTGCTTGATGCAAAATCAAAAAACAGCACCATTCGTGGCTGCAGCTTTAACCCTTGCTGCGCTGCTTCTACTGACCGTCTTAAATTCTGGCCCGGGTGCAGCCGCAAGCGCCGCAAACCTGCAGGGAGAGTTGCAAAGCGAAAAAGAATACCACCTCAAGCTGCTGGCAGTGTCATCAGACGAAGAGAAAGACGGAGAGCAAGAAGGGAATGGCAGCCGGCAGCAGGCACAGGGAATAACAGCAGACCTCTTCCTGAAAGTATCGCCCGGAGCAGGCAACGTGTTCATAGAAACAGAGCCGGTGACAAAGCTTGACACAAGGATCTCAACAAGGCTCGCGAAAGACATCGCCTGCGAAAGCATCGGCATAACCGCGAAGTGCGACGCAACCGACTTCTTCTTCAGGATAGAGGCAAACGCATCACTGGTTGGAGGGCCAAGCGCAGGCGCCGCAGCAGCTGCCATCGCAATAGCAGCAGCCGAAAACTCGCCAATCAACAGCTCAGTGGCAGTAACAGGAACAATAAATTCAGGCGGCCTCATAGGGAATGTTGGCGGCCTGAAGGAAAAAATTGCAGCCGCAGCCAAGGAGGGCCTGAAGCTGGTGCTCATTCCAAGCGGGGAGCGCTTCATCAAGACAGGCAGGTCAAACTCAACACCTGAAACCATGGACCTCGTGGAATACGGAAAATCGCTCGGCATAGAAGTGGCTGAGGTCAGCGACATCCGCGAGGCTCTTTTTTACCTTACTGGAAAAACATACGGGCAAATCCCAGAAAACATAGAAATCAGCAGGAGCTATTCTGAAACAATGGGCGCCCTGGCTGATGAAATCTGCAGCCAAAGCGCAAACCTGGCAAACCTGCCCCTTCGCACAGGTTCTGGCAGCACCAAAAACGAAACAGCCCAAAGCATACTGGAAGCGGCAAAAAACCTCACATCAGAAGGCATGGAGAAAAAGCAAAGCCAAAGCTACTACTCGGCAGCCAGCATGTGCTTCGGAGCCAATGTGAGATACGGCTATGTCAGGCTCCTGCAGGAAAACATCAGCACCCCGGAGGCGCTGCTGCAGATTAACCGCACCCATGACGCAATAACCGACTTTGAAAAAAGCATCACAGAAGCAAAAACGCTCGCAGGGCTCCAGATCAGGGGTCTGGTCAGGGAAAGGCTTGAGGAAGCAAGGGAGCTGCTGGAGCAAAGCTCAGCCAGCCTGGACAAGGGAAGCTACGAGGACGGCATATACCAGCTTGCGTTTGCAAGGGAAAGGCTTGGAAGCGCAGCAGCATGGAACCAGTTCCTTGCACAACCACAGCAGAGCGCCCAGCCTACCCAACCTGCCCAGGCATACAACGGATACGAGGAATCACTAAGGGAAGGGTGCATCACAAGGCTGCACGAGGCAGAGGAACATATGCAATACCTTGACCTTTACCTTCCAGGCGCCCTGCAAAGCAAAGACGAACTGGGCCAGGCTTACGCTTACCTGAGGCAGAAGGACCACTCATCATGCATATACCGAGCCAGTATTGCAAAGGCCAAAGCCAACGCGATGCTCAGCGCGTTAAGCGGCAGCCAAAACCTGACCTCGCTGATAGAAAAGAAACTGGAAGCAGCAAAGGCCAGCATAACTAGGCAAACAAACAACGGAGAATTCCCAATAGTAAGCTACAGCTACTACGAATACGCAGGCACCCTGAAGCAGTCAGACCAGCCGTCAGCGCTGCTGTTCTCCGAGTATGCCCTCGAGCTGAGCAATCTGGGCATCTATCTTAAAAAATCCAAAAGCACAGCCGCCACAGCCTCAGCACAGAAAACGGCAAGGCCCAAGATTACTGCAGCATTGGCAACAGGCGCCATAGGCTTCGCCGCAGGCATTGCATTTGCCCTGATAATTCTCGCAGTCCTCGCAGCAAAAAAACCTTTTGCCGGGAAGAAAAGGCTCATGGTCAGGGCAAGGACAAAGGCAATAAACAAGAAATGAGGGACAAACAGGACAGGAACAGAGTTAAACCCTGGGGCAGCCCCTTCGCGAGAAAGGGATGCCCTGGGCAAAAAGAGGTGATTGCGAATTTTATGCCTTACCCTATAACTCCCCTTAACACCTTATTTTCTACTTTTTAGTGGTATAGCAAATATATAAACTTTTCGATTGTTGAGTATATAAAAGTAGTAACAACCTTCCTATGGTGAATATGCTGCACCAAAAGCCTTATCTAACAGCAGCCTTAGCATCATCAACCATGAGAAAAAATTTGGCTGGGAATTGCTGCAGATGCGGGAAAAACGCGAGGATGGCAGGCATAGAATACTGCAGGCAATGCCTGTGCGATGTTGTTGAGAAGCGCGCCAAAAAAGAGCTTTCGGGCACTGGCATAGGCGGCATAAGCAGCAGGGGAGCAGGAAGCAGCAATGCCGGCTACAGGATTGCAATTGTCTGCGGCAGCAAAAGCTCGCTGCAGTGCGTTGCAGCATCTTACCTCGTCAAAAAGCTTTGCAGGCCGGGCTTTGGCTTTGGAACGGTAACTCCGGGAAGTGCCTTGCAAATGCCCAAAAATGCGGCTGTTACAGCTGTTATACTGGCCAAATGCGCCGATGAACTTGCGACAGAGTTCTTGGAAACGGTGATTTCCATGGAAGGACGGCAGCAGCCTCAGCAGTTCATGCCGCTGCAGAAGCAACAGAAGCAGGCAAGTGCAGCAAACATTTTCAAGTCGATAACCGAAAAAGAGCTCAGGCTCTATGCAAATATAAAAAACCTTAAATACGCAGAATCCACTGGAGGCTGGCTGAAGCAGAAAATACTTGAGCTTAATGGGAAGTATCCAGGAACGATAGAGGCCCTTGCCAAGGCGGGCAGCAGCGTAAAAAGGCTGGTTGACAAATGAGTAAGAACACAATAAGGCGAATACTGATTTTTCTTGGAGGCTTGGTAATTGTCAGCTTCTTGACGGTTATCGGAACATTAGCCTTTCTTGAGCCGAAAATCCCGCTGCTCGTAAGGAATGTTGTCATAACCGATGTTGTGTTCATAATCCTCTATACTGTCTGGATAAAGCTGCACAAGGGCTACGAAACCATGTACAAGTCGGGGCTTGAGCTGGAAGGGAAAAAATAAGCGCAGTGAATTTCCGGAATTCCCGCAAACATTTCAATTTTCTGCCTTTTTTCCGCAATATTTGCTTTGCCGGCAGTAAAAATTCCCAAAGCGCCGGATTATTTCCTGAAATTTCCGGCTTAAGGATAAGAACCTGAAATTCTATCATAGCGATTATGAGAATGAAAGAGCCGAATTTACCGGCCGCGGCACCAGCTATACCAGCTATGGCGTTTATTGCTGTCTTGGCTGCCTTGCTGGCTTATGGCTGCACTGTAACGGGCAACTTGGCAAAGGGGCAGACAGTTGCCCAGGAAGAATTTTTTAACAGCACCCTGCATTTCTGCAGCAGGGAAGACTGCCTGCAAACGATAATTTCACAGCTGAACAATGCCAAGAGCTCTGCCAGGTGTGCATTCTACAGGATGGACGAGCAGCTCATTGACAATATTCCGGCAACCGCTGCTGCAGAAATCGTTTTTGACGAAAAAGCCAAGATTGCAGATATTGTAAATTTTGCCAATAAAACAGTTTACAAGTCAAAGTCAAAAGGCATAATGCACAACAAATACTGCGTGATAGACAACACAACAATACTGACTGGCTCGTTCAACCCTGTAGCTGCAGCCAGGAACGACTACAACAATCTGATCATCATCAATTCTACAAGCTTGGCAGCTTTTTACGGCAGCAACTTTGAGAGGCTAAAAGGCAACAAAGGCAGCAGAGGGCAAAAAATAACCGCAGCTGCAGCTGTCGCAGCTAAAAAGGTTAATGCCAAGCCCAAAATGGCAATCCTCAACAACACACTTGTCAAAGCCTATTTTTGCCCTGAAGACAACTGCGCAGCAGCTGTTAAAGAAAGGATAAGGGAAGCGAAGAGCAGCATTGCCTTTGCAGCTTACTCATTCACCCATCCTGAAATAGCCAGCGAACTTATCATCAAGGCTTCAGAAGGGGTTGCTGTTGCCGGAATAATAGAAAAGAGCACAACAAGCAGCAAATATTCGAAGCACGCAGCAATGGCAGCAAATGGCATTGGCATTAGGCTTGAATCGTCAAAAAGGCTGATGCACCATAAGTTCTTCGTCATAGACAACGAAACCGTGATAACAGGAAGCTTTAACCCGACAAGGAATGCGGATGAAAGGAATGACGAGAACATAATCATTATTCGCAACAAAGGGCTTGCGAATGCTTACGCTGAAGAATTCAACCAGATCTATGGTGACAACAATGTTCACGAATAAAACCGCAGAAAACTTTATAAACGTATAATGATTAATGAATAATTAAGCATTAGGAGGCGATTAAAATGATAGTGACTGTAAGCAAAGGGCAGCAAATAACAATACCTTCCCGGTACAGGAAAGACTTGAATCTGCGCATAGGCAGCAAAGTGGAGCTGGTCAAACGGCGAAGCGAAATAATAATTAAGCCTATTGGTGAGGATTTGGGCAAGCTGTTTGAGCAGGCAAAGAAGTTAAAGCCTAAATACAGGCTGACTGCGAGGCAGATGGACGAGTTGGTTGAAAATGAGATACTTGGACAGTAACATACTGGCTTATGCATTTTACGATAACGTGCACACAGTTAAATGCCAGAACGCCATAATGGAAGGCGGCTTTGTCGACACGTTTAACCTGACAGAAGCGTTCTTTGTTATTGAGAAAGAAACCGGCAGCAGGGAATCAGCTCAAAAGGCAGTGAAAGGACTGCTGAAGTCCAACCTTGTAATTGTTGAAGTTGATGTCAACATTGTTTTTGAGGCGTTGAAGAGAACAGCCCGCCTTAAACTCAGCATTTTTGACCTTGTTCATTACGCCTGTGCGTTTGTTAGTGGCTGTGATTCTATTGTAAGCTATGACAGGGACTTTGACAACTTGGGCATTCCCAGGATTGAGCCTTAATCTGCTTCGTTTCTACTCCGCCCATATCTCCCAAGCTGCTGAAATGTTGTAGGTAACACCCGTGCTTAAGCCCTTGTTCTGCGGCACGTCTATGTAGATGTATACGGTGCGGTTGCCAAGGTTGTCTCCTTCACCACTGGTTATCTTGTGAGGCAGCGTTGCGGAAGTCTCGCTGCTGTCTGTGAAGTTGTTGGGTGTTCCATTCTGCAGGTTGCTGCCGAAGCCGCTGCTGGTGCTTTGGGTTGCGTTGATGCTGAAGTTGCCGTTCAGCCTGAACAGGTCTGTCAGGCTGGCGTTCAGGTCGTAGGGCGTAACATTAATCTGGGTGAAGTCAAAGTTGCCTGTGTTGTTAATAACTATTGACAGCTCATTGTTGGTAGTGCCAAGATTTGCTGTGCTAACAACGGATGTGGTTACCAGGGACAGCGCTGAAAGGCTGTTTACAGTCAGGTTGTGCGAGCCATCTCTTCCTCCAAGGCTTTGCGAGTCATTGTAGCCAACAGCGCCAGAAGCATCAGCAGCTGTTATGTTAATATCCCATAATGTTGTTGAGTTGTCAAAGTAGTTGAACGTTACGTTGCAGCTGAAAAGCCTGGTATTTGCATCTGAATCTCCCAGATTCGCGCAGTTTCCGGAGTTGTTTGCCCGCCTTATGCCGTTGAAAGAGATATTGACGCCAACCGCGGCATTGGCTATGTCGCTGGTTCCGTCAGCGTCTGTAACGTTGAACCTTATTGCTACCACTTTTGTAGTGCCCTCTGTCAGCGTTACCGAGCTGTTCAGGGCAACGCTGCTGTTGAAGACTATTGGGGCAGTGTTTGCAACAGCAGTTTCTGAGATGTTTATCTGGAAGTTCCTTGTGCCGTTCTGGGCTAGCTCTGTGTTGTTGCTGGTGAAGTTTATGCTGAGGAAGTAGCTGCTTCCGGTTGGGCCTGTGGCGTTAATGGTCCAGTTCAGGTTGCACACCGCATCTATTTCCATGTAGCCGCAGGTCTGGTTCACATATGCGGTTACGTTGTGCAGCGGTATTTCTTTCGCTGTGGCGTTAATCCTTGTAGATGGCGAGATGGAAGTGAGGTTGTAGTAGACTGTGGCGTTGACCTGCTGGCAGTAGCCGCTCAGGCAGGCAATTGTGGCATTAACGCTGAACGTCCTGTTCTGCGAAACATTATTGCCTGCGTAGTTGAGTGTTACGTTAAGGACGCCTGTGTTGTTCACCACTACGTTTGAGGTGTTGACAAGCAGCCTGCTGCCTGCAAAGTCCGAAGCGTTAAGGGTGATGTTGTAAACCCCATTCGGAACTGCGCTGCTGTTGAACGTAGCGTTCCAGACTCCCTGGTCAATTGTTCCAGCTAACAGCTTTGCGTAGACAAGAGGACCTTCCACGCCCGGGCTTCTCAGCCTTAAGCTGACGTTCTGGACTTTTGTCAATGAGTCATTTACGGAAGCGTTGACGTAGAAGAAGCCCCTGACGTTTGTCGCATTTGCCGGTGAAATGACTGTGCCGTTTGGCGCTGTGTTGTCTATCGTTACTGTGAAGTTCTGGTAATTGCCTGCGTCTGTTACGTTGCTGCTGCCAGCGAAGTCTGTTGCGTTGAACGTTATGTTGTATTTGCCGTCTGCAAGCTGCGCTGTGTTGTAAGTTGCTGTCCACTCTCCAGCGTAGATGGTTCCTGTGTTTAATGTTGCAAGTTCCCTGCTGGTCTGGTTTGTGCTGTTCCTGAACTGGAACGTCACGTTGAGAATGCCTGTCAGGGAGTCGTTGGCTCCTGCCCTGATTGTCACTGTTCCGCTCAGGTTGCTTTGGTTGGCTGGCAAGAGAGTTGTGGCGTTAGGCCTGGTGTTGTCTATTATTACAGTTGACAGGTTCAGGACAAGCTGGTTTCCTGAGAAGTCTGTCGCGTTGATGGTTATGTTGTATGCTGCTTCCCGGATAGTTGTTGTGTTGAATGTTGTGTTCCAGTAGCCCTGGTCTATGGTGTTTGCGCCATTGGTTGCAAGGAGCCAGCCTGTGGCGTTTACCGTATTGTTGTACAGCATGAATGTCACGTTGAACACCTTGCTGAGCGAGTCGTTGACTGAGGCGTTGATTAGCATTGTTGCTGAGATGTTTGTGTTGTTCAGCGGGTTGACTATTGTCGCGTTAGGCTTGGTATTGTCTATTGTTATTGAAACGTTTGCTGATATGGCAGTGTTTGGAGTTGCTGCCGAGTCTGTTGCGTTGACGCTTAAGTTGTAGCGTCCATCCGGCAAGGTTGTGCTGTCGAAGGTCTTGTTCCAGTAGCCGCTCAGCCTGGTGCCTGTGCTTATGTTCATCGGCACAAGCTTGGTAACGTTGCCTGTGTGGTTGTAAATTGTCAGGTTTACCTGGAGCACATTGCTCGCCGAGTCGTTGACTGAGGCGTTAATCACGAAATTTCCTGAGATGTTGGTGTTGTTCAGGTCTGCGCGTCTGGGAACTATGATGGCGACGTCCGGGACCGTTGTGTCCGAAGGCGGCGGAGTATAAAAGTATGTTGCCAAGGCAGCAGAACTGTGGACAGAAACCACGTCGCTTGCCGTGCTGGTATTCTGGATAACAGTGATGAAATTCGTGCCCGTGTACCATGTAACTGCAATGTTAAAGCTGCCAGCTGTGTCTGTTGTGCCTGAGAACGAGCTGTTGCTGTTTGACAGGTTCTGCACGATAACCCGTACGTCGGAGGTTATGTTTGCCACGCCAATTACGCTTGTGCTTGTAACTTCCTTGATTGCAGGGCCCGTATAGTTGCTTCCGGAAATTGTCTCTCCTGCGAAGGCGCTTGTGTCGCCCAAGCCGTCAACCCTCACTCTGCCAGCGCCAGCAGGCGCGGCGGTTACTCCTGAAGTTCCATTAAGAGTTGTTAAGGTGCCGGTTACTGAAACGTTTGATGACTGAATGACAATTGCCCCGCCAGAGCCTCCTCCACCATCACCTTCACCAGCAGTATCAGCTGTGTTTGAGCTGCCAGCTCCGCCAATTGATGCAACTGTTCCTGAAACGCTCACGTTTCCAGAAGCAATGATAAGGACTGCCCCTCCTCCTCCTCCACCGCCTCCGCCTGCTGAGCTTGTAGCTCCTCCTCCTCCACCGCCTGAGCCGCCTGTTAAAGGAACAATCTGCGCATTGCCGTAAACACTGCCGCCGCCACCGGTGAGGGTTACGCCTGCTGTGCCGTAGCCACCGCCTCCGCCTGCATCAGCGAACGAGCCTCCTCCTCCTCCAAATCCTCCTGCGCCTTCTGCGTCAGTAGTATCCACACCGCCTTTTCCGCTGGTGCCGAAGAAGAAGCCAGTGCCTCCTCCTCCTCCTGAGCCGTCAACGCCGTCGCCTTTTCCGCCTGTGGCACCAACTGCGTACGGTGTTGTTGAATTACCGCCATCGCCTCCCCAACCGGATGTGGCAGCGCCTGTTTGTGTTGCGTTTCCGCCTTGAGTGCCAGTGCCGTTCCCACCCTTGCCTTCAATACATAGAGCCTGGTCACCTTCGCATGAGCCTCCCCCACCTCCTGTAAAGCCATGGCCTCCCCTGTTTTGCGTTGCTATGTCTCCTCCTCCTGCCCCTCCGCCTCCACCGCCTGGGCCTCCATCTCCACCCTGGCCTCCAATATCTCCGCTTACTGCTCCAGCATCAGAACCATTAACGCTCAATATTCCCTGAATATCCACAGGCCCGTCAACAACCAGCACCGCAGGCAGGTAGCCCTGGTCGCCTTGTTTTGCAGTGTTTGAATCAGACAGGTTTATGGTGACAGTAAGCCCTGACGGTATTATCAGAGAGTCAAGGACAATTGTTCCCCCTTTTGTCCTGTTGCCATTCGAAACGTTGCCAAGCACCCGATTTCCGCTCAGGCCAGTAAAGTTGCCGCTTTGAGGTGCCGGCGTGATTATTTTGAACACACCATTCACCTGTTTTCCGGAAACGTTTACCTGAACGTCCTGGTTAGCGGCAGAGGCGTTGATGAAGAAAGGCACTGTCAAAACCTTGCCGCTTATGTTCGCATGCCCGCTCTCATTGGACACAATAGGCTGGCCAACGAAGATGACAGAGGAGCTTACGTTTAATTTGACAATCTCTGAATCGTTAAAGCTTGCACCCACAAACTGGACAATTATGTTCATGCCCGGGGCTGCCGCATCGGGGGTTGTGAAGTTAACGTCTTGGGCAGGAACAAGGTCTGATGCTATCTGCCACTGCCTTGCTTCCTTCCACGCTCCTATTCCCAATTCACCTAAGACGTAGAACTCGGGGCTTATGTCAGGGGCGTCAAACTGGTAGTAGAAGCTGGCTGTTTCGCCCTTCTTCAGCGCCTTGTTCCACGTCAGCACCTTTGCACCGGCAGCTGTTGCAACGGTTAAGCCGTCCTGCGGCGCTATTACAAATGAAGCGGGAACAAATTCTGTTATTTGGCCGTTGTAGCTGTCGCTGGCAGTTACGGTAAAGTTCATCGTGTAAGGCACTGGCGGATATATTCTGGTTGGGCCTGCTCTTGCAACGTCAAAGTCAACTTGGCTTTGGACTGTGAAGTTGTCAAGTATTGTCCTTACGCCGTTAGCAGTTGCTGCTGTGAGGTTCATCACGTAAGTTCCAGCTCCTTTAACTTTGTAGGTTGTGTAGTAGTCCGGCAGGTTGGTTACGCCTAGAACCTTGCACTCGTCTGAAACGCTTATTTCGCTGTTCGTTGTTGTTAACGTTGCTGCTTCGCCTGCCGGGTCTGTAATGGTCAATGTTACGTCAGCATCGCACACCATGTGCCCTTGGTCATCAAGCACAGCCATCGCAACGAACGCATCCTCATTCGGCAGGAAGATTGACTTGTTCGTGTTAATGGCAAGGACTCCCCAGGTGAAGTCTTGTTGTTCGGTGTAAATTGTGCCATCTTTTGTAAAGCTAAGCATTAACGTGTATAACCCGGCCTTGAATGCTCTCTGCTTTGGCAGCTTAATGCCGAATCTGCCCTCCCTTAGCTCCTCTATTTCTGCGCCAATGCCCACTTCCCTTCCTTCGCTGTCAAATAGCTGCGCTGTTATCGTTTCGTTTGGCGCTGCCCATTCGCCGACCTGCCTGCGCTTGGGCTTTGCCTTTTCAGCAGCTATAGCCTGTTCAACCGCTGATTTCTTAGCAGCAGAAACAGTTTCAAGGAATTCCTCATAATCATCTTCGTCCTCGTAAGCCTCGTACCCGTCCTTCCACTTCCCAGCCTTCACAAGCTCTTTCTTCTGGATGTACTCAAACTCAAGCTCAGCATCTTCGCCAAGCTTGAAGTGCGATTTCTTTGACTTCAGCAGCGGCGTAATATTGACTGTAATGTTTGCTGCTGTTACGTTGCTGGTGTTCACGAAGAACACAATAGACTCATGGGCGACGTTTCCGGCAATGTCTGTTGCGAGCAGCAACAAGCGGTTTCTTCCCTCCTCGGCAGCCAAAGTCACATTGGAAGCTATTTCAGTCTTATTCTGTAGGTTGAGGAAGTAGCTCACTGTTGCAGGCTCGCTAAGCGCGAAGCTCAATGGAACAAAGGTTGTGTTGTATGTTGCGTTCGGCAGCGGCGATGAGATGTTTATTATCGGAGGCTCTAAGTCTATTACTACTATTGGCACGGCTGTGATGTTCACGAAAAACTCAGCAACAGCATAGCCAACGTTGCCGGAAGTGTCATTGGCAAACAGCAGCAGCGTGTTTGTTCCATTAGCTGCTGTAATTGTTGTGGCTGTTGTGCCTGCGGCTGTGTCCGTGGCGATGGTCACGCTGTCCTGGCTGTTCAGCGAGTACCATACTGAGTTTGCTGGTTCGTTTACTGTGAAGTCAAGCCTCAGCGTTGTGGTATTTCTAACTTCACCTGAAGCTATTGTTTCAGTGTATGTTGTGTTTCTCGGCTGAGTAATTGTCACTATTGGCGGTTCTATGTCAATCTCAGTAACCTTTGCCAATGTGTAAGTCACGTTGCTAAGCGTTAATGTGGCGTTTTCAACCTCAATAACCAAGGTGTATTCGCTGAGGTTCAAGCCAGCAATTCCGGATAAGGAGCAAGTTTCAACGCACACGTTGCTGAACTCAGTAACAGCAACGGTTTTGTTTGTTTCATTCATGATGCCTCCTTCAAGCGGAGGAACAGTAGCGAACTTTGCAGGCAGGCTGCTGAATTCGCTGTAGTATATCTCCGAGTAAACGTTTTCAGGGTCCAGACTGTAATTGGCAAAGATAACCTGGCTGCTTACCGTGTTGTTGTAGGTTGCGCCATACCTTCCAACGAAAACATCTAAGGGTGTATCCCAGTTCTCCTCAAACGGAGTCAGCTCAACCAGGGCGCAGCACTCGGCGCTGCCATGGCAGATTGAGCTGTCGGAGTTGTCATCAATTGAGTGCGTTACCCACCTCGTGCACAGCTTGGACTGGTCAGCATCCCAGCTGAAGTTTGTGCCCTCAACTGTGAAGTCTATTGCCAGGATGTCAAGCTCTATGCCATCGTCATTGGCATCAAAGATTGTGCCCGACTTGTAAGCCAAGCTGACGTTTATTGCTTTCTCAACTTCAATAGCAGAAGGCAGCTCAGGCGGCAGCTCAGGCTCTGCCTCTGGCGGCTGTGTCTGGTTCAGGGTTTCGTTCTGCGTCAAGTTCTGAGTTTCATTCTGCAAGGCTGCTTCCTGTTCTGGAGCAGGCAACGTAATCTCGGCTGTGGCATTTTCAGATGTCGCATTGGCTTCTGTTTCGTTCGATAATGGTATTTGCGTTGCGTTCTCTGCAGTTTCTTCTTTACCCAGCTCTTTTGTCTTTTCTTCCTTCGCCTTTTCTTTGGCTTCCTCCGGCTTTCCAGCCTTTGCTTCCTTGACTTCTTCTACTGCACGACCTGTTATTGAAGTCAGGGCCTTTGCGCTTGTCACGCCCTTTTCCTTAATCGCAGACTCGTTAAGTATCAGGTAGCGCTCAGTGCCTCTTTCCAGGTAAACCCTTGCCTTTCCATCCCCGATAAGCTTTCCTCCAAGCAGCAGGCTTCTAAGCTCACCAACGCCTCCGGTTCTTTCAATGTTCAGCGCAAAGGTCTGTGATGCTGTGAAGTTTGTTGTGATGTCCTGGGTGTAAGCCGTTACCTCCTCACTTACAACAAACCCTGTCAGCTTTATGGTAAGCAGCGGCAAGCCAACGCTGAAAAGCAGCAGCGCCGCAAGGATGACGGCAGTCCTGATTCTCTCATTCTTCTTATCCTCACGCAGGCTGCTCAGCTGTTCCCTGCACGAGTCAATGTCTACATCTATTGCAGCAATCTCGCTGTTGCAGTCTGAGATTATCTGCTGCGGGCTTTTCGGCAGCTTTGCAATCTCAGCATTGTAGCGCTGCTCACCTATCAGCCCTTCCTGCAGGTCCTGCTTGAGCTTGTTGATAGCTTTGAAGAGCTCTATCTTGCGCTCTTCGCAGCCTTCCCTGGCTCGCTGCAGGGCTTCAAGCCTGCTTCGCAGTTCAAACTCACTTGGTATTTTCATCTTCTCCTTCTGGACCTGATTTTCCTGATTTCTCTCCAGCAGATGCGGCCAGTTTCCTCTTGGCTCGCCTGTAAACCGTCCAGATGTTGCGCTGGTCGCGGTGCAGCTCGCTGCCTATCTCGGTGAACCGCAGCCCAAGCTCATCTTTCAGGTAGGAAACAATTGCCTCGAGAACACTCAGCCTCCTGTCTGTCAGAATTAATGTTGGAAAGAAGTATTTGCTCCTGGGAACAGAAAGCGCTCCTTTGTGCTTCTTGCTGGCTATTGAGTAGGTTGTCCAGACAGTCCTGTAATCCCTGTTCAACAGCTTTGAAATTTCCGAGAAATGGATGCTGAGCTCTTCTTTCAGGTATTTGCAGACGAGCTCAAGGCCGCTAAGCTTTGTATTAGAAAATATAGAAACAGGGATATGGATTGCCTCGCCCCTTTCCTCAAGCAGCCTGACAACCTGCTCCTCGCTCAAGCCAAGCCTTGCGCAGAGCTCCTCAACAGCTCTTTTTATTATCCGGGAAGAAACCAGGGCTGGATGGTATTTCTGAGGAGAAGAAGGAGAGGCATCGCTAGCAAAACGCCTGCCAACGCCTCTTTTTCCAGACTTTTTCATCTAGGAAGTCCTATTATTGTCCTATAATGTATGTATTTTAACCTAATTTGTGTTGTTTTTAAAGTTTTCTGTCAAAGGCTGCCTCTCAGAAATAGCTTATCTTGTATGTTTTAATTATAAATGTTTTGCTAATTAATACCTAATAAAAATGTAAAATTACTTGTTATGTGTGTAGAAGTAAGAACGAGTGACCTAGCACATTGAACTGATATTGAATGGCTTTTGAACTGGTCTTTAGCGCGTTCCGAGTTAACCATGGTGAATATCCAAAAGTTTAAATATGGATTGTTGCAAAGAAGGGTAGATTAATATAGTGATGCGTATATCAAACTAAAGATGTGTATAGCAGCATATGGTCATGAATGCCGATAAATCACGCTAAAACAGGTTACAGAGATGGATTGGTTAAAAGAGGGGCGTCTTAGGGATATTTATGTTCCTGCTATTGTCTTCTTGCTGGTTCTTGTTGGCGGTGCTGTTGCTGCGCGTGTTGGGCCGTACTCCTTGTATATCGCTGTCAGTACTGGAAACACAGCGCCTGTTGTTTTTAACGGCAGTGTCGCCCTGAATGGCACAGTATCGCTGACAGACGGAGGCAAGACCCAGTTCACTGTAAACTTTAATGTGACAGACGCTGACGGAACCGCGAACATCGACAATACCAAATCGCGCGTTAACATAACCTATAACGGCATAACCCTGACCAATGACAGCGGCAATTGTGTGACACAGGATGCAAGCTCAACAACAAGGACTTACAGCTGCATGGTCGCATTCAGCTACTTCAACAACGCAACCACAATCTGGAGCATTAACCTGACTGCAGCTGACAATGCAGGCTCTATTGCCTTCAATGACTCGCTAAGCGCCGGAAACAACAACAACGGCGCAGGCCATAACGTGAGCGTAGGCAGCCTTTCAGCATTCAAGCTCATGCTGAACTCGTCAATCACAAGCGCCAACCTTGGCGACACCAACAAGGAAGTTGGCATAGTCATAAACAACACAGGCAACTTTGACTTCACCCAGATTAACGTTACGCCCTACGACCTGAACGCCAGCCTGACAGACTTCTTCAAGCTGGGAGGCGGCAACTTCAGCATCAACGCAACACAATCGTCAAGCTCAGGATTTGGTGATAGCATGGTAAACGCAACTCCAATGAATGTTACAGACAGTAACGGCCCACTATCGGCAACGCTGCCTCACAAGACAACAAACGAGGGTGACAGGCTAGGAAACAGGACACTTTACATCTACATAGACGTGCCCAGCAACAAGGGCCTGAGCTCAGGAGTAACCTACAACTCATCGCGCGCATGGGAAGTATGGACAGAGTAAAGGCAAAAGCATAGCAAACGCAGTAAAAGTTATAAATGCGCCACCTTATTTTAGGATGTTATGAAGCATGTCATGAGGCAACACCCGTTTTTTTCCCTTATTTCCGCAGCAATAGCCCTTGTGTTTGCCGTTTCTCTGGCTGCCCTTGCGACAATGCCGCTTGAGGCAGGGGCGCTTGGCGTTTCATCGCCTTTCCTTGAAAAAAACACCATGGAGCTTGCAGAGGATGGCGGCTCAGCCATGTTCACGATTACCCTGCAGAATGTTGATGAAGAGGACGTGCCTGTTAAAGTAGATGTAAGCAGCAATGGCGACATAGCAAGGATAGTTGATCCCAAAGATGTCTATATCCTGCCAGCCGGCAGCGTTGACACCAAGGTAACCATCAACATAACAGTGCCTGACAGCGCAAGGGTTGGAGATGTTTACGAGGTCAGGTATAGCGTCAAGCCGCTAACGTCAGAGCCCGGCGGGATAGTTTCCCTGCTGCCTGGGGTAAGCCTTAAGTTCAAGGTGAAGATAGAGAAGAATTCTGACAAGTTCTACCTGGGCTATTACCTCCAGGAAACAGGGAAGATGTGGGTGGTTATCATCCTGATTGTGATAGCCTATGCGGCGTACAGAATTCACAAAAGGAAAAAAGGGAAACATGGCAAAAAACTGCTGTTCAGGTAAAGCAAGGCATGCTGGACATAATGCAGAGAATGCAGAGCCGGCACGTGCTGCGTTTCTAATATTGCTGCTGCTTCTGGCAGCTGCCGGCATTATCACGGGCTCTACCGATGTAAGCGCAGCTGCAACAGTCAACGTTGGCATAACCATACCGCCGGTTGTGATTAACCAGTCACAGCCAACCCAAAATTCCACGCCTTCTGTCAACGGTACGAACATTTCAATCCAGCTGCCAATGAGCTATAACGGCACAGGGCTGCAAAACCTTACCATAAGCATCCCAACCTCGTGGAAGAAGATAACAAACGTAAAGGTAAACGAAAGCGGCGTGGTAAAGAACATAACCATTTCCGGAGGCCAGCTGACGTGGGAGGCAAACCTGTCTGCCGAGACAGTAACAATCATATTCGATGCGGCCCCTCCATCGCTTTCGCAATCTGCTGAGTTTGTGAATTCAACCAAATTCCAGAAAAACATCACAGTCGAGTCAGACAACAGCTTTGAAAACGCTTCTGCGAGCATAGAAGTCAACACCAGCTTCTCGTTCTATACGCTTCTCTGGTACAACGGCTCGGAGTTCGTTGACAAGACTGTTGAGTTTAACCTCAGGGTTGCCAGTGGCACAGCAACGTTTGACAACTTCAGCACATCAACCGTGCTGTTCAAGCTTGAGGGAGCCCTTAGCTGCACTGAAAGCTGGAGCTGCACAGGCTGGTCTGATTCTGCACAGCAGTGCGGCACCAGGACATGCACTGACTCCAACCACTGCGGCACAACGAACAGCAAGCCTTCAGAGTCCTCGGCATGCCCGGAAGCGTCATCAACCACTAGCGGTGGCGGAGGCGGTGGTGGGGGAGGTGGAGGAGGCGTAGCGACAGTGAAGACTAATGTTACGCCTGCTGCCGAAGAAGCGCCTGCTGCGAAGCATGCGCTCGTTATTCATGCTTCTGATGAACTCATAACTGTATTTATCATGCCTGGTGAATTCAAAAAAGCTTCTTTCACGCTAACGAATACCGGCGAGAAGACGCTCAAGCTTGACATAACCGCAGAAAAGATTGGCAGCTTCGTATCGCTCGACACATCTTACATAGAACTGAAACCAGGAGAATCCCGTACAATCGGTTTGCTTGTCCTTGTCAGCAAGGAAACACAGCCAGGCCCCTATTCTGGCAAGATAATTGCCAAAGGAGACTGGGATAAGCTAGTGGTTAACGTCCTGATACAAGTCGTTCCTCTAAAGAGCCTGTTCGATGCCCTTGTGAGCATAAACCCAAAAACAAAATCAGTGCTTCCCGGTGAGTCTGTGGTTGCAGACATTGCAATGTTCAACCTGATAGGAGCCGGAAGGTTTGACGTTACTGTCGTATACGGCATAAAGGATTATGAAGACACCCTGATAACGAGCAAGCAGCAGACAGTCGCTGTTGAGACAAGGGCGAGCGTAACTGGCGTCCTTGAAGTGCCGAGGTCCGCAAGGCCAGGCCAGTATTACGTGTTTGCTGAGCTCATGCTGAATAAAACTGCTGTAGCTGTTGGAAGCGACACCTTTGAGGTCCTCAGCCCAATCCAGCTTGGCGCAAAGGGCTTTACTGAAACCAACATTATCTTCATGGCAATAATGGCGCTACTCGCCCTTACATCACTGCTCAGCCTAATCTCGGTCGTAGAGATAGTTTCCCACCACCTGCCGCACAGGCATGTTGCTGTTGCTGGAGCAGGTGCTGGTGGCGGAGTTGGGGGAGGGACAGGGATGCGGAAAGGCCTATTTGGCGAGAGGCTTGCCAGAATCCTGCCTGCCCGGTTTGGAAGGAAGCCTTCAGTGCCAACCCTGCCTGCTGTAATTGAGAAAGGAAAGGGCGTTGAAACAAAAGTCATCGAAGCCAAGCCAGCAGAAGCCAAACAGGCTACAGCAGAGACTACAGAGAAAGAAGAAAAGCCGGAAGCCCCATCATCTTCTGTTAGCAGGGAGGAGCTTGACAAGAAGCTCAGGGTCCTCGAGCAAAGCTTCTCGGCAGGCATAGTAAGCACCAAAGCGTATATCGAAGATAAGTTCAAGATAGAAAAAGAGCTTAAAAGGTTCCAGTGAGAATGGCAGCATAGTGGCTGCAAGAAGGAATAAATTTATAGACAACTTTGATTAACCCCGTCGTATAGCAAAGTTGTCTAAGAGGACTTTGAACAAAAGTTAAATATAAGGGAGTTATTCAAAGTCCTCTATAACTAAAAACAGCTGGAAAGAGCAGAGCTTGGTGATGATTAATGGCAGATGAAGAAGCCGAAACAGGAAACACTGCGGATGATGCTAAAAAAACGCGCTTCCTTGAGGCAACTTTTGAAGAGGTAAGGAAAAGCAAGCAGGAGCTTGAGCTGAAGGAGAAGGAGCTTCAGGAAAGGCTTGATGAAATACGCGGCAAGATAGGGATTACTGAGGATGAGGAAAGAACGGCTGAAGAAGGCCTGAAAGACCTCATGAAAATCAAGGAAAGGTTTGACGAGCTTCTGAGGGAGGAAAAAACCCTCAGGAACCAGGAATCCTTCACTGAGGAAGACCTCCAGAAGGTAAGGCAGAAGCTGGGCAAAATCAAGAAACTGCTGGAAGACCTTGAGGAATAGTGCATCGGCCGAAGAGGCGTTGAGCATAGAGGCGCATAGAAGAGGTTGTGTTTTATGGTTGCAGAAACTGTAATAATAGCGAACTTCGCCAGGCTGCTTGCAGCCATCTTTTTTCTGGTAAGCGCTGTCAAGATGTACAGAATCTCAAAAGACACGTCATGGGACGGCTGGAACCTTATGAACCTTGCCCTTGCGCTGCTCGCAATAAACTCCCTCCTCGTTTTGCTTGAGCCATTTGGCATTTACATGGAAAACATCAAAGCGATAGGCTCTGTCGTGGCAGGCATATTCGCAGCCTCAGCGTTCATACTAGCTTCGAGGCTCATTAAAAAGGAGAAGAGTGGAAAATGACGTTCCAGCTAAACGCCTTGTGGATAATCTCTGCAGCAGCCTTTTCCATAGCTGCCCTTCTGAGCCTCAGAAACCATTTTTTGGTTGGCAAAAGGTCAAACCTCTGGCTCTGGTTTGCGGTTGCGCTGGGCATGATAGGGGTATCAAGGGCTGTTAACCTTCTTATCACAAAAAACCCCCTGTGGGGAGAGGTTGTGACAGCCCTCCTGCTGGTCAGTGCAGTGGTCATGGCTCTGGCGCTTGTCGACTTTGACAAGGAGGTCAACCTGTGCATAAGCTGCGGCAGCTCAACATCTGATTTGCCAGCAAAAGAGGCTGCAAAAGAGAAGAAGAAAAAGGCAGAAAAGCAGCTTCGTGGCTTTTAGGCGCTTTCAGGCAGCAAAAACAAATATTTATATATGAGCAGCAGCATTTTACGGAGTTGAAAAACACTGCAAAAGGGTTGTGAAAGAGTTATCAAAAACGAGGTAGTAAAAGATGGGCACTAAAAAAGCAGCTAGGAAAGCATCAAAGATGCAAATGGCATTTTCCAAATTCCCAAAATTTTCAAAGATTCAAGCCAAAAATGGGATGCCTTTCGGCAAAAGCGTGCCAAGCGAGTTCAAGCTTGTTGGCGCACTGGTTCTGATGCTTGCCATCCTGTACGTTTTTCAGTTGATTTCAACGCCTTCTTTTCTGAAATCGCAGACACAAGCCATTACCGGGCTTGTGGTTTCTGACACGGCACAGCAAGAGCAAACCACACAGCCACAGCAGCAAACCGCAACCACCTCACCAAGCTCACCAGTAACGAAAAAGGAAACCAAGCAGGCAGCGCAAACATCCACAGCACCTGTGCAAGCTGCACCGACAGGCCCTGTCATTAAAATAGTTGAGCCACAAAAAGACAGCACCCTGAGCCCAGGCTTCACTGTAAATGTCCAACTCACCCGGGATGCCTTCATTTGCTACTACCTGACCAAAGACGACGGCAGCGTGACCTGGGACAGGAGGATGAGGCCGTGCAGGACAGAGTTCATGGTTGAGCCTGGCTACTGCAAAACAGCAGGCAAGGGCACGTGCTATGTCTACGTTGAGGCAAGCGACCAAAACGGCAACATATTAGGCAAGGATTCTGCATACTACAGCATTAAGTAATTCTAATAATAAAAAGATTTAAGATGTAATGCTTTTTCTGGCAGATCATGATAAACCTTGTCGTTGTCGGCTCACTCGCCCTCGACACTGTAAAGACGCCTTTCGGCCGGGTAAAAGATGCGTTGGGAGGCGCAGCGACCTATGCCAGCTATTCTGCCTCGTTCTTTTCCAAGCCTGCCATAGTAGGAGTGGTCGGGAAAGACTTCCCGCAACAGCACTTGCGGCTGCTGGAGCAGCGCGGCGTAAGCGTTGAAGGGATTAAGGTTGATGGAAAAGGCAAAACATTCAGGTGGCAGGGCTACTATGAGTATGACATGAACGAGGCAAAGACTGTCAAGACCGAGCTTGGAGTCTTTGCAGACTTCAAGCCGCAGCTGCCTGAAAGCTACAAAGATGCAGAGTACGTTTTTCTGGCAAACATTGACCCGGAACTGCAGCTGAACGTGCTTCAGCAGGTTAAGAAGCCGAAATTAACCCTGCTCGACACCATGAATTACTGGATAAACAACAAGCGCCAGAAGCTGCTTGAAGTAATCAAAAGCGTTGATGTTCTGCTGCTCAATGATGGCGAGGCAAGGCAGCTTTTTGAAACACCGAGTTTAGTGAAGGCAGCTGCAGCGGTCTTGAAACTGGGCCCGAAGTTTATAATAATAAAAAAAGGCGAGCACGGTGCATTGCTTTTCGGAGATGGCAGCCACTTCAGCGCCCCTGGGTATCCTCTCGAAAACATTAAAGACCCAACAGGCTGCGGGGACAGCTTTGCGGGCGCGCTTATAGGCTACCTTGCGGGCAAAGGCAGCACTGAGGAAAAAGAACTGAGAAAAGCCATCATTTACGGCTCTGTTGTCGCATCGTTCAATGCTGAGGATTTCAGTTTGGAGAGGTTGAAAAGGCTGACTGCCGCAGACATAGAAAAAAGGTACAGGGAGTTTGAGAGGATAAGGGAGTTCTGAAAAACAGCTATTACGAAAATATGCGCCGGCGGCGGGAGTTTCACCCACTAAGGTTTTGAACCCGCGAGGCTTTCGCCAAGAGGATCTCAACCCCTCGCAATGACCAAGCTATGCGACGCCGGCAAAAAGTTTATATATCACTTAACATTTTTAGTTTACCGGATCTCAACCTCTTGCGCTAGGCTATGCGGCGCGTTTTTCTTTTTCCAAACTTCTGCAAGAACCCGTTTATATTCTGTAGCCGGGCACTTGTCCACTGTCCAGTGTACTTTTCAGAAAGGCTGGAATGCCCAAATTTTGGCTCTACAGGCTCTGGGAAGCCATTGCGCAAAGTTTGCGGAATGTCCAGTGCTATTTGCGGAAATTCGAAACTTTCCCGATTTTGTCAAGGCAAGGCATAAACTTTATATTCTAATCAGAAGCGGCTGAAACACATGGATACTGGGCAGAATTATGCTGTTAAAGACCTCTCGCTGGCAGAGCAGGGCCTTAAGAACATTGAATTCGCTGAGAGGGAGATGGGCGCCCTCCTCAAGGTGCGAGAGAGGTTTGCGAAGGAGAAACCGCTGAAAGGTCTGCGCGTGGGCATGGCCCTTCATCTGACAAAAGAAACGGCCGTCCTTGTCAAAACCTTAATCGCAGGAGGCGCTGATGTTGCCATCTGCAGCTGCAATCCCCTTTCAACCCAGGACGACGTTGCAGCAGCTCTTGCAAAATCCGGCATCAAGGTCTTCGGCTACAAGGGCGAGTCAAAAGAGGATTATTACAAATTCATCAATGCAGTAATTGCAACCAATCCGAATATTACGATTGACGACGGCTGCGATTTGGTTACTGAAATACATACCAAGCATCCACAACTAATGCCGCAAATAATTGGCGGTTGCGAGGAAACAAGCACGGGCGTAATAAGGCTGAAAGCAATGGAAAAGGACGGCGCGCTCAAGTACCCTGTTGTTGCGGTTAATGACAATAAGACTAAGCACCTTCTAGACAATTATGTAGGCACAGGGCAGTCAGCGATTGACGGCCTCATACGGGCAACCAACACGCTCCTTGCCGGGAAAAATGTTGTAGTGTGCGGCTACGGTGACTGCGGCAAGGGAGTTGCGCTGAGGGCAAAAGGCCACGGCTCTAACATAATAGTAACAGAAGTCAATCCTTTCAGAGCTGTTCAGGCAGTTTACGATGGTCACAGAGTCATGCCAATTGCCGAGGCTGCAGCTGCAGGAGATATATTTATCACAGTCACTGGAAACAAGCACGTTCTGGGAAAAGAGCACTTCGAAAAGATGAAAGACGGCGCAATACTTGCAAACGCAGGGCATTTTGATATTGAGCTTGACCTCGTTGCGCTGAAGAAGATGAGCAAAGAGGCAAAGCAAATCAGGCTGTTTTTGGAGGAGTACAAGCTTGGCAATAAATCAATATTTGTTGCCGCTTCTGGGCGGCTGGTCAATCTTTCAGCGGCCGAGGGCCATCCAAGCGCTGTAATGGCAACGTCATTCTGCGGGCAGGCCCTTGCAGTTGAGTATTTGGTGAAGAATAAAGGAAAACTCCCAGCCGCTGTAATAACGCTGCCGGAAGGTATTGATGACAACATTGCAAGGCTGCAGCTCGAAGCTATGGGTGTAAAGATTGATTCCATGACAAATGAGCAGAAAAAGTACGTTGAAAGCTGGCAGGAAGGGACGTAATTAATCCAGCTGCTTTCTTTTAACTTTCTCAGGCGCATCCCTGTGTTGACGCAGTTCATTTTCTGCTTTGAAGGGTATGTACAATTTGTACCCACCCTTGAGCCAGAATAGGATCCCTTTGCTTAATTTTTTGAATGTACTGCTTAGGGTCATTAGAATCAGTAAGGGTGGCTACAACATCCTCTACCACGAAACACCACTCCTCCTCGTGCCATGTTCTTCTGATGCCTTTTCCCTGAAATGCCACTACTGCATTACTAGAGTCCATTTTCCGCAACAAGGTATCATCTGCTGTTTATAAATCCTCGCCGCCCATTTGTCCAGTGTCCAGTGCTAATTGCGAGAATTTTGAAAAGTTTCCGGAATGTCCAGTGAGAAACTACAGGAAAAGCGAAAGATTTACGATATTAATTGAAAACGAAGGACTTCTTTCCAATCAACTTCACTTTTTCAGTGAACATTGTATTTCACTTCCTCAGCGCATCATAGAAAATATCGAAAATCGGGGTTGCGGTTGTTGCGACGCAGAAGTCCGCCTTGATGCCTGTGCAGATTTTTCCTATTCTGGCAATGTGCTGCTCGAGCTTGTTCTCGTACTCCACAACGAGCTTCGGGCCTATGTAGGTTCTCAGGGTTTCTGTTGACTCAGCGTCCTTAAGCTTCACATCGCCCTCTACAGGCAGGTCTTTTTCTGTCGTGTCAAGCACCTGCATCACCTTTATCTCGTGGTTGCCTGAAGCCAGGGTCAGTAGGCCTTCCCTTATCTCGTCAATGTCAAAGAGGAAGTCCGAAACAAGCACAATGTATGACCTGCTGGTGAGGAACTTCTTGTACTTCACCATCATGTCCTTGAACCTTGACTTGCTGGTAGGCCTGACAGAGTTAAGGTAGTCAATCATGCTGGCAAGGTGCCCCAGGCCCCTTCTCGGCTGGAACACCTTAACGTCCTCTGAGAAGGTCGCGAACTGGAACTTCTCATTCTCTTTCAGGGCAAGGTAGGCAAAGCCCACTCCCAACATAGCGCCGTACTCAAATTTTGTAACAGGCGAGCCGTAGTTCATGCTCGCGCTGGAATCAACAAGGGCATGCATGACAAGGTTGCGCTCTTCCTCATACCGCCTGATGTAAAGGTGGTCGGTCCTTGCATAAATCTTCCAGTCAATGAGGCGCCAGTCATCACCTGGCGAGTAAATCCTGTAATCCTTTATCGTTGCGCCTGTTCCTGTGTAGAGCGAGGTCCTTTTGCCGGTGTAGTTTGAAGTCACTTTCTTGTTTATTATGAGCCTGAACCTGTCAAGGTAGTCCAAGAATTCTGTCGTGATCATTTTACTTTACTTTGTCAAGCAGCAGCTTGACTGCGCCGTCAGCAGTTAGGCCTTTCCTCTCTGCCTCAAAGTTTAGTATGATGCGGTGCCTGAGCACTGGATAAGCCATTGCCCTGACGTCTTCGATGCTTACGTGGTTCCGGCCGCTAATCAAAGCCCTGGCCTTTGAAGCCAGGACAAGGCCTGTTGAGGCCCTTGGGGAAGCGCCATACTCGATAATGTCCTTCCTGTTCCTGGTCTCGTTAACCAGTTTGACTATGAACTGCTTGATGTCAGAGCTCACCGGAACCTGCCTTGTAAGTGCCTGGAGGTCGAGGAGCTGCTCCTTGCTCACCACAACCCTGAGCTTCCTTTCCCTGTCCTCGGCTGTATAGCGGTTGACTATCTCCATCTCCTCATCAAAGCTCGGATAGGTTACTTTTATCTTCAAAAGAAAACGGTCTGCCTGGGCTTCAGGCAATGGGTACGTCCCTTCTTGTTCTATTGGGTTCATCGTCGCCAGCACAAAGAACGGCAGGTCAAGCTTGTATGTTGTGTTGCCAACTGTCACCTGCTTTTCCTGCATTGCCTCTAACAAAGCGGATTGTGTTTTGGGCGTTGCCCTGTTTATCTCATCAGCCAGAACGACGTTCGCAAACACGGGCCCTGGGTGGAACTTGAATTCCCTTTTGCCGTTGCTCTCCTCCAAGACATAGGTGCCTGTGATGTCAGACGGCATAAGGTCTGGCGTGTTCTGAATCCTGCTGAACCTGAGGTCCATGATTCTGGCAAGGGTTCGCACTGTCAGGGTCTTCGCCAAGCCAGGGTAGCCTTCAACAAGCGCGTTCCCGTCAGCCAGAATGGCGGAGAGTATCTGCGTGACCATCTCCTGCTGGCCGACAATGACCTTACCAACTTCCTCGAAAACGTCATCAAAAAGCTTCTTGTAAGCCAGCATTAATTATGTGACCTCCTTTTTAGAGCTACTTAACATCTACTGTGGCATTAACTGAATAACATATTAATAAATGTTACCTGTTTGCCTCAACTACGTTCTTAAAATACCTCCTGACAAGCTCCTGCTGCTCTTTCGGAATCCTTTCCTCCATGCTCTCGGCAGCTACAGAGACAACCTCTTCGGGGAATTGCTCGGTGAACTGTAGCTCTTCCGGCGGCTTTACGTTGCTCGTGCTGAGTTCTGTTCCAGCGGGCTTTAGTATCACCTTGAGCTCCTCTGAGCCGAGCTTTGCAACCGAGGGCTGGCCATAGATGTCCTTCCTTGATGACTGGACAGCGATTGGCAGCTCGCCCTTCTGGTTTTGCTTGCCAACCCTGAAATCACCTGTCGGCAGCTGCTTTGACTTGTCTGGCGAGAAAAGGTCGGCAAGGTTTGCCTTGAAAAAGCCGATTGAAACAGGCGAAAGCAGGAGTATCACGAAGCACAGCGCAACAGCCGCGATTGATTTCACGTAAATCCTGCGCTCGCTGAGAAAGGACGACTCCTCTACCTTCCTCAGGCCCTGGAGCACCTCTGACTTAAGCTCGTTCGCGACCCTGCTCTCAACACTTGCATACTCTGCTGCGGTTGAAAGCTTCTCCCTGAGGTCTTTATACTTGGATTCAACAGCCTTGTCAGGCCTGAGGCGAAGCTCCCTGTAAATGGCAAAGGCCACATAAGCCAATCCTGAAATGACTGGCAGCAGAAGGCCAAGCCTGAACACCGAGCTTGCCAGATATGCGGCCAGGAAAACCAGTATTGCGTTAAGTAGTTCCTCAAACATGTAAACCTTGAGCAAAGATGTTTTGAGTTCCTTCAGAGCTTCAGCGAATATTCCCATTTTGCCTTTTACTTTTCCATTTTTCCGCTAGCACGCCTTGCCCTGTGCTGTCTTCTCGTCGCACAGCTGCTTCTCGAGTGATTTAACCTGGTCCTGCAGGCTGTTGATTGTCTTGCCCAGATTGTCGACTTTTACCCTGAGGTCGGTAATCTCGTCTTCCTGAAGCAATATCTTGTAATTTGCGTCAGAAAGCTCGTCTTTCTTGCGCTCAAGTTCTGTAAGCGTTTCTATGAGTTTATCCTTGGTCACTGTAAGCTCTGCATCAACCTTTTCCTTGTCTTTCAGCAGGTCTGTGTAAAGCTGGTCAAGCTTCTCCTTGTCGAGCTGCTTAATCTGGAGCTCGCTGTAGGTCTTGTTAAGCTCCTTAATTTTGGTGGTGAAGTTGCTGCTTATGACCTCAAGCTGCTCTGCTTTTTCCTTAAGGTCTGTTGACACATCCTTGTAGGTTGACTGGAAGTAGGTTGTTATTGCAACAGTGCCAACGAGGACTGTTATGACCAATACCAGCAGCGTAAAATTCACGTTTTTCTTCACGTACACCTTTCATCACCAAACTTAACTCTTTTTGAAGCATCTACTATATAAAAAATTATGTCGCCGTGGTCATGCTACCTTGTTTTCTGCACCTTCCCACAACTTTCTGATTGCGATGTCGAGCAGGAAAACAACAAGGGCGATTATGAGGGGAATCCAGGCCAGGCTTTTCTGCCTTGTCACAAGCCTTTTTGAGTCGTCCCTTACCTTTTGCAGAATCTCATCACTCTGGCCAGGCCTGAATGTTTCGCCTCCTGTTACCTGTACAAGGACGGCAAGGTCAGGGTCGTAGCCTGTGCTCAAAAGCTCAAGGGGATAATTTGCTGCGGCTGTTGCGTCGAAAAACGAGTACCAGCCTGTCTTGTCAGCCTCAAGCTGCGCGCTGTAAAGGCGCTCGCCAGTCTTGGAAAAGGGCATCCTGGCATCACTGGGCATGCTGTCTGCCGTGACATCAACCTCGAACTCATCACCCAGGAAGGCATCACGAGCTGTGACATCAAACCGCTTGTTCCTGCCCAGGTCGCCAATGGCCCAGTTCATTGTCCTTGTCACAAGAGCAGAGTTTTCCCTGTTTAGGAGCTCGGCCGCCCAGCCTGAGCCGTCGTCTGTTGCAAGGGAAACAATCCTGCCAAGGCCAAAGCGCCAGACCGTGATTACAGGCCTGTTCTCAGCTGTCGCGACCAGCACATCAGCGTTTGGCTTAGGAACAACCTGGTTAAAGCCCGCAAGCCTCGCATTAAGCTTGACATTCCTGGTTATGAAATGGTTATTGTTGAGCTTCTCAAGCTTCATCTTGTCTGTAGGAGCGGCCTCTGCAGAGCCGAAGATTATCCTCAGCTGCTGCGCTTCAGTAGGCTCAAAATACACGCCACTGCCGGCTTTGGCTATTGCCTGCATGTGCTCGCTGTTCGTTCCCTCGCCAACTCCAACAGCATACACCTTCATGCCCAGCTCTGACGCATACCTTGCAGCAATCAGGTCTTCGCCCATGCTGCCTGACTTCCCGTCAGAGAGCAGGACAATGTTCTTGCTGCCGTCAACATCGCGAAGCATCTGCCTTGCTCCCCGCAGCCCTTCTGAAATCAGGGTGCTGCCTGTGTAGACAAGCCTTGGAACCTTGCTGAGAAGCTCATTCCTGTTTGCCGATAATCTTTCCAGCTCGGCAACAGTGCGGGGCTCAACGTTAAACGCAACAATCCCCACCCGGTCCTCAGGCCTTAGGTCGCTTACCAAGCCAAGGGCCAGCGCCTTTTCGACCTCTTCAACAGTTGCTGAGCTGGTTGTGCTGAAGCCTTCCCCTGTGCTTCCGGAGATGTCAATGAGCAAAACAACGTTGACAAACTTCTTGGAAGCCTCCTCACCTGAGCCAACATTGACAGGCAGCAGGTTCTCAAGGAATGTGCCTTTGTAACTGCCCTTGTCGTATGAGCTTCTTCCACCAACAACAACAATGCCGTTGCCATCATCAATAAAGGAGGAAAGCTTGTCGGCATCCACTTCATTTGCAGGCATATCGTTAAGGACAACAGCAGAGTAGCCTGACAAACCCACCTCATTAAGGCTTTGGGCTATGCTAAGGTCGTAAAGCGGCGAGAACAGCCCTTCGAGAGGGGAGTTCTTTTTGGAGATGAGGAGCACCTTCGGCTTCTTCTCAACCTTCACAGTCTTGTAAAATATGTTGTTATCCTGAATAAAATCGGCAGCGTTGAGCTGCGCTACAATCCTGTGGTAGCCCTCATCGAGCTTCCTGCTGAACCTGAACGCGTTAGTGCCTGAAGAGGTTTCGTCCACAACCTTCTCGCCATCAAGCGTCACAACAACGTTATAGCCCAGAGGCATGGAATTCTGCGGCTTTGTCTCATCAATCCTTACGAGGAACTCGTTGTCAATACCAACTGTTGTTATGCGGGGCCCTTCAACCTTCAGCGCAAGGTCTGTTTTTACCGGCTCGAGATACAGCGAATTGATGGTGGAATTGATTGAGGACGCAACCACCATCACATCGCCCAGGCTTCTCCCGCTGGTAACCCTGCCGTCAGATACCAGCAGCAGATTGTCATTGCCAAGCATTGCTGCCAGAAGCTCATCGCCAATCGCTGACTTGTCAGGCGCTGCTATCTGCCTTATGCTCACAGGCATATTGTCTCCAAGCTCCTCCTTTTGCTTGTCAGCTTCAGTCCTGTCAAAAAGGTCAAATGACCTTGATCTGTCAACCAAAATTGTCAGGGAAGGGTCCCCTGACGATAGCTCCTGCCTCAGCGCCACTGGCTGGGCCAAGGCAGCAATCAATAATGCAACAACAGCAGACCTCAATGCGAAGATGACAAGGCGCCTTCTTACCTTGACCTTCTGGTAGAATGCCCACCTGTCACCTTTTAATTTGACGAAATCCTTCCTAATTGCCAAAAACATTATTGCAACCGCTACCGGAATCAGCAGCATCAGCTTTGGATGACTGAAAACAGCCATCACAAGTCACCCCGCATCTTTACCAGAAGCAGCTCAAGCAGGACCAGCGCGAGAGCTGCAAAAGCAAGCTGGCTGCCAAATTCAATTTCGCTCTTTGCTGTTGTGGCAGCGGACAGCAGAGTGGAATCATAGCTGGCAAGCTCAAGCGCTTTCTCAGAGGCAATGTCTGACTCGGCCTTGTCAACAATGTTTGCCGCAATCACCTTTGAGCCGATTGTGTAAAAACCCGCTTCGTCAAAGAAAAGCCGTGCGGTCTTGACCCTGCCTGATGGTGTCATGACCTGCTGCTCGCTTATGCCCTCAACTCTCCCTGTCTGGACATTGAAGCTTGCGATGTCCTCGCTCCTTGTAAGGAAGCTGAGCAGGTTGTCCCAGAATACCGGGTAAAAGTATGAGCTCTTGAATGTGCTCGCATCGTCAAGCAGCCCGTAGTAAAAAACAATGCCGCTGCCTTTTGAATAAGAGCCAAGCAGCGAGCTGTTGTCGTCAGCAACGACAAGGCTTGTAAACTTATCCGTACTGTAAGGCCTTGCAACGTTATAGCCTGCAACCACGCCAAAATCAACACCCTTAGTGAGGTAGCCCTCAATCCTCACAGAAGCCCTTGAAGAATTGCCCATGCCAAAGAGTTCCAAGGGCATGTCAAACTGCTTTACATAAACAGGCAAATCCTGCCTGACCTGCTGGGCAGTCACCACAAGGCCTGTGCCATTCATTACGGCCTTGTTGATTTCCCTGTAAAAGCCAGGCAGCATGAACTGCGAAGAGGCATTATGGATTATTATCACGTCATAGTTGAAGGCCTTGACAACAGGAGGGAAGGCGATGTCAAGCTCAACATTCGGAGAGGACCTGAGGGCTGCCATGAGGTAGCTGCTGTCAGAGTTTGTTATCAGCAGGGCCCTGATTTTCCTCACAGGGGAGCTTACGAAAAGCCTGTTGTCTGTCTCAAGGTCATCCTTGCGCAGAATGTCAAGCTGGGTGCTGCCATGCACTGTGCCAAAGCTGAAAGGCTCAACAGACCTTGGGCCAATGTCCAGCTGCTCCTTTGCAACCAGATTGCCGTTGTTCATGACCTCAAGGTCCACCTTGTGCTGTGAGTCGTCATAATTCCTGACAAGGGCTGTTGTCTGGAACTTGTTGATGTCCAGGCCAACAAAGCCAACATTGCTCAACCCTTTTAATGCCTCTTTTCCCTCGCTGCCGCTGCCGAGAACATTGACAAGCTCAACATCAATCTTCCTCGCTGCCAAGGAGCGCTTTGCAACAATGGCGTCAGTGCCCTCATCAGCCTGGAAATCGCTCAGGACAACGACCCTGCTATTCCCTGAGCTGTCATCGATAAGCTCGCCAGCAGCAAGCATGCCATCACCAATGTGCGTCTTTGTGGCTTTTGCCTTCAGGGTTGAAAGAATCTTCCTTGCCTCAGTTGCAGTCCCCTTATCCAGGGCAACAACAGGGATATTCTCAGCCAGAACTACGCTGACCCTGCCCTCAAGCCTCGAACTGGCTTCCTCAACAGCCCTTCCAAACCTTGTGCCTGAGCCATCGCTCAGCAAGGCGTTCATGCTCGCAGAACCGTCAATAACCAGGACCGTATGCTTGGCAGCTGCTGCCTTCTCGCTTGTAAAAAAAGGGGAGGCAATGGCAAAAGCAGCGGACAGGATTATGGCCAGCTGCAGCAAAAAAAGAAGGTTCCTCAATATCTGCTTGAAAAAGTTGGCAAACTTCGTAACCCCGCCTTCCTTTATGAAAAACATCAGGCTCGGGATGGTTTTCTCCTTCGGCTTCGGCCTTCGCAGATACAGGAAGATGAAAGGTATGAGTGCCAGTAGCGCATACAAGCCAGCAGGGTTCTTGAAAGGCATAAAACCCCTTTAGATTGTTACATTTTAAATCTATCGCAACAACTCAGCTATCACGACTTTCATATGCTGTTGTACCGCTTCTACAAAATCATCTGTAGATGCAGCCATTCTCCATTTTAATCCGCTGCTTGTGAAACCCAGTACAAACCTCCTTGCGCGCTTTTCAGGGTTGTCAAAGTAACCGTGGGACGACTCTGGGCCAAGTGAAGTTGAACACACGATAGTAAGTTCGCGGCTGCCATCACCAACAACTGGCTTGTAGCGCACTTCGTGTTCACCAACAAATACACGCTCTCGCATTTCGGGAGCCCAAAAATTCAATTCGTAGTGAGGTACTTTGAGTTCATGGTAGCGATTCAAGTCCCTGAACGCATAAATGTAGCCAAGCATAGCTGCCGGGAACCTAACTGCGTCATCTATTGGCTTACCAACCTCCCACTCGTCAAAGACATGATTATTGGAAGTGCCATCAACAACAATTACATTCGGAGCATTTTCGGCTATCCAGTCAAGAGTCCCTTTGGAAATATCTCCAACACGTTTATCAGTTCTGTCAAAATCGCTGGAACTAACGTATTCATCATGCACCACTTTAACGCCCAGCTCAGCCAGGTAATCTTCTATTGGCTTGACTACAAAGAGGCTGCCATAGCGCATGTTGCCTATAACCATAAGAGGAACTGCAGGACTTACTTTGCCTTTGACAAAGTTAAGAACGCTCAGGGCCTCTTTTGCTGTCTTTTCGGCCTCTCTGTAATCCCGGTCAGTCAGAATTACCTCTTGCCCATCCAGAAAAGGCAGTTTAGCGAAACTCTCGAACGGCATATCGCAATAAGGAAAGGGTATGGTGGTTTCGAAAAACGGCGAATAAAACCTGGTAGCATATCTTGAGTACTCCAGCTCCAGATGCAGCCGGTCAGAGGGGTTAAAACCGCCACTGTGAATCCCGTTGATTATGCCCTCAAGATCGGACTTCGCATCAGTGCCAGCTGCAAAAACGAAGGACAGGATTTTTGGCGTTGGCAGCAGCATCATAAGCTGAAGCGTTTCAAAATAACTAAGGCTTACTGGCGGCTCTTTTAACAGTCCAACTAAATCGGCAGCACTTATGTGTTTGAAAAAAAGAGCCCTGTACTCTTCATTTTTCAGCACAAGATTCAGTCCCCTCAAAAAGTCGGCTGCTGTAAAATTTGAAAAGCCAGGCGAACCAGCCGCTTTAAGAGCTTCGACAAGCGTATCCGGGTTGCCTAGCCTTTTCACATGTTCATCAATGGCCATGCAAAAAGGGTAATCCGGCGCATAATTTAAAGCTAACTAAGAATCAAGAGCTACTTGAACTTGTAGCCCCTGGCGCACTTCTCAGAACAGAACCTGTAGTGTTTGCCCTTGAACTCCCGCTCAACTGCGCCCTTCATTTCAAGGAGGCTCTTGCCGCACTTTGCGCACTCAGCAACCTTCTCCTCTTCCTCATAGCCCTCCATGAAGGCCTCTTCTGTTGGAGAAATCTCATCCTCCTCCTCAAGCTCTTCCCTCTCTTTTTCCTCATAGATGTCCTCTTCCTCTTCAGGCTCCTTAGCCTCAAGCTCGTCCTCACCGTTTTCGTCTTTAGCCATGAAACATCACCCGCCGTAGATGTATTTTTATTGTTTTCTATTCTTCAAACTCGCCCAGCTTCCTCTGCCACTTGCCATCAGCCTTCTTCCTGTAAGGGGCCCAGCTCTTCCTGAAGATGTCAGGATAAGTCTCAAAGTATTTGTCGAAGAATTCAATAGTCTTAGGGTCTGCCAGGTAGCCGCTGCCGAAGTCTTCAACCACAACTTTCTTGATTTTTTCTATTTCCTCATCCCTGGTAACTTTCGCAAGTATTGACGCGGCAGAGCACTCAACATGGTTGACGTCAGCCTTGTGCTCCACAACAGCCTCGATTTTCTTGTTTTTCAGCAGCTCAATAAGGTATTTCCTGTAATTTTTCACGTTGTTGCTCGGGCTGTCAATAATTATTTTTTCGGGATTCAGGGCATTGATAATCTCGGCAGACTTGTGCGCCTCGAGCCAGTTCAGGTTCATGCCATCATCTGACTTGACAGAGGCGTCTATCTCGGCAGGGCTTATGATTACGATTTTGTAGCCCTTGACAATTTTGACTATCTTGCCAAACAGCTGCTGCCGCTGCCTTGGAGACAGGAGCTTTGAATCCTTCGCACCAATCTTTTTCAGCTCGGCAGCGCCTTCCTCGTCAGTCAGCACGCCGCACATTACCATCGGGCCGATGATGGGGCCTATAGACTTATCGATTAGCATCTGCAACAGCTGCTAAAAGAATAAACTGCCCGCCTCATCAATGGCACAAATTAAGACCATGACTGAATCCCTCGCGACTGTTGTTTTTAATGTTGACGGTTTTAAACCATTATCAAATTGTCCTTTCATAAATACTTCTCAGATACAGGTAATCCGCTTTTGTCCTCGCAGCAATAAGCGTACTTATTCCAAGATGCCACATAGTTCCGTAAGCATCCGTTACTTTCCCTCCCAACTCTTCAAGGATTGGAACCACAGCCGCCATTTCATTGCCTGTTTTGAAGTAAATTGTCCCCCTGTTGCGGACCACTTCCAAAGCACCGCTTTCAGGGTCAATAAACACAGAACCATCAGGCATTATAATCTTTTTCCTGGATTTCTCAAGAGCGTCGGCGAACCGGGCACTGGGCTGCACCTTTCCCATAGCCATGAATTTTTGAACCTGACTGACTAACCTGCTTTCAAAGTGCGGACTGTTATTGTAGGTGAACTCTGCTTGTTCAGGTTCACTTGCCATGCGAGTGAAGGAGGATGGCCGTCCATGTTCACCGTACACAACAATATAGGCGCCTGTTCCTTTTATCCCAAGATAAAATCTTCTTTGTGCTGGAAGAGCAATTATACCAATGACAGGCTGTTTGGTGGCTATGTCAACGAGAGCAACAACAGAACCCCACTGCTCATCTTTCTTCGCCTTGAAGTTGTTTGTTCCCTCAATTGGGTCTGTGATAAACAGGTAACGCTTCGTGGCATCATATACGACAGCATTATCAGCGGCTTCTTCTCCCCAGAATTGCCAATCGTCATGCAGTCCTTCAACCTGTTTCCTCAATTCATCTTGAATGAAAATATCAGCATTTGTTGCGACATCTGTAATGCCGCTTCGCCCGATTGCCTTTACCTTCTCCAGCATCGCTGCAGGATTATCGCGCAATTGAGGAAGCCGTAATGCAAGCGGAACAAAAATATCCAGGACTTGCCTTACAACTTCAGCATACTTGGAACTCCTTAGAACCTCCTCCAGCGTAGTCATTGGCATAATACGTTCTTTTCCAATTTTTAATGTTGACGGTTTTGGCCTAAGACCTGTAACAATCTTTAAATACCTCAGAAACGATAGCAGCCGTATGAGCAAATTCTTTTTTTCAAAAAATGCATTCTACATCATTACTCTAATTACATTAGCATTTTGGATAATTACAACATTTATTCCAGATTCCGGTTGCGAACAAAGGCGATTCGGACCGCAAGGCGTTTTTCATTGGAATGTTTGCGAAAACATGACATCACTCGCCAACGCCTTATATGAAATTTTCAATATTTTGACATTGCTGGGCACTGCTTATGTTATTGTTGCATCTGTTATTTTCCTCAGAACTGAGTCATAATTTGAAATTCTTCCGAAATACCCAGAAACTTTTCACGTCGAGAAGTCACTGGACACTGGACAAATGCCCGGCGAGGGTATATAAACAACTCCTTAAGTAAAGCTCGGAGGACCGCAGAGCTGCCAAAATTGTGATTTTCCCTTGCTGCGGCAAGGTCGGCTTTACAGCCTAAAATCACATTAGGCAGCTCCGCTCAACGTCCTCCTCGCCAAACTGCGGAGGTTTCGGAGTGTGATGAAGATGGAAGAAACAACATATAAAACAATTCAGCCCAAAGAACTTAATAAGGATTTTGAACTTCTTAGCGACGAAGGAGAGTTTATTACCCTCAAACATTTAGGAGGAAAGAATACGATAAAAATTCACTCTCCTTTTATTCTTGATGAAGATGTAGCCAAGCTGGCTGGTATGATGCCTGATGGCAGCTTAATAAAAGATTTAAGGCGAATTTACTTCCATCAATGGAAGGATTTATCTAAACTTTACCTTTTCTATGATTTACTAATCAAAAAGTTCTCGCCGAACAATAGGATATTTATTGCTAAAGGCAAATCTGATTATAGAACGTATATCAACTCT
>JACPBX010000002.1 GCA_016180085.1 Candidatus Woesearchaeota archaeon | reverse complement strand
TCAGAAGCGCTTGGAGGTGCTGGGGCTGTGAATCTGGGCTGTGCGTGCGATACGCCTGCTGCCGGCTATCCTGTGACGCTCAGGAACGGTGCAAGCGCATCATTCACTTTAAACACTCTAACCGCCGGCTGTGCCAATTACTGCACGTTCAGGGATACTGGCAGGGACAAGAACAGGTATAACGTTACAATGGTCTACGAATGGCTTGATGCTACCGGCATTGACCATGAGCTGCCAGGAGAGCTGCTGGCAAGAAGGCCGTAACCTTTTTGCTTCCTTTTTATTCCTTTTATTTTCTTTCTTTCCTATTTATCACTTATTACATTTTGCCCTTTTTGTTGTCTCAACTGCCGCAGCAACGCGCGATAACAGGCTGTTAGCAAAATCAGCAAAATTAATATATTCGTTGCCGCGAAAGGTTATGGAATGGTAAAAAGCAAAAGAGGCCAGGCAGCTTTTGAGTACATGCTCATAGCTTTGGTTATTGGAATAATGATACTTCCAGCCGCTTACCTGTTCTACCGCTACTCGAGCAGCTCTGCCGAACAGATAGACAAGGCGCAGCTTGACAAGCTTGGCAGGGAAATCGTGACAACAGCAGAAAAGGTCTACTACCAGGGACCGCCTTCTAGGACAGAGCTTGAGGCAAGGATGCCGAAAGGCGTTCTGAACCTGTCCATCATAGGCAACTGGGGAACAGGCGCCCAGCAGCTCCTGATAAAAGCCATTACCGAACAGACCATTGCTGAATTCCCTTACCCGTCAAAGGTAAACATCAACGGCTCGTTCAACGGCAGCCTTAGCGAACTGACAACTGGAGCAGGCATCAAGAAAATCAGCATAGAGGCTTACGAAACGCCGGAAGGCCCTGCCGGCCAGACAACAACATTCGTGCACATAAACTTCGGCGGAAGGTGCCCGCCGTCGGTTATTTATGATTACAACCAAGATGGAGCCATTACAGCTGGCGATGTGCTCTTCTTTATGCAGTGCAGAGACAATGCGGCAGGAAGGCCAAAGTACAGGCCTTCAAAGACGTGGACGGATGGTTGGTTCAACAACCCAACACCAGGAGGCAGTCCTTTTAGGGTCTGTATGAACGCAGACTACGATGGTGACTGCGAGGTTGACACCGATGACGAAACCCTGTTCTGTGCGCAAACTCCGCTTTGCTAGGTGCTAGCAAAAGCTTCTGCGCCGTAATCATCGAAACCTATTTAAACCCAAAACGTCAAAGGTAACTGAAAGAGTGAAAAAGAGGTAGCAGGGAATGAGAAAAAGAGCGGCAAAGAGAGGGGCAAGGAGAAAACCAGCTGCTGTGGCTGCTGCGCAGATACCGAAGCCCAGGCTTCTGGGACTGAAGTCCATTGATGACCGCACAGCTGTTTTTGCGTTTCTTGTTTTCCTGGTTGTTGTCTTTTTTATTTTTGATGCCATAGCAGACCAGCAAGCCCGTTCAAAGGGCGGCACTGCGGCGAAAGCCCTGACAAAGGATGTAGCTGAGAGGGACATCCTTTCAAAGCTCATCATAGACTCAAAGGAGCAGGACGGCACAGGATTCATAGTAAGGAATGACGTTGACCCTGAGCTGCTTGAGCATTTTGCAAGCAAAAAATACGAGCAGATGAAGGCAGAGCTTGGCATCGACTCTGATTTCGTCATACACTTTGAGGACATGAACGGAAACATCATACCGATAGGGGACAGGATGTGCATAGGCAGCAACGGCGCAAGCATTAACGGAGTTCCCTGCAGCTGATTCAGCTAATTCTGCAGTCGAAACTATTAAATAGCCTCTTCAGTTAAAGCTGTTTGATCTTGTTGCATATGTGGCGATAGCTATGATGAGCGGAAAAAGAGGCAATAGCAATACTTCGGGCAAGCTCTGGTGCAAGAAGGGCCAGTCGGCAAACGAGGCGATGATGCTGATAACGATGCTGACCTTTTTCCTTATAGCTACCCTTGCTGCTGTCTCAGACGACCTCATAAGAGCAAGCGATGACAACTACAAAGCCCTGCTGCAGGACCTTGCAGACTTTCTGGAGCAGGAAGCCCAGATAGCATTTGCCTCTGAGAACGGCTATTTTCACTCTTTTGCGTTGCCGCCCACACTGGACGGCCAGCCGTACATAACAAGCATTACCAACTCCACTTCAATAAGCAGCCAGACGAACATAACAATACTGACTGTTGCTTCAAAAAGGCCAAACGTCCAGCTCAATGCCACAAAAGCCCTTGCGAGGGATGTCAGGGGCAGTATTGTGAGAGGCAGAAACACGCTAAGGAAAGAGCGGGGCATAGTCGAATTCAGGCCATTGCCCCTCTCAGCAGCAGAGCAGACGTCATGCGACACTGCCCCTCCTAACCCGCCTTCCTGCGGCAGTGACGGGGCAATAGCTCCGCAAACATGCTGCGATTACGGCTACACAGGCTGCTGCACATGAAATTAAGAACAGCTGCATGATTAATTATTAACCATAAAAGTTTTAAAGCCGCATCCAAATAAGGGCAACAAGAAAATGAAAAAGAGGTCCAGCCTGAAAAAAGCCCAAACATGGTCAACCGACGCGATAGTGGGCGTGGTGCTTTTTTTCATTGCTGTGGTGCTGCTTTACTACCTCACAGGCCCTATTTCGGAGAACAGGCAGACCGCAAAATTGCAGGCAGATGCTGATAAGCTGCCTTCGATACTGGGAACAAGCCAAAACCTGACAGGCACCTTTATTGACGGGGCCAAGGTTGATGTCGGAAAGCTTGCCACTGCCTCAAACGCCTCGTATGAGAACCTTAAGTCTCTGCTTGGCATTGAATCCGAGTTCTGCATATACTTTGAAGACGAGAAGGGCAACATCGTGCCTATGCAGGGAGACCGGGCAGGCATTGGCAGCCCCTTGGTGAACATTAGTGGCAAAGGCTGCAACGAATCCATAACAGGGTAGCCCCGGGACGAGGGGCTATAAGAAAAATGAACCTTGTGAACTTCAGGCTTATTGGATCTATAAGAGGTAACAAGGCCCAGTACCTGACTATTGATGCATTCATTGCGTCCATGATAGTGGCTGTAGCCCTCGTAATAGTGCTTGCGGCAAAGTCAGCCCAGCCATACACTACCCAGTCAGAGCTTGTATCAAGGGGATTCACAGAAACGCTCACTTCCTCAAAGCTTAGCGAGCTCAACAACCCCCTGATAATAAACCTGACTAAAAACAACACCATCAACAACATTGACAACACAGTGCTTCAGCAGGCAACAGAGTTTTATTTTACAAACCAAAGGCACTTTGCGACTGAGCTTGTCAAAAACGTCACCTACAGGCTGATACCGCCGCAGTACAGCTTCAAGATCCTGATAAACAACGACCTGATTTATGAAAGGGCAGTATCAAACGAAAACACAAGCACTGTGCTTGTTTCATCCAAGAAGCTTGTTTTTGGAGTAGTGAACAGGACAGCACTTGTTTATGGCCCTACAATCACCGAAATAAGAGTTTGGCAATAAGGGCAGTAGCCTGCCACAAGTCGCCTTGCGGCGACTGTGCACAGTCGTGCTTACACGACTTGTGCCTTATCAACCCTCGCTTGAAGGGCAACGGGGCAAAGCCCCTTATGAACCCACGTCAAATCAACAACGGCAATGAAAAAAATACTGTTGAGAACTAAAAGGGGAATTTTTTTCACTTCAATCGCAATACTTATAGCTGCTGTCCTTATAGTAACTTTTGGAACGCAGAGGGCAGTAACTATGAAAGACCAGCTCCCTGCAACGCAGGCGAAGGCTGATTCTGCGAACGCGCAGGTAAAGGACCTGAGAAACAGCTACCTTCCCCAGTCGCTTTACATCGCCACTTACAGCGCCTTCTACGCAATGGCGGACTATATGCGGCAAAGGGGCAACTACTTCCTGGGCGCAGACGCCAGCCTTAAATTCAACAACACGCTTAAAGAGATGATAATAAACGGCACAATGTGCTGCGGCCTGGCAGGCCACATGCCGCCTTGCGACACGGACTCCCTTGCAGACGTGAACAACCCAGCCATTCACAAAGGCGTTGACCAGTGCCTGGGCATTGAAATCATGAGGGGAAGAAACCTGACAAGGAGGCTGCAGGAAATGGAAAATGCCTCATTCAGGGCATTCGGAATAAACACGTCATTTGGCAAAAACTACAACGCCATGCGGCTGCTGGTATTTCAGGACAACTGGACAGGTCCCTGGCAGGTGGGCGTGAACCTCACAGTAAATTACTCCGTAGTTGCTGGTGATGTTATGATAAACAACACTGAAAACATAAGCACAATATTCGGCATACACGGGATACCAGACCCGCTTTACGCTGTAGGCAGCAGGGGAGCTGCCGAGGATGGCAGCGTTGTTTACACAAACTACTTCAACGCAACAAACATAACTAATCTGAACATCTCAACATTCCACCGCCAGATAGACTTGCGTGTATACAGGCACGAGCCGAATGCTTCCAGCTTCCTGGACAGGTTCTATGGCAATGACGTGCGCTCGCCGTGCTGCGGCGTTGAAAGCCTGATAAACCCGTTCGTGATGGCCTCAGTGAACGGGCAGAGGGAAAGGCCTTATGTTGACTGGTGCTACTACGGCTCAGGCAACAGGTGCACAGCAGCCCAGACAGGCCAGGTGTGGAACGTGACGTGCGTGACAAAAGATGCTGATACGCCACCACCGGAGTTCTACAGGTTCGCAATAGACTCTTACCACGCAGCCAGGTACAACCTGACAAATGAGCAGGATGATTACCTATATGGAGTTGGGCCGCCGCCAGCCTGTCCTGAGAGTCCGTTCCCATGACCTTTTTGGAAAAAACCCAAGTCGTGTGCAACACGACTGTGCCCAGTCGCAACAGCGACTTTGGGGTCAATCAAAAACGAAAATGATAAAACAATCGCTGATGAAATTAAAGGACACAGCAGCTTTCTTCCTTGCTGTTGCCAACGCGTTCAACCCGCTTGCCTACCGCAGCGTTGCCAAGAAGTCAGTAAAGCCGGTGATAGGCCATCTGCTCTACCTCCTGCTCATTGTGACAATGGCAACGGCAGCCCTTGTACTGCCTTCAATTGCAAACCTGAACAGCGGCATTTCATCGCAGCTGGACAAGTTCTCCAAGTTTGACATAAAGACAGAACTTGCGACCAAAGCGCCGATTGAGTCCGGGTTTCCGTGGCTTGGCAACATGAAAATCTTCATAAACACAACCGCCGATGCAAAAAAATCAGCACAGTACGATGTTGTTCTCACAGGCACAGAGCTGCGGACAAAACCGCTCCTGTGCTTCTTTCGCAGCGAAATATGCAGCCTGTTCAGGCCGAAACAAAACGCAAAGCCAATAAGGGAGCTGGACCTTGTGAAAGGCAGCGGAAAGGGCGAACTGGCAGGCACGGCTTCAGCCCTTATCCTTCTGATGCTTCCAGGCCTTCTCATTTTGTTCTACCTGTCGATGGTCGTGAAATATACCGCAATCATAATTGCAGCATCTGCCCTGGCTTATCTTGCAATTAAAATTTCAAAAGGCGATGCCTCGCTGCTGGACGCACTCAAGATAGCAGCTTACGCAGCTACAGTACTGATAGTCCTAGACTTTGCAGCCTTCCTGCTGCAGCACAGCCCTGTTGCCATCCCGGCTTTCCTGCCCCTGGCAGCCTATGCGATTGTCCTGATTGTGGCATTATTCTTCAGCGAACAGGGCCTGGCGGAAGGCAGGCTGTGAGAATCCGGCAAAGTAAAGAACGGTATTACAGATTTTCTTAGTTTTTCGTAGTTTATGAGCAAATTTAAAAATAACCGGCCAGACCAGTCAGGTTATGCGAAACAGGATTGTCTGCCTTGGCATCGAAAGCACAGCCCACACATTCGGTGTTGGACTAGCTGCTGCCGGTAAGGCTAAAACTGCTATCTCGGCACCAGCTGCAGCCAAAAACGGGATGCGCCGTAAAATACTGGCGAACGTAATAAAGCAGTTCACAACAAAATCAGGCGGCATAATCCCGGCACAGGCAGCAGAGCACCATGTTGAGGTATGCGATAAGGCAATAACAGAAGCACTGGCAGCTGCGAAAATAGCGATGCATGACATTGACATCGTGTCCTTTTCGCAAGGCCCCGGCATAGGCCACTGCCTGAGGGTTGGGGCAGCGGCTGCAAGAACCCTCTCGCTGGTTCACAAAAAGCCCCTTATCGGAGTTAACCACTGCATAAGCCACCTTGAGATTGGAAAGCTATACGTTTCAGGAGCCAACACACAGGTAATTGCATTTGAGGCAGGGAAATACAGGATTTTTGGCGAGACCCTTGACATGGGGGTTGGCAACATGCTCGACCAGTTCGCAAGGCAGATAGGAATAGGCTTTCCTGGAGGTTCCCAGATAATGAGACTCGCGGCAAAAGCAGCTGCCAAGGGAGGAAAATATATTGAACTTCCCTATGTTGTGAAGGGCATGGATGTGAGCTTCGGGGGCATACTGACGAACATTAAACGCAAATACGACAGTGGAAGCTACAGCAAAGAGGATTTATGCTACTCGCTGCAGGAAACAGTGTTCGCAATGCTTGTGGAAGTCGCTGAAAGGGCATTGGCCCACACCGGCAAGAGCGAGCTGCTTCTCGGCGGTGGGGTTGCGTGCAACACAAGGTTGCAGGAGATGTGCGGGGTAATGTGCGAGGAAAGGGGAGCTAAATTGTTTGTGCCGGAAAGGCAGTTTCTTGTAGACAACGCAGCAATGATAGCGTGGCTTGGAATACTGGAATACTTAAAAGGCACTAGGACGCCTGTGGAAAAGTCAGCCATAAGGCCTTACTGGAGAACTGATGAGGTTTGATAGGTTCTGGTGTTTAATTTCCGGTTTGTCCGAAAACCTTCCCGAAAAAAGCCTCTTTTGTGAAAATTATCCGTGCCCAGAGCTATTCTCTGCGGCGACTATGGAAATCTTCCGATTATTTCTCAGTAAAGCTCATTAAGACTGTTCGCCTAATTTGTTTCGATGTACTATGTTATTGTCTGAGAGAAAGCTGGTTGTATTATGCATAACATGCTCTGCAATCGGGATTGTTGCGCTGTTCGTTATAGCGTCTGTTGCAGGGCCGCTGCAGGTTTCGCCATCAGGGGCAGCTAAGCTTGATGCGAGGAGCGGCAATAGCCCCATGATAAAGGTCGCTGGCTTTGTTGACTCTGTTTCCATTGCGGAAAGCCGCGCTGTTGTGAAAATTGCCGAGTTGGAAACTGTCGAAGCAGTCAGCTTTGATGCCGGCTACATAAAGGGCCTTGGGCTTAAAAGATTCCAGGAGGTTGAGGTTTTTGGCGAACTGAGGGAATATAAGGGCAGGGCTTCAGTCATCGTTGCCAAAATAAGGGTTCTTAACGGCAATAAGGGCAGCTCTACGCCGCCCTTATCAACACTGACTAGCTGCGGCTGCGGTGAGGAATTTGGAAAGCCTGATTAGCTTTTTTATTTACATCTTAGCAGCCTTTGCAGGGGTTCTTGCCGGCATTTTTACAGGCATCCTCCCTGGCCTGCACATTAACCTTGTTGCTGTGGTTGTTGCGGCTGTTTTCAGTGGCAGTGTTATAAGCGGCAACAGCACAGTTGGCGGAGTTATTGGCTCTTTTGCTGTTGCAACCTTCATTCTGGCGATGTCAATCAGCCACGTGTTCCATGAGTTTCTGCCATCTGTCTTCCTGGGCTTTTCAGAATCCGATGCTGCCCTGGCGGTTTTGCCTGGGCACAGGCTGCTTCTTCGCGGCCAGGGAAGGAAAGCTGTAATGCTTGCAGCCTTCGGCTGCCTGACCGGCGTTTTGGCGCTTGTCCTGCTTTCCCCGGTGCTGGTGCTTGCGATAAAGCCGATATTTAACGCAACAAATGGCTATGTATGGCTCATCCTGGCAGCAGTTGCTGCCTTTCACTTGCTGAGGAGCAAAAACGTAAAATCTGCAGCTGCCAAGGCGCTGACATTCTCGCTTTCGGGGGCCTTCGGCGTTGCGGTTTTCAGCCTGCCAGGCATAAACCAGCCTCTGCTGCCAATGTTCTCGGGGCTTTTCGGCATAAGCTCGCTCATTGGCGGATTATTAAACCGCTCTGCTTTTCCCCTGCAGCAGAAAAACTCAGTGATTAAAATAAAAAAGCCGCTGAAAATTGCAAAGCTCGCTGCTGTCGGGCTTTTCTCCAGCTCGCTGATGGGAATCTTCCCTGCACTTGGCCCTGCGCAGGCTGCAATGCTAGGAACATCTGCTTTCCGCAAGGTGAGGGCATCAGCGTACATTTTCCTCCTAGGGATAATAGCTTCTGCCTCCATGCTCATTGCAGTGCTAACCCTTTACTCTTTTGGCAAGGCAAGGAACGGCTCAATAGCAGTGATGGGCAGCATGCTTGGCGCTGATGCTTATTCAACTTCGCTGCTGTTTATGCTGCTTATGGTAGCCGTTATTGCCGCAGCAGCTTCATGCATAAGCGTAATTTTTATGACCAGATTTTTCCTGCTGCTGATAACAAGAGTGAACTATTCTGTCCTCAGCTGGCTGGTCATAATATTCATAGCAGGCTTTGTTGCAGCCATTTCAGGGCCTATAGGGCTGCTTGTGCTGGCAGCCGCAACCGCAATAGGCATGTTTCCCGTGCTTACGAAGTCAAGCCGGCAGCTCCTGATGGGCTGCCTGATGGTGCCGGTGATTGGGTATTACATTTAAGAAAATAGAATATCAAAGGCTGCTTTATGAGCTTATCTTCAGCGCCTTCTTCATTGCGTTCTTGTCAAAGCCCACTATAATCTGGTTGTCAATCTCTATTACCGGAACGCCCATCTGGCCTGACTTCTCGATCATTTCCTGCGCTGCCTTGTGGTCGGCAGCAACGTTTATCTCGCTGTAATGGACGTTGTTCTCCTTTAGAAACTCCTTTGCCTTCTCGCACCAGGGGCATGTTGGCGTGCTGTAAATGGTTACCTTTGACATTCTGAGTTACCTCCTTGACTTTTCTTTTAATTTTTCCTTTATTGCTGTCAGTTGCTGTCAGCATGGCAGCTTTAAATATTTAATGCTTAATTTTCAAATGGCAACAGGTTCTAAACGGGCTCTAATTTCCGGCTTTGCCCGAGTAGGTGTTAACCAGTTCTGCAACTATGGCTGCATCGATTGCCTTTGTGCTCCCCTTGCAGGCGCCTTCCCTTTGTATTGTCAGGCCGAAAACATCAGCTTCAGGGCTCATTATGCTGCTGTTGTCTTCCGAATGGCCGTAGCCGAATGCGTGAAGCAGCTCATGGATTTCAGTTGTTGTGTGGCCGCATGTGCCAACGTAAAACCCGCTTGGACCCTCGTGCTTTGTTTCTGCAAAGCCTGCAAGCCCAACCATTTCGATGTAAGCCTTCGTCAGCCTGTTGCCTTCTGCCAGTGTCTTTGTAATGCCCAGCGGGTGCTGGCAGATGGTTTCAGTCCGAATGACGTAATCGTCGCGTATGTCTGTTGACAGCTCATAGCAATCCTCTATGAAGGTGCACCTTATTTCAATATCTGCCGAGCCTGAATCGTTTGCCTGCGCAAAGAGCACTGCGTTGCCAGTAGCATTTGAAATGTCCCTGAATGCCCTTCTGATCCTGTTGGCTTCATAACGGCCGCACCCCTCCTCATTCTCTATAAAATAAGTAACGGGCATGCGCGGCCAGTGCAGCCTGCTCACGTAATAAAACCGGTCCTGCGCCCCTTCCTCGTGCGGTTTTTCCTCCTGCACAATTTGCACTTGCTGTGGTGGCTGTTCCTGCGCTATGTTCTGCTCTATGTTTGTTGGCAATTGCTGGGGCTGGGCTTGATATGCTCCATCTGGCTTGGCTGTGCATGCTGCTACCAGCACCGCAAGCAAAAGTGCTGTCATTAAAACTAGCTTGGCCATTTTTGTTGCAACTATAAAGCGCCCCCACTGGGTAACTTCGCCTTTCGGCTCAGGACCCAGTAGTGGCTAACGCCCCCACTGGGAATTGAACCCAGATCTCAGCCTACCCACGACTGAATAAAAGCAGCCGTTTTTGATTGACCTTTTTACCAAAAAGGTCATTCGCGGGGCCGCATCTTGTCCGTTGGACCATAGGGGCATGACCCCAAGTCGACTTGCGTCGACTGGGCCCAATCGAGCTCGCCTCGATTTGGGCTTTTGCAAGCAAAAGGTTCAATCCAAAAGGCGCGATTGCCCTTATCAACCCTACGATGTCTTAGTCGGGCTTTTTAAATATGTTGCTGCAAAAACTTATTAAACCAGCCAGGTTTCTGCAAATGCTATGCTGTCAAGGATTAGGGAACTTGTTTCGGGGAGTGAGCTGAAGGAGCTTGCTGAGCAGCTTAAGCACGCAGTTGCGGCAATAAAGGAGCAGTCAGAGCAGATAAAAGGCCTTCACAGCCTGACCGCGGCAGCAAAGGATTCAATTTCCGAAATCAGGAGTTCTAACAGTTTAATGGCTGAAGAAGCAAGGAAGTCAGCAGATGCGGCAAGGCAGCTGCAGGCCGAACTCGCTAAAGCGCTTGCAGAGCTCAAGTCACTGTCATCCCATGTTCAGGGCAGCATTAAGCAAAAGATAACTGAGGACCTGATTGAGCTTACAAGGGAGGTAAAGGCCAAGCTTGAAGGCGCCGAGAGGCTGAAAAGCGAGATAACAACGACAGCCGCAGCGGTTAGCAATGAACTGGCCAAATTAAAAGCGGATGTTGCCAAGCTTGCTGCTGTTGCCGATAAAATTAAAGCGGAAGACTTTGAGCTGGTGAGGTTCTCGCAGCAGCTTGCATCTGCAGATGCTGAAAAGCTGCGGCTGATGAAGCAGATAGACACGCTTGAGCTGCTGATAGCAAAGATGCGAAGACAGCAGGTGCGGTGAGCGAAAAAATGCTGCAGCGAATCCAAAAAATACTTTCCGCAGCTGGGGTTGCCTCAAGAAGGAAAGCTGAGGAGCTGATTCTTCAGGGCAGGGTCACAGTTAATGGCAATGTCGCAGTTACAGGCCAGAAGGCCGATGACCAAAAGGATGTGATAGCGGTTGACGGCAGGCGAGTTGCTGCCGAAAGGAAAAGATACATCTTGCTCTATAAGCCGGTTGGTTACGTAACAACCACTGCGGATAAGTTTGCAAAAAGAAAAGTCACTGACCTTATAAATCTTGATGAGAGGGTTTACCCTGTTGGAAGGCTTGATGCTGACGCTGAAGGTCTGCTTGTCATGACCAATGACGGCTGGTTTGCGAACAGGCTGATGCATCCCAGGTTTGAGGTTGAAAAGACTTACGTTGTCAAGCTGCGGCAGAACCTGCGGCCGGAAGATGCTGAAAGAATACGGAAAGGGGTTTTTGTGGAAGGAAGAAGGGTGGCTGCGAAGCTAAGGATGCTGCATAAGGATGTTGCAGAAGTTGTTGTGCATGAGGGAAGGCACAAGATTGTGAAAAGGCTGTTCAAGGCAGTTGGGAATTACGTGCTGAGGATAACCAGGACAAGGGTTGGAAACATTGGAATTGGCGGCCTGAAGCCCGGCATGTGGAGGGAGCTGGGCGGCAGTGAGGTTAAGATGCTGGTGGAAGGCTGAGGGGAGCCGGGCAGAAGCTAGGCAAAGAATCCGGCAAACACGCTCGTCCCAATCTGCATGGCAACCGCATAGACAATCTGTGAGCCGATGAAGAGGAAGGGCACGAACCTTATTCCGCCCTTGATGCTTCCCTTGCTGATGAGCGATACTATCATTCCCGCAAAAATGGATATTACCATGAGGGCGTATCTTGAGAAGTCCCTGAACCTTTCCGGCTCTATCGAGACCTTGCCAAAACTTATTGGCAGGCTTGCGCCTGCCTGTTCTGCCCCTGAACTGCTTATCCTTTCGCCAAGGCCCTGGAGAATTGTAAGGAACTGGAAGGAAAGCGTGAAAAGTCCTGGAGCCACAATAACGACTATCACTATGACGAAAATAACGTAAGACAGGTTTGTTGCGGCCATGTCGGCCTTCAGCTCCTTTGTTTCTTCTATCGTGTCAATAACCCTGTCAATAATCTCGGCTGTCTTGGAACCGCCCTTCATGCCTTCAAGTATCAGGTCAAACGACCTCCTGAGCATGGGGGAATCATACTTGCCCGTGAACTCTGTAATTGCAACGTCAACGTCAGTTCCTGTCATTACCTTTTTGGCAGCAAGCCTGACTTCCTGGCTGAGTATGCCGAATTCTGGCTTGATGGCGCTCCATAACGACCTCTCAAACGGCATGCCGCCTTTCAGGTTTTCAGAAACCATGCGCAGGAAGTCAGGAAGAACCGCCTCCATTCTTTTCGTGCGGTTGAATATCCTCAGGTCAAGGTAGAAATACACAACTGCCACAATTGCGGCAAGAACTGCAAAGTGGACTATTGACCACGAAACAACTGCAAGCAGGAACTGCAAAACTGGGTTGTGGCTCTTCTCAATCACAATGCCCCACGCCTTGAATATGAAAAGGTAAGCTACAGGCAGTATGCTGAGCCAGAAAAGCCCGCCCATTAAAGCGAAGGGGACTTCGCTTATACCTGCCTTTGACAGGTAGTTTTTTAGCTTTGGCCTGAAGCGCTCAAATATGAATGCCTTTCCAACGCTTTCAAACATCTGGCCACTGATTCCCATTTTCATTCCTTCACAAATAATTCCTTCCTTTGCTCCACACCTGCCTTAGCAAAACTTCACAGTTCAACCATGGGCCTTGCAGCCTTGATCATTATGAGGAAAAAGCCCTGTATTACGGCAAGGAAAAACAGTATGCCGAAAAGAACAGAGTTGCTCAGCTCCAGGCTGATGAAGCTGCCTATAATCAGGAACATTGCAAGGCCAAGGGAGGGAGCTATGCACGCGGTTACCATGTAAAAAAGCATAAGCGAATTCAGCTTTTTCCCATACTCCTTTATTTCTATAACCTGGTCCTGGGCCAGCGAGCCGAGCGTTGCCTTGAGAGGCTCTGTCACGTCAGTGCCAGTCTTCAGCGTTATGAGAAGCTGCCACAGTATCTTCTTGAATTTTTCTGACGAGGTGTAGGACCTTGCAGACTCAAGCGCATCCTCAACAGAAACTCCTGTGTTTATCTCGTCAACAATCTCCCTGAAGTATTTTGCCGCAATCCCGTAGCCTCTTGAAGCGTCAACAAGCGTGTTGATTATCGGGCTGCCTGACTCAAGCTTCATCAGCATATACCTTCCCGCAAAAAGGACGTCTTTGTCTATGTCGCGCTGCCTCTTCCTGATGATGCCTTTTGGAGAGTTCATGAAGAAAATGAATACAAGCAGGAACGATACAACCAAAACAGAAGGAACAAGCGCAAGAACGGTCTGGATTGGTAGCATTTTGGCTGTGCCAAAGAATGCAGTTGCCCCAAGCGCGAAGGAAGCGTAAAGCGAGAGGCGGAATGCCCTCTTGACAAACACCTCAGGCGTCTGCTTCAGGTGGGCCATTCTCAGGCTTTTCTTCAGGCCCGGGAACTTTCTCACAAGAATCTTCTCTATTGCAGCCATAAACAAACCTCTCTGTCACTCGCAACGTCAAACCCTGATTAAATCCTGAGCTTGCCGGTGTAATACCTTGACATTATGAGCCCTATCTGGTGGACGTCAGTTACCTTCTGCGAGACAAGCCAGTTGAGTATCCGCATCTTGTTCTGGAGATCGCTCTTGATCTCGTCAGACGTCAGTCCTGTGTAAAGGCCAAGCGTCTCAAGCAGCCTTGTCGGTGCTCCTATCTGCGAAAGCCTGTCCTTGGCGACGTCAAGCTGGATTATTACCTTAGGGTCGCCGTTTGCCTCGATTTCCGCGAACTGCAGTGTTCTCCTGAAGCCAGTTCGCCTGTTCCTGTTCTGGACGAGTATGGCTGACAGCGAAGAGAGGACCGTCTTGGGAACCTCAATCGGGGGATTTATGAGCCTCATTATCGTTTCCTCGGCGTTGTTGGCGTGCAGCGTGCCGTAAACGCTGTGCCCTGTGTGCATTGCCTCAAAAAGGACTTCGGCCTCTGCCTTCCTCCTTATCTCGCCCATTATTATCCTGTCAGGCCTCATCCTGAGCGAGTTGACAACAAGGTCGAGCATGCTGACTTCGCCCTTCCCTTCCGGATTGGGCAGCCTGGTTTCAAGAGGCACCCAGTGCAGCGTGTTGGGCAATGTCAGCTCGCGAGTGTCTTCTATCGAAATGATTCTCTGGTTTGGCGGAAAAAAATTCGCTATGGCGTTCAGCGCAGATGTCTTGCCAGAGCCTGTGCCCCCTGCGATAATCATGGAAAGCTCCTGCTGCACGCACAGCCACACCCACGCTGCTGTTTCAGTGTTCATGGTGCCGCTGACTATCAGGTCGGTGATTGACCACGGCTTCTCTGAGAACTTCCTTATGGTTATTGTGTTGCCTTTGCTTGAAATCGGGTTCAGCGTGGCATTTACCCTGTCCCCAGTCATCAAGTGAGCGTCCATAAGGGGCTTGAGGAGGGTTATCTCTTTCCCAACATCCCTTCCTATGGTAGTGGCGTAGTGCCTTATCCTCGCCTCGTTCGGAATAATGACATTTGTCTTGAGCCAGCCGTGCTTCCTGTGGTAAACCCAGACCGGCTCTGCTGCGTTGTTAACCACAATCTCCTCAAGGTTGGCGTCTTTCAGCAGAATCTCTATGTTTCCAAGGCCAACGTTCTGCTGCATGACGTGGCTTACCAGAAGGCTGGTTGTTTCAGTGTCGATGCCTGGAAAGTATTTCCTTATGAGAACCCTTATTTCGTCCTCAAACTTCTTCTTTATGTTCTCGCCTTCCTCCTCGGTCAGCTGTATTGCGCCAATCAGCACTTTAGACAAAAATTCTTCCCTGAGCTTGTTAAGAATCCTGAGCGTGGCATCGCTGATGTTCAGAAACGAGATTGCATATATGGGCACAGCTTCTGCTTCTTTCGTGAATATTTTTATGTTGACAACTACCCCGCTTATCTGGAGCTTGTATGAGTCAATGACTTGCTTTGCTCCATCAAAACCCGGTGCTGCTGGTGCTGGCATCAAAAACCTCTTTTTCCTCTTTTTTACTGAATTATCACTGATTTATTGCTGATTTCTTATTAATAATTGTTATCATTACCGATGTGCTTTTTTGCGGTGATTCTTTTCATCCCGGGAGCTTGACTGTTGCCTTGCTCAGGCCTTTCAGCTCTTCAATCTTTTTACGGATGCCCTCTATTTCCGTATCTAAGTTTTCTATGTCCCGAGTATCATGAAAACCCTCATCTTCATCGGCAGCACGGCTTTCTGCGTTTGTTGTTCCCGTTGCTTCTGCTTCCCCAGCTTCGCTTTCCTCTGCGTCGGCTGGCTCTTCCATTTGCCCAGTCTGGATTGCCTGAGGTTTTTCAAGCAGCTCGCTGGCAGGAACCTCCCTTGTAGTTGCAGCTATCGGAGCTGGCTTATGAGCCAATTCATAATACGGCGCATTAGGCATTGCAGCTGCTGCAGGGGCTGATACTGGTGCGGATGGCTGGCTACTCTGTTGTCCATAAGACATCAGCTTTGAAAGGTAAACATCATGCTGGCCAAACATCATGCTGGCCTGTTATGTAGTCAAACAGGGCCTTGTCCTCGGGGCACCGCTGCACCAGGATGCTGCACTGCCTTTTAATTAAGTCAAGGGCGGATTTCAGCTGCCTGGACTGTTTTGATTCGAAAAGCGCCTGGAGCGACAAGGCTTTTTTGTACAGCTCCAGCTCTTCCCTTAAGTCTGATACCCTTGAAAAGATTCTCGGGCTTATTTTGGCAAGGTTTGGCAGCCTCTTGGAAAGGGCATCAAGCCTTGGCATTATTCCCTGCAGGAACCGGAAGTTCCCGTGCAGTACAGCAGTGTGAACATCGGTAATGAGCTTAATCATTTCGCTGACAGAAGAGCCTGCTGTAGCTGCAGCAGTTGCAGCGCCTGGCCTTTTTTGCTGCCTGCCGATTGCCTTTCCTCCTGCCTGCCCCAGCCCCCCTGAAACAGGATAGCTTTCGGATAGCAGTGCCTTGTAAAGGCGGAGAACCCTCCCCCTGACCTCGGTCTTCTGAGCCATGAAGCCTGGTGGTAAGGTGTCGTATAAGCTGATTATCTTGAGGTATGTGCCATTGGCAGAATCGTAATCGCCTCTCTTCAGTTCCCCTTCTGCACTGTCCAGAAGCTTTGACATTTCAGAAAGCGCTGAGGCAAAGCTGGTTGTTTCCAGCAGCCTGGCTTTCTTCAGGTATGCCTCGTAAGCCTGCACTATCTGGTTCTGCAGGGTGGTTTCCTCGTGAAGAAAGCCTTCAGGCATTTCACGGTAGAGCTGTTTTATCCTTTCGTAGGCCTCCTCGGCTTCCCTTATCTCGCCCTTTTCTGTGCGCTCGTTCATCATGCCCAGCAGGCTTATTATATCGGCAGACTTTGACTTGAGCCTGCGGAGGGATTCCTGCGTGTATTCCGAGGTTATTGCTGTGTACAGGGGAAGTATCTTTTCCTGCAGTTCGGCCTTTTCCTCGAGAAAGCCCCTTGGCAGCCTTGCGAAAAGAGTCCTGACGCGGTTGTAGAGTTTGATGGCATCCCCTATCCTGTTTTCGCTTATGACGCTGTGGGTTTCCTTAATCAGGGATTGGACCTCCTTCACTGACCTGTCAAAGGCTTTCCTCAGCTCTTTCTCCCGTTGGCTTGCAAGCGAGCTGTAGAAACCAAGCACCTTCTCCTGCAGCTCCTTTTTTTCCTTTGCGAAGCCTGGAGGAAGTTTGGCGTATTCGTGCTTTATGGCTGTGTAATACGATTCTGCAGTGTCAAACTCCCCCTTCCTGAGGAACTGCCTGCCTGAATCCAGCAGCAGGTTTATGCGCCTGCTCATCTCCCCGAGCTTTTTGATGTTAAGCTGGTCAACCTTCCTTGCAAGGTCCTTGTTGAGCTTGACAAGGTCTTCCTCCATGTTCTGCCTCTTCTCAACAAAATCTTTTGCCAGGTTCTCACGGGCGAATTCCAGCTTCTCATAAAGCTGCTTCGCCTCCTCCACCCTGCCTTCCTCCATGAGCTGGTAAACCTTTTCGAGGAGCTCCTTGTAGTCCTTGGTTTCCTGAACTGACTTGACCGTGACAATCTGCTCGTAAACCTGGTTTAGCTCCTCAGCAGTCTTCTCTGCCTGCTTTTGCAGGCCTGAATAAGATATATTTGCCTGGTCAAACCTTCCCTCGGAAACATAATCGGCAGCTGACTGGAGCATGCTGTCAAGCCTTTTCAGAAACTCACTGAGTGCAACCCTCTTTTGCGGTGCAATGCCTGGCTGGGCTGCGAGCCTGTCATGGGCAAGCCTTAACTTAGCCAGCAGGTCCTCATAGGTCTGCCTCAACAAGCCAAACTCGCCTATGGTTTTTTCTTCAGATGCCTTGGTGAGAAGCTCCCTTGCGCTTTCAACAGAGGCCTTGACGTCAACAAGCTCCCCGGCCTTTTCCATCCCTTCAAGGCCCTGAGGCCCTTCGGAAACAATGCCGAGAAGCCTGTTTTTTGCTGCAGCCTTTGGCGCTTCAGGAGAGGAAAGATAAGGCGTTGTGAACTTGTACTTCACAGCTATAAGGCCGTCTTCCTCGAGAAAATTAGACCACGCCTCAACTGTCTGGACAGGGACGCCCAGCCGCTGGGCTGCATCAGCCAGCGCAATCTCCTTCGAGCCCTTCACAAGCTCAAGAAGCCTGTCGGCGCCTGTCTTTACAGCTTCTGGTTTTGCTTCTGTTTCGGCGTCATTAGCCATAATCTGAACCTCTTTATTCTTTATGCCTCTTTTAAACCTCTCTTTTTGATAGAGCTGCAACTACCAGCGCTTTTTTTCATTGCACACTATAAGAAGGTTTTTAACCACTACTAAATAGAGATAAAAGGCGTGTTTGGTTAATCCTGTTTTTCGGGCACTTCGGCTTCGGCAGCAGTCTCTTCCTGCGCCTCTTCCACTTCCTGCTCTTCTGGCTCTCCTTGGACGGTGTCCTGGCTGCCTTGGCTGCCCTGCTCTTTGGCAGTATCTTCGCCCTTCGACTCACCTTCTTTTTCCCCGCCCTTCCTCTCCTCACGGACAATTTCAAGTGCCCTGACCTCAACAGCTTTCAGTGGATAGACCTTCTTAAGCTCTGACTTGACTGTTGTCTGGAGTTTTGAGGTGATTACCTCGTTTATCAGCGACTCAAAGGTGTGTTTCCTGACGTATTTGGCAATGCTGCTGACGAGGGCGTTCCTAAGCAGGCGGTGGACTGCGCTGTTTGTTGCTGCTTTGGTTATTATCATTGGCTTTATCCTGACCTTCTGCCCGTTTTCTATCTCGCATATGAATGACTCGTCAAGCCTGTCAGAGCCCCTCCTGACTATGCGCCTTATCGCTGAAGGGGCCATTTCGCAGCTGACGACATCTGCAATGCCTGCATCACCCTCTAACGACGTGACCAGGAACTTGAGCGTTACCGACTGCTGTCTTATGTCACCGGTAAGATTTGCAAGATTTGCTGAAATGGTCCTGCCAAGAAGCTGTTCCGGCCCCGGGATATAGCACTCTCCCAGGAACTCATTGTTAAAGAACTTGCTCGCCCTTATCGGCAGCCACTTCTTCTTCACAATCTTCAATGCCTGCTTTGCTTCTGCCATCAACTTTTTGAGAACTGACAGCCCGTTTAAAAAGGTTGCGATGGTGTGGTATTGGTAAAACGGTGACTGGTAAGTGAAGGCTGGTTAATGTCAGCTGTTTTAGTCATTTATGCATTTTTAACCATTGTCTAAAAGCACCTTTGCCATGAATAAAATCATAAATTGGTTCAATGAAAATTACTAAAACTAATATAAAAACGAATGGCAAAAATTTTGTGAAGATTCCGAAAATTGGAAAAAGAAATAGTGCCACTGTAAACAAACCAACTAATGTAGCAATAATTAATAGCTTAAATCCAATAAACCACTTTGGCTTTGCCATAAATTATTGTCTTTCTATGCTTTTTATTAATAATTTTTTCCATTCTGGGTTTTGCTGTATTCCTGCTTTCTGCGCTGGCGTTGTTCAAGGATTTACACTTAAACGTCGAGGTTCCTTACCTCAAGCGCGTGCTGCTCGATAAACAGCCTTCTCGGCTCGACTTCCTCGCCCATCAGGATTGTGAATATCTTGTCTGCTTCCACAGCGTCGTCAACGCTGACTCTCAGCAGTGCCCTGGTTTCAGGATTCATGGTTGTTGACCAGAGCTGCTCGGGGTTCATCTCGCCAAGCCCTTTGTAGCGCTGAAGCGAAATCCCATCCTCTCCGAGTTGCTGCAGCAGCTCCTGCAGTTTCGAGTCGTTGTAAACGTAGTAGTCCTTCCTGCTCTTTGTCAGCTTGTACAGGGGTGGCTGGGCGATGTAAACATAGCCTGCTTCGATAAGCTGCTTCATATACCTGAAAAAGAAGGTCAGCAGCAATGTCCGGATGTGGGAGCCGTCAACGTCAGCGTCGCACATTAAAATTATCCTGTGGTAGCGGAGTTTTTTTGCGTCAAAATCGTCGCCAACGCCTGTTCCAATGGCAGAAGCCAAGGCAACGATTTCCCTGCTAGCGAATATCTTGTGCAGCCTTGCCTTCTCAACATTTAGGATTTTGCCTTTCAGCGGCAGCACCGCCTGGAACTCCCGGTTCCTTGCCTGCTTGCAGCTTCCGCCAGCGCTGTCGCCCTCAACGATGTAAAGCTCGCACTGGGCCGGGTCCGTGCTTGAGCAGTCAGCAAGCTTTCCCGGCAGCGAGCTGCCCTCGAACAGCGTCTTCCTCCTCACAAGGTCCTTGGCCTTCCTTGCCGCTTCCCTTGCCATGGCAGCGTTAACGCACTTCTCCACGATTGTCCTTGCAGTCTTCGGGTTTTCCTCGAGAAAGGTTGAGAGGGAAGAGCTGATTGCCGAGTCAACGAGGCCCTTTACCTCAGAGTTTCCAAGCTTTTTCTTTGTCTGGCCTTCAAACTGCGGCTCAGCCACCTTGATGGCAATGACTGCCGACATGCCCTCAATTGTGTCTTCGCTTGAAATCTTTGTGTCCTTGTCAAGGAGCCTGTGCTTCTCAGCGTAGGTGTTTACCGTCCTTGTAAGCGCAGTCCTGAAGCCTGAAAGGTGAGTGCCTCCCTCAACAGTGTTTATCGTGTTTACGAAGCTGAAGATGTTGGGCAGGTATCCGTCGTTATACTGGAATGCGGCCTCTATCTGCGTGCCGTTCTTCTGGCCCTGGATGTGAACAACCTCGTGCATGGCCTTCTTGTTCTGGTTGATGAACTCGACAAACGATTTTATCCCGCCATCGTACTTGAAGGTGTGCTCCTTGCCGGAGCGCTCCTCCCTTATGGAAATCTCCAGCTTTGGGTTAAGGAACGCGAGCTCCCTCAGCCTGCTTGAAAGAACATCAAAGTTAAAATCAGTTGTCTCAAAGATTGTGGAATCCGGCACAAAGGTGACTGTCGTGCCGGTTTCGCCAGCAGCTGTGCTCCCGGCAAACTCAACATCGGTGACCGGGTTTCCTTTCTCATACGTCTGCCTGCACACCTTCCCATCGCGCCTGACCTCAACAGTCATCCTCGTGGAAAGCGCATTAACGACAGAAACCCCCACTCCATGCAAGCCGCCTGAGACCTTGTAACTCTTCCTGTCAAACTTTCCGCCAGCGTGGAGCTTTGTCATCACAATCTCCAATGCTGTCTTCTTGTACTGCGGCATCACTTCAAAAGGTATCCCTCTCCCGTTATCGCTGACCGTGACAGAATTATCAGGATGGATGACGACAGCTATCCTTGTGCAGTAGCCAGCCAGGGCCTCGTCAACGGAATTATCAACCACCTCATAAACCAGGTGGTGCAGCCCTGTGGCGCTGGTGCTGCCTATGTACATGCCAGGCCTTTTCCTTACCGACTCGAGCCCTTCAAGAACCTGGATGCTTGACGCATCGTATTTTTCTTTAGCGTCATTCACATCTTTCGCTTCCTTTGCTGCCGTTGCCGCAGCTTCCGAATCTGCCATTTTTGCCACTATTTTCGTGATTTTTGACTGTTTTTCCCGGAGCTCAGAATGCGCCCCTTTTCTGGGCTGTTTTTAAGCTGTTTTTGGGCTGCTTCAAGCCCGATTTTGTCGTCGGAAAATCAACAGAAAAACAATGCTTCTTTTGTTTAAATATGTTTCGGTCAATATGGCTGAAAAAACGAAGAATTCAGGCAGTAACTTTTGCTGCGACAACCTGACCTTCCTTCTGCGGTTTCTTGCCGTCAAGCCTGAGCTTCTTAATCACAACATGCCCCGAATAGGCATCTTCCATTACCGTTTCCATGTCATCGACAATTATTTTCCTGACGAACGTTGGGGCGTCAACAACAAATGTGTCCATGTGACCGCCATCAAAGCCTAAATGAAAGCCATACCTCTCAGAATCCTTTTTCAATTCCTCAAAGTTTTCTTTAGTTATTGTCTTGCCAAGCCACTTTGGAGCGCCCTCTGCAGCCACTTGAGTAACAATTATGTCAAAACCGTCAGCCAGCATCTTCCTGAAAATAGTTTCATGGTCATCTCCAGAATGCGCAGCGAAAACCTCAATCCCGTAAGGCATCAGGGCTTCCTGAATGCTCCTTATCTGGGTTGCCTGCAAGCCGGTTCCGCCAAGCAATACAGCATCAACCTTCTCTGCCTTCGACTTTTGCTTTTCAGCGACGAATTTTTCCACTATCGCTGCCTCCTTCTTAGGGTCAGCAACATTGCAGCTGAGAAGATAATGCTTTAGTCCCAATGCTTCTGCCTGCAATGGAGTGTGCTCAACCGTAGCAAAGTGGAAAAGGTAGCAGTCAGTCCTGGTCGGCTTTACCGAGAGAAGATACTTAATGTTCCAGCCTTTCTCCAAAGCGTGCTGGACAGCGTAGTTGCTGTCCTTGCCACCGGAGTACATGATTGCGACGTTCATATGGAATTTGCAGCTGCCGCTGTTTTATAAACTGTTTTATAAAGTTAATGGTTGGATTTTTAAAATAAAAAAGCGCGGGTCCCATAGCCCGGCTATTGCAGAAAAACTCTGACTCACACCGATTTATAGCTATTAGGTGTTATGTTTTATTTAAACCTTTCGCTAACTCACTAAGCCTTCTGTAAATCTGCCTGGCGAATTTGCGATATTCTTGGAAATCTTTCAATAAATCTTGAAAAAATAGAAAAAAATACGCCCTGTATTGAAATTCTTTCGTGATTCTCGTAAAATTTGCTGAAAATCGACGGTAAAACTTATGAATCTGAAAAGAAGCACTTGTAGCGGCGTTTGTGCAATGCCGGAGTCGCATAGTCTGGTTATTGCACCTGCTTCAGGAGCAGGAGACTCACACCGAGTCACGTGGGTTCAAATCCCGCCTCCGGCGCATAAACGCCATCACAATCATTTCCACTTTATCGAGCACCCAATAACAGGAGCAGTTTTCTTTGTGACAGGCTTGCCTGCGGATAACTCCAGCAACGCATCCCTCAGGTAGTGTTTTGTCGCGGCTTTCGGGTTTTCCCAGTTGTCATCAACGCCGCCCTGGTAAGCGAGCCTTCCGGACTTGTCGAAGACGAAGCAGTGAGGGGTTACCAAAGCGCCGTAAGCCCTTGCTGTTTCCTGGCTTTCGTCATGCAGATACGGGAATGGGAAGCCTTTTTCACTTGCCCTGATTTTCATGTTCTCAAAGCTGTCCTGCGGGTATTTGCTTGCGTCGTTTGAGTTTATCGCAAAAAAGGCAGCGTTTTTTGAGAACTCCTTTGCTATGGCGATAATCCTGTCCTCGTAAGCCTGGGCATAAGGGCAGTGGTTGCATGTAAACACAACAATCAGGAAATCCCTGTTCAGGTAGTACTTTGACATGTAATTCCTGCCGTCAGTGCCCTTCATGTCAAAGCTTATGAGCGGCGAGCCAATCGGCAGCTTAAAGTCTTCAGATTCCATTTGGTTCAGTCCTCCATCAAGCTATTCTGCAGCCGTTATTAACCTTCCTTTCCGGCTGCAGCAATACGATTTCATTGTTTTCCATCACAACGCCAAGAACGAGGCATTCCGATATAAAATTAGCTATCTGCTTTGGCGGAAAGTTGACAACAGCGATGACTTGTTTCCCCATAAGTTCCTTTTTGCCGTATAGCTTTGTTATCTGCGCGCTTGACTTCTTAATTCCGAAGCTTCCAAAGTCAATGGTGAGCTTGTAAGCCGGGTTTTTCGCTTCGGGAAAATCCTCGGCAGAGATCACAGTGCCCACGCGCATTTCAACTTTTTCAAAATCCTGCCAGGTTATCATTAGAATGGCGGCTGCTGCGGTCATATTAATATTTAACTGTGGCAAAAAGTATATAAACCGCCCTCTTCCGCTTTTTGATTGACCTTTTTTCTAAAAAGGTCATGCCCCGGTAGCTTAGACGCTGCCAACAGCGGAGCAACAGGTAGAGCGTGTGACGCTTTAATGGCTTATTCATTAAGCTTACGAAGCTGTTACTTGCTAGCGGATACCACAAATCCTCAATAGGAGTGGATGGTCGCCAGTTCGAGTCTGGCCCGGGGCGCTTATTATCATCATTGGGCCCATAGTTCAGCTTGGCTAGAACGCCGCACAACCTTTTTGCAAGCAAAAAGCTTGACCAAAAAGATGGGCGAGTCTGATATTCGGTTAG
>JACPBX010000042.1 GCA_016180085.1 Candidatus Woesearchaeota archaeon | reverse complement strand
TAGGTCTCGGGCAGGAAGCTCAGCAAGAGGTACGTTATTGAGATGGCAGCAGCGAAAGAAGCCAGGTGCTGCCTGTAGCGCGAGCGCTCAATGTTTATCCTGTCACTGAGGAACTGGGCAATGCTGAGCAGCAACGGAAAAGCCAGCAGCCCATAAGAAGCTGATGCGCTCATTTGCCAACACTTCCTTCAAGCCTCCCAGCCAGCTTTTCAAACCTTTCCAGCGCCTTAAGCTGCACGGCAGTAGGGTGGATTCCAGGCCTTTTCCTTCTTACGGCAGCTACAGCATTCCCGGCAGTCTTTCCAGTGAGGACAAAGTAAGCTGCAACAAGCGTTGGCGACCTTCCATGGCCTGCCTTGCAGTGGACATACGTTTTTATTTTGTGCTTTACCAGCATGTCCATCGCTGATGCTCCAAGCAGCAGCTGCTGCTGCGCTGGCGCGTAATGGTCCCTGGTTGGCAGCCACAGGAAGTATTTCACGCCAAATGGCGTGTCTACATGTTTTTCCCTAAGGCTTATGTCTGCGGCAATTCCTTTCTTCAGCAGCTCATTTTTGAAGTGCGGCTGGCAGCACATGTCAGTGCCCAGAAAAATGTAAGGCGTTATTTGGGAATATTCAAAGCGCGGCTTGCCATGCTGTATGATTTTCGTGCTTGCAGCAGCGGAGGCCTTCTTCTTCGGCATTTTCAACGTTACTTATGCCGCGGCATTATAAAAGCTTATTGTTTGAGCTGCTGGAGATTAACGGCGTATTTTGTTATCTCAAGGCTGCAGCTGTGGTGCTCCCTGCACCAGTCCTGGCACTTTTGGGCCAGCTCCTCTGTTTTGTAGGCAAAGCCGCACTCCTCGCAGGTATAGTATACTTTGCCGCCTTTCTTTGTTTCCTTAACCATTTAAGCCACCTAACCACTCCCACCGCTTTCAAACCTTAAGTATTCTCCTTTGCTGCAGAAATGGTTCTGACTGTCGGCCATGCAGCCCCAGCACATCCTTTCAGACACAGCTACGTTATCCTTTGTTGGCTCCATCAGCATCCAGGTGTCACCGTTAGCCTTACACGAGTCTCTGAAGTCTGCCAAAGCTGCAACTAATTCGCCGTAGTCGCCCTCGCTGCAGAAGTGGTTGTCAGCATCAACTGTGCAGCCCAGGCAGGGCTTCTCAGCCAACGCAATGCCTCCCTCCTGCGGCAGCTTGGTTATCCATGAAAAGCCGTTGAGCCTGCAGCTCATCTCAAAGCCGCTTTTTGCTTCCTCTTTCTCTTTGATTCCATCTTTTGCGCATCCGGCAATAACTGCAACAGCAACAAGTGCAACTACTGCAAGCAAAAACAGCGAAGCCCTGGCACTGCTTATCATAACCTGCATGGCCTGTAAATTAGCGCTTAAATAGTTGTGCTTTAACAAGGCAAGCCAGTATGTTCGCCTAACCCGACCTATATTTGCCGCCACAGAAATCTTTATAAAAGGGAAAGCGCACTGGTTTTTCCAGTTTTGTGTCCGTTTCATACAAGTGGGGTGGTAAAAGATGGACAAGATGAAGCTATTGGAAGAGCTGAAGCAGCGCATTATGACTTACAGCCATGTTGAGGATGAGGCGCTGGCTGCAGACATAGCGAGAAAGTGGGTAACAGCCTAAGGCTGTTTTTTTTCTTTCTTTGGCAGTCTTTTTTCTTTTTTTCTTTGCTGCTGAAGCAGCCGCCAGTATAAACAGAAAAGTTTAAATACCACTATAACCGAAATAAGGCAATAAGGGTTTTTCGTAAGTTTACATAGTGAAAAAAGAGGAGGCTGTTAAGATTATGGTTACATCTGGTAGTCAGAAGCGCTTGGAGGTGCTGGGGCTGTGAATCTGGGCTGTGCGTGCGATACGCCTGCTGCCGGCTATCCTGTGACGCTCAGGAACGGTGCAAGCGCAACATTCACTTTAAACACTCCAAGCCCCCCTGCCGGCTGTGCCAATTACTGCACGTTCAGGGATACTGGCAGGGACAAGAACAGGTATAACGTTACAATGGTCTACGAATGGCTTGATAGCACAGGCATTGACCATGAGCTGCCAGGAGAGCTGCTGGCAAGAAGAACATAAGGCAGAACATAAAGCTGTGACGTGGTGAGGAAAGGAAAAAATGAAACGCATCTTAAACGAGAGGAAAGCTCAGGCTGCTATGGAGTTTTTGATGACGTATGGCTGGGCCATACTGGTTGTTCTGGTTGTTATTGGTGCTTTGGCTTACTTTGGTGTTTTGAGT
>JACPBX010000001.1 GCA_016180085.1 Candidatus Woesearchaeota archaeon | reverse complement strand
CTATTTTAACCACTCATTAAACTGTTTCAAAGCCCTGTCTTTTGAGCGGAACATTTTAGTTTCGGCAATTGCCAGCTCAGGCAGCCGTCTTGTTACCTTGAACAGATTTCCAACAGTATTCTCAAGTTCTGCTAGCGAAACTTCCCATTTCTTAACGAGGTGCTTTTTGTTCATTTTTAGCCAGCAGAATATTGCTTCAAAGAACTTGCTTAAATACCCTAGCCGGGCACTTGTCCAGTGCTAGTGCTCAGAAAGGCTGAAATGCCTGAATTTTGGCACTACAAGCCCTGTAAAGCCATTGCGCAAAGTTTACGGAAATGTCCAGTGCTAATTGCGGAAAACCTGAAGAATTTTCAAGTTGAGCAGGAAAAATTTAAATAACAGTTGTTGCTGGGAAAGCGGCATGGCAACAAAAGCGGGAAATGCTGTTGTCGCAGCAGTGATTGCGTTATTTCTCGTTTCAATACTGGCGGCAGCCGTTTACGCCGCTTCGGGGCCATCTGTTGTAGTGAAGAAAGAAACCCCGAAGCCGCAGCCAAGGGCTGGAGAGGTCACCCCAGATGAGGCTGCAAGGTACAAGTGCAGCGAACTAACCACCATGAAAGACCGCATAAAATGCAGGCTGCAGCTAAAGGAAGAAAACGAATACGACTACCTGCCGGAGGAGTGCAGGGCCCAGATTAACGAATCAAGGGAGAAGTGCGTTTCAAACTACAAAAAATCCCAGAATTGCTGGGCTTCTGATAAGGACAGTGAGAGGTTCAAGTGCGCGGCAAGCGCATTCGGACTGGCAGGGACAGTGGCCTCACAGAAAGCAATATGCGATGGCCTAACTGGCCAGAACCGTTCAGATTGCATATTACAGCTCAGGGACAGGGTGGACGCTGTTGTCAAGTTCAAGATTTACAACCTTGAAGACAAAGCCCAGCGACTGATGCAGAAAGGGCTGGTGAGCGAGGAAAATGTTACAGACTTTGTCACGGCTATGGAGCAGCAGAAGCAAAACTACAACGATGCGAAAACAGTAGCGGAAAAGAAAACAATAGTTAAGAGTGTTCAAAGGCTATGGCAGGCTTTCATTGCACAGGCAAAAGCGCAGATACAGCAAGCCGGCAGGGGGGTTCCAAAATGAGAAAATCTGCGCCTTTTCTTGTTGCTGTTTTTGCAGTTTTAATCACGCTGCTTGTGGTTTCTGGATGCTCCCAGCAGCAACAGCCTCAAACACCTCCGGAAACGCCTGAGCCCACGCCAGAAGCTGCACCTGCTACAGCTACACCACTTCCAGAACAGCAGCAAGCTCCACCTGTCCAACCGCAGATGCCTGCAGCCCCAGTACTGACAGACCTTTTCGAAGACAACCTTGACGAGGCACTCGACGAGCTGGGCCAGCTAGAATAATTCTAAATGCCAATCTTCCAATAAAAAAATGAGGATGAAATTTTTACTGGAGCCTGTAAGGAACTCGATACTTAGGGACATAGTAAGCCTTACATATGAAGACATTGCAAGGAGAAGGCTGATTACGCCGTTTGTTGTGTTTGTCGCCTTCCTTATTTCGTTCGCAATAACGAGGGCAGTGGCATACCTGCTGCCATCGGTAAACCTGATAATAGGGCGATACCACATCCACCACTTCTACTACGGCATAATACTCATGATAGCCTCGAACTGGATAGCGCTCGTTTCAGACAGGCCAAGGCTTAGGCTTTTCGCAGCTGCCTTACTTGGCGTTGGGCTTGGAATCGTTGCGGACGAGGTAGGGCTTCTGCTGACGTGCACCTCGCCATTGATGCTCCAGTGCAATTATTACGAAAGGATAACCCTGGACTTTTTCACAATAGCAGTGGGAGCTTTCCTTTCCGTGCTGTATTTCATGCCTGCCTGGAGGAGGTTCAGGAGGCTGGTGGGGCACACGCACAGGTTCGTTTACAGGAAACTAAGGGAATAAAAGCCTGCCGTTATATTCTTTTAGGAATAATTTTGTCAGGATAGTTTATAAATGAGAATATTGCTAAAGGTGCCAATCGATTGCTATGCAAAGCAGTGCAAATAAACAAATTAAAAACAATTGAGGTGGCATAGAAATGGCAAAGATAACCTATGTGACATCAGAGTCAGTAACCGAAGGGCACCCAGATAAAATTTGTGACCAGATTTCTGATGCTATACTCGACAGCCTTCTCGCTCAGGACCCGTATTCAAGGGTAGCTGTTGAATGCCTTACGACAACAGGAACTGTTGTTGTTGCCGGAGAGGTTACAACCCACGGCTTCGCAGACATACAGTCAATAGCAAGGAGAAAGCTCCGCGAGATTGGCTATACCGACCCGAGGTTTGGCATTGACTGCGAGGACGCCGGCGTGCTTGTTGCCATCCACGGCCAGAGCCCTGACATAGCACAGGGTGTCAACAAGGAAGGCGCCGGAGACCAGGGCATGATGTATGGCTTTGCCACAACAGAAACGCCAGAGCTGATGCCACTTCCCATAATACTTGCGCACAAGCTGACAAGAAGGCTGGCTGAGGTAAGGAAAACAGGCATAATAAACCACATAGGGCCTGATGGCAAGTCACAGGTAAGCGTCGAATACCATGATGGTGTTCCAAAGAGGGTTAGCACTGTGGTAATAGCGGCACAGCACACAGACGACATAGAGGAAGACGGCCTGAAGCAGGAAATACTCGAGAAAGTCATAAAGCCGGTATGTGGAAAATACTTTGACAGCAACACAAAGGTGCACATCAACGCCACAGGCAAATTTGTGATTGGAGGGCCTGAGGGCGATACTGGCGTAACAGGAAGGAAGATAATTGTTGACACGTATGGCGGTGTGGGAAGGCACGGCGGAGGGGCATTCTCGGGCAAGGACCCCACCAAGGTTGACCGCTCTGGAGCTTACGCTGCAAGGTGGGTTGCAAAGAACATAGTTGCTGCCGGATTGGCTGACAAGTGCGAGGTGCAGCTGAGCTACTGCATAGGCATTGCAGAGCCAACCTCAATCAATGTGGACTGCCTCGGCACGAACAAAGTTGATGAGGAAAAAATCGTTGCGGCCGTGAAAAAGCACTTCAAGCTCACGCCAAGATGGATTATTGACACGCTTCAGCTGAGGAGGCCAATCTACCAGAAAGCAGCAGCCTACGGCCACTTCGGCAGGAACGACCCAGACTTCACCTGGGAAAAGACCGACATGGCAGAAACGCTGAGAAAGGAGTGCGGCTTGGCAGCTAAGCAAATGGTTGCTGCTGTTGCTGATGATTAAAAAACGCTCATAGGCTTGCTAAGGGCGGGAGCAAAGCGCGTGCCGTTCCGTAGGGTTAATAAGAAGGCGGCGGTGGAAGGGGATTGAATGCCTCGCAAATTTTTGTTTATCATTTATATTTTCTTTTTATATTATAGGATAAGACCGGCGCTAAAAAAGGTAATCTTTATATATTATATAAGCCTCCCTTATTTACTTGTAGTTCACCATAGTTAACTTTTTGCTGATATTTTGCTTGTAAGGTAGTTGGGAGATTATCAGAAAGAAAAATGGCAACAAATTTGAGAAGAATGACTACTGCCAGAAGTGGTTCTAATGGAAACAATACGGCACTTTTGCCTCCTGATTACAGGGAGCTGTATGTTGTTGTTACAGAGGGGAGGCAAGACTTATTTAATTTGGCGCGGGGCCTTCGAAGAAGATTAAAGGACGTATTGCCTAATGGTGAAGGGACTGTCCTGACTGCGGATAATGCGTTCAATGCTGTAAGAATAAGCAGGATTTACGGGCATGTCCCTCTTGTTCTCATGATTGGCAACAAAGGAGAAGAAGGGCAAGCTTTCCCAGTTCACGGGTTTGTACGCAGCGCTTACGAAAATCTTGCTGACGTTCACAATGCGTTTGTAATAAGAGTTGGGAACCTAGAGTACAAAACTGTGACTGAACTAGGCTATGATAGTATGGAAGCAGCCATAGAAACTGTGCTTTGGGAAAGAGAACAGAATGTGCTGCCAACAAGGACGCTTAAACTGAAGAAAGAGCCAATGCCAAGCCTGGATGAGCTTGTTACCGCAATTGAAAGGCAATTTAACACTGTCTTAGACTCTTATCCAAGCATATCAAGGTCAGCTGTTGGAATACAGCCAAGAGTTATAAAGATAGGAGGAAGTATGTATGATTTAATTGAAACAAGGGAAGGTGCAGATGCTTTCAACGCTTTAGTCGAGAGCTTGGCTGATTTGATAAAGAGAAATGAATACAACATCATAATTACAGTCGGCGGAGGGCCTTTCTATGACCCAACAAAACAGGCAATAGAAAACTTGACACTCAGCTCTGGACAAGAAAGAAGCCTTGCAAGGATGTCTTTCAGGCAGCAGGCTGAAACATTGATAGGCATATTTTCGCAGATGGGGGTACAGGCACAGAGGATTGAGGACACTAAACTGCTGCAGGCTGTAGAAAGCATAGTAAAGTCTGGCAGCCCCCTGCCTTACGTGCCTGTAGTGCTCAGAATTCCAGAAAGTTATCCGAATGCGCGTTACACAGTACCTCCTGAAAGGTCTGATGAATTAGCTGTTGCGCTCGCAGATTTGTTCCATGAGCCAAATGTTATTTTCATAAAAGATACCGCAAGCGTTTATATGAGAGACATAAATTTGACACCTGAACAGGTAAGAGCCCTTCCGCAACAATTTCAAGGGCACAACACTAGACTAGTGAGAGTCTATTCTGACCATATTCTGGCTGGGCAAATTTCAAGGGTCGGCCCTGACGGAAAGGACCAGCATCTTGTAGAAAACACTGCACTCAGGGCTATGCAGAACTCACTTGTTGTTGGAAGCATACAGGTCGTAAATGGACGAGATTCGAAATCGGCGATTGAAGCAATAACAACAACAGAACCTATCGGCTCTTACATTCTAAACCAAAATGTCAGCCCTACTGCTTCTTCTCAGTAATCTCTCTTAGCATATCAAGTCTCATTGTCGGGTAATGGTAGATAAGCTTCAGAATGTAATCAATCATACATACAATCTTTATCTCATCTGCGCCTTTTACAGTGCCCATAATCTTGAGAATCATCTTCTTTGACTCTTGAATTAGGTTGTATGCCTCAATAACAGTTGTCTTGTCAGGCTTGTAAGAGAATTCATACCCCAGTCTAAGAATCAGATTTGTCTTCTCCAACAGTTTGATGAAGCCATCGTTTGGTGATATCTTCGCAAGCGCAAAACCAAGCTCCTTGTAAGCGTCGCCAACATCTTCAAGCGTTTCTATCAGGTAATAAAGTATATTGCTGTCAAATCCCTGATATTGCCCCTTGTTAATTGCCCTTAGACAGAAATAGCAGAATCTGTTCAATTCCAGGTCCCTATATTGAAGCGCTTCTAGTTCCTTTTTGTCATTTTTCTTGAAAGCCACAAGATATGCATCAGCCATGCCAAGGGCTATCAAAAATGCTTTTCGTAAGGCGGACTCAAAATCAATTTCTATCTTACTGGCTATGCTCTTGATGAGCAAGCTATGATGTTCCTGATCAAAAATTTCAAAACCCATAAGCTCAGGGACTTTGTTTCGCAATGCAAGGCTTAATTCAAGATTGTCAAACTTCACATTAATTTCATCGTAGCCAAGCTGGTAAGCCCTGGCCAAAAACCTGTCAGCGAGCCGTGGCAGCAAACCGCTTAGGTCAACCGTTATGATACTCTTTTGTGGCAGGCTCTCCGTTGATACGATAATTCGGCTGCCATCCTCCTGCACCTCAAGCTCCTCGCCCTTTTTTACGTTATGCGCCTGTGCCCACTTCCTCGGCAGCGAGATGAGCTGCGTCGAGCCTGCAATCTGGATAACCTTACGCTTCATCTTTATAAGCACCCCCCTATTTACATAATACATAAAATAACATAAAATTTTACATAAAATCAAACACGCTTTTATAATAAAACCCCAAATTTATAAGAAAACTAAGGAAAAGGCAGCCTTATTTAAAGTTTTCTGTTTTTATGAAAGGTATATACTTTTTATAAAATATAACCAAAAGTTATATAAGAATCCTTGCTTTTATAAGCCTCAATCACCGGTTATTTGCAGTTATAGGCTCTGAAACCACTTAATGCTTCATTACACAAAATGTCTTGCGTACGGCAGCATTAAGTGAAAAAGAGCCTTGGCTTTTTGTCAGTGGGGGTCAGAAAGGGAAAGAGTAGTGAAAACGAAAATGTACTCAAGCCCATACTCAGCGAAACACGAATGCCTGCTGTGCGGGGATGTGATAACCAACCCCATCTGCTTCACATGCCTGGAATCAGAAGTAGAGGAATGGCTGTCCAGCAGGATGCCGAAGATGATACCGAAGCTGAAGAAGACAGGAGGCATGTTTGCATCATACACCCACCAGGGAACGAGGTGCATACTCTGCGGCAACAACATGAATACCTGTTCACACTGCTACTGCTACGAAGTCAGCAAGATGTTCGAGAACTACCCAAGGCTGGCAGAGGAGTTCGTGGAATTCTTTAATTTCGAGCTCAGGGGCAGCATCCCTTACGATGTGCGCGTATAGCCAGCATGAACCTGCAACAGCAGCTGCTTTTACGGTTAACAACAGCCACGAAATGGGAACCGATGAAGAACAGCAACGGTCCAAATCGCGGCTGTTGCAAATCCTGCAGTAGCAGGATTGCACACAGCATCGGCAGCAGCCGATGCGTATAGGCGGTAAAGTAAGGGAAAGGGTGAGCGAAGGTGAAAAGAAGATTCTGGCACACGGACACCGGAGAAGACAGCCTGGAGATTCTGGCTGTGGAAGTTGAAGAGCTGGAAAACGACGAGCTCTCAACAGGGGAAGCCGGCTTTCTCAGCGGCTACGAGGATGAAGAAGAGGAGTATGAGGAAATTTAATAGTTTAACCTAATTTTTTAAAGCGAGGGCCGCAGCGCCAAATACTCCAGCGGAGTCGCCAAGCTTGTTCTTGACTATTTTAACATTGGCAGAAAGAGCAGGATAAGCGTATTTCCTCGTTGCCGTCATGACTCTGCGGTAAAACTCCTCAGGCAGGTTGCTGACTCCTCCTCCAAGAACAATAACTTCAGGATTGAAGGTGTTTATTATGTTTGCAAAGGCAATCCCGAATTTGTCGTATGTTTCGGACATTATTTTCCTTGCAAGTGCTTCCTTTGAATGGAATATCTTGCGAGGGTCGGGATTGGGAATTTTCCCGCCGGCTGCAATGTAGCGCTGCGTGATGTGCTTTCCTGAGCACCACGACTCAAAATGCCCTCTCTGGCCGCAGCCGCATTTTGGACCACGAGGGTCAATGGTTGTGTGGCCGATATGCCCGGCTCCGCCATCCCTTCCACGGTAAACTTCTCCATCGAGAATTAAGCCTCCGCCGATGCCTGTGCCAACAATTACGCCAACAACATTCCTGTGGCCCTTTGCTGTCCCGAACATGAACTCTGCGAGGGCAAAGCATATGCTGTCGTTTTCTATGTATAATGGGGCAACTATTTTTCGCTGCCACAGCTGCCGCGATAAAATGTCCCTAAGCCTTACCCCCTTCAAACAGGGAATGTTAGGGACCATCTCCAGCTTGCCTTTCTTGAGGAAGCCGGCAGTGCCGATGCCTATGCCTTTTAGTTTGAAGCCTGGAATGTTTTCCTTGCCGTAGCCGCAAAGTGAAGTTATGGCAACAACTATGTTATTCAGAACTTTGCTTCGCCCCCCTGCCGCATCGGTTGGCACCCGTATCTTTTTAATTACTTTCGGCAGCGAGGGATCAGAAGTTGAAGTTGCTGCTGCTAGGATTCCCTCAATCTTTGTGCCTCCGATGTCAAGACCGATAACGTATGCCACACACCATCACGCCTTATTTTCGCTGCCCAGCACTTTAATTCGCCGCATAACAACCGACTTCATTGCCTCGGTAGCTGGCAAGAGGATTTCCCTAGGGTCGTAAGCGGAGGGGTTTTCCTTCAGGAATCTCCTCACGGCAGCAGCGAATGCAATGCGCAAATCAGTATCTTCATTTACCTTGCAGATTCCCAGCTTGATTGCCTTCCTTATCTGCTGCTCAGGAACTCCTTTGGCATTGGAGATTTTTGCACCATACTTGTTGGCCATTGCTACCAAAGAGCTGTGAACCGACGATGCGCCGTGCAGGACGAGAGGCACGTCAACAGCAGCGGCAATTTCCGAAAGCCGCTTCAAATCCAGCTGTGGATTGCCCTTGAACTTGTAAGCGCCGTGGGAAGTGCCAATTGCAACTGCGAGGGAGCCCACCTTTGTCTGCTTCACAAATTTTGCGGCAGCGTGAGGGTCTGTGTAGCTATGCTTCGCTGCAAATACCTCATCCTCCCTGCCCCTGAGCTGGCCGAGCTCTGCCTCAACCGCAACATTCCTTTTATGCGCAACTGAAACAACCTTTTTCGTGACTGCAATGTTTTTCGCGAATGGAAGGGACGAGCCGTCAATCATCACCGAGGAAAAGCCAAAGCTGATGCATTCCCTTGCAAGCTCAAAGCTAAGGCCATGGTCAAGGTGGACAGCAACCGGCACGGGGACTTTTCTCGCAAACGCAATGGCAAGGCCTGCAAGCTCAAAGCCGCCGTACTTCAATGCCCCGCTTGAGAGCTGGAGAAAAACCGGCGCGTCAGATTCAACTGCAGCTGCTATGATGGCTTTGGTAATTTCCAGATTATTGGTATTAAAGGCACCAACGGCGTAGCCGCCCTTCTTGGCCTTCTGCAAAAGCACTTTGCCTGAAACAAGCACCATTAATCACTCCCTCACTCAATCACTCCATTACTCCGCAAACCTTAAAATCTAAACTAAATTTTAACAGCCAAACAGCTAAATCCTTTTTATTCCAAGCTTGGACTTGTTCCTCTTAATGAATGATGCTGCAGCACCTGCTGATGAGGAAAGGCGAGGCCCGCACTGGGTAAGCTTCATAGCTGCAATGCCAACTGCCTTTGCAAGCGTATCTGCGACAGACTGCCCAGACTGCCTGTTTGACGAGTAATAATAGTGCGCAAAAGCGCCGCTGAAGGCGTCACCGGCACCGCAGGCATCAACAATCTTCACAGGAAGCGCCTTGACGTGGAAAAAATTACTGCCTTCCTTGGAGTAAGCGCCATCAACATCCCTGCTAACAACATCAACATTCCCAGGCAGGTGGCGAAGTATGTCCTTCACCTTTTCCTTCCCAACATAATAAGAGCCTTCCTCATAGTTGAATATGGAAACTGCGAAGCTTGCGTGAATCTTCCGGAGCTTTGGCAGCCAGCGGCGCAGCATGGATATGCTCGGGGCAAAAATTATCGGCCTGCGGTGCCGTTTTGCAAGCCTGACCAGCTTCAGGAACAATGAAAAATTCTTGTCTGAAACAAGCGAAGTAACAAAAACATGCCTTGAACCCTTTACCAGATTCTCTGTCAGGTGCTGAGGGCCCAGGCTGTCATTTGCGCCCCTGTAAACAAGCACAGACTTCTCGCCTGGAGGTGAAGTGATATTAAGGCCAACGCCTGTGCCCAGAGTCCTGTCGATAACGACGTGACTGGCATCAACCTTGTTAGCTTCCAGGTCCTTCAAGACCATGCTGCCAAGATAGTCATCGCCTACAGAGCTCAGAAGCATAGTTTCAGAGCCGAGACGCTGCATAGCAACAGCGGAGTTCGCAGCGCTTCCGCCAGGAAAAAGGTCAAGGCTCTCGAGGTCTGTCTTGGAGCCAAACGCGATGCAAACCAGATGCTCAGCCAGCTTGCCTTCATGACCCGAGATATCAATCCGCTCAATGTGGCCGGTTCTGGCAAACACGTCCATAGTGGAACTTCCGACAACGAGGAAATCGTATTTTGCCATACCAGACCAAAACCAGAACTGGCTTGGCGAATTTATAAATCTTTGCTGTAGAAAACCGTGCTTCAAAACACCA
>JACPBX010000044.1 GCA_016180085.1 Candidatus Woesearchaeota archaeon | reverse complement strand
CTGTGCGCTGGCTTACAGGCTTGCCCTCAACAAGGTAATCAACAACCTTGTTTCCACAATCAGGACAAAAGACCTGCTGATACTTGACGAGCCGACTGATGGCTTCAGCACCGAGCAGCTTGACAAATTGAGGGACGTTCTTGCACAGCTGCAGCTGCCGCAGATTATCATCGTCAGCCACGAAGAAAGGATAGAGAGCTTTGTCCAGCACGTCATCAGGATCCAAAAGGAGCAGCATATAAGTAAAGCCGTTGCCTAAATCGCCTATCAAAGCGAGCCGTGGCCGGAAAATATCCTGTCCAGCAGTCCGCTGTCTACGGCGCATCCTTCCTGGCCTTCTTCGCCGATGCCGCTGTTAGTGGCATTGCCTCCTGAATCGCTCACTGTCGCTTTCACAGCGTTTCCTGTCAATGCCTCCTTCGTGCAGCCAGCCGTCAGAATGACAAGAAGTAACAAAAGGGTTGCCGCTGTCGCAATTGTTTTCATGGATGTTTTGCTGTTTTTAGCGTATTTAATTATTTTCCCTTGGGCTTTGCGTAATTATTATAAAGAATCTGCTGTTCAGCCGTTTGTATCGGGGCCGTGGTCTATTTGGCATGACATGCCCTTGGGGCAAACCTTCTTAGGAAGAAGGTTTATCAAGAAACTCCGAAATGGGCATAAGCGGGGTTCAAATCCTCGCGGCCCCACTCTTTTTTGCATAAACTATTAATTTGCCATAAACTATTTAAATAAGTGAAGCCATTTTGAAGTTGTTATTAGCTGTTGCAGTTGCGGGTTTTGCAGTTGTGGTTTTATTGCGCGATTGTGCGGTTTTGGAGTCGTGTTTCAAATGCCTGGGCAGTCAAAAAAGGGAGCTTTTCTTGCAGTACTGTTGTCCCTGTTATTTGTGTTCTCCCTGATTCCTTCTGCCGCAGCGCAGGACGAAAGCAATGCCCAGGGCTTTACCGTCTCATTGACAGCAATAAATGACTCAATTCTGGTCGACGGCCAGGCAATTTTTGAGCTTGCAATAAGCAACCCAAACAGCTACCCTGAAAAGTTCAGGATTTCCGCGCCTGATATTGAATGGAGCGTCCAGTCTGACCCGCTTTACCACTACTTTTCCGGTGTTGACGTGCCGGCTTTCGGCTCTGAAACAGTCAGGCTGCTTTTCAAGCCTACAGTTCCTTTCACACCAGGCCTTCGCGCAGTCAACATATTTGTGGAATCGGTCAGGGGAAAGCAGTCACAGTCAATCTCAACGTTCGTTAACATACGCTCAGCTTACCCCCTCATCATGGAATACTTGGCTGCTGTAAGCAGGATTGTTGAGATTCCATCCCAGATTGACCCAAGGCAGGAACTGGAGATAAAGGTCAACCTCATCAACCGCAACCCGAAAAACATCACCCAAATGAGGATTTCCCTTTCAAGCGTTTCAACCAGCCTTATCAGGGAAGATATTGTCACAGACCTGAGGCCTCTTGAGAACAAGGTTGTCTCTGCAAAGGTCAGGCTTGATCCCTTAACGCCTCCAACCCAGGACACGTTGAAAGTTGTTATCTTTGTTGACAACAAGCCCCTGGAGCCGACAATCTTTGAGAAATTCGAGGTTATAAGCTATTCAGAAATAAAGCCGCTGAAGTCTGAAAAGCACGGCTCTTTTTTCAGGTGGGTTGACGAAACCACTTATGTAAATGATGGCAACGTAAAAAGCCAGAAGGTTGTTGAGCAGCAGACCAGCCTCCTGAAAGCGCTGTTCACAAAGAGCAATCCAACGTCTTTCAGCATAAGCAAGGACGGAAAGCGCTTCAATGCCTGGGAGCTTTCGCTTGAGCCCCAGGAGACAGTCACCATTGAGGTTGTAGAAAGCTACCGCTCCATATTTTATCTCCTCATCCTTGCCTTAATCTTTCTTTTGCTGTACAGGTTCTTCCAGAGCCCTGTGCAGCTGATAAAGGAATCAAGCGCAATCCAAGGTCGTCCTTCGCCTGAAAAACAGGTCTTCCCAGCCTTACGTCAAGCTCACCGTTATGGACAGGGTTCCAATGATTGCCGAGGTAGAGCACGACACCATGGGCACAATGAAGCCGGTTACCATCTTTAATGATGGTCGCGGCTCGGTTGTCAAGTGGGAGATCGAGAACATCGATGGCCAGGAGGAAAGGATCCTCGCTTACAAGATAAAGTCAAAGCTGAGCATCCTTGGCCAGTTCACCCTGCCAAAAGGCTCCGCAGCATTCTTCACGGAGAAGAACGTGAAGTTCGTTACGCATTCCAGTACGGTGACGATAAAGCCGTAGAAAATCAATTTATCTTCTGGACACAGCCACCGGGCAAGCAAGATGCATAGCTGCGAAAGCCGCGTTTGCCACAACCTCAAGGTCGCTGTCTTTGATGGGTCTTGAAACTCCGCCAATTACCCTGTTCACCCAAGAATAACTTCTTGATTCAAGCCCAACAGGAGTCATTCTATCAAGATTAGGCGAGTAAAAGCGCGCATTCATAGGGTCAGCTGCAATAAAGTTACCGCTATACGACCAGCCGGTCCAATAGGCAAATCCTGCAGCATTAAGTTCCTTCGAAAGAGTAGGAAAAATGCGTGCACCCTGCTCAGGCTCTCTTTTCTGGCTATTCGCTCGCATAATCTCGCAATTGTCACGTATATCAAGCGGATGGGTAATATGGTTTATCACAAGTATGCCAATACGGCCATCGCCGAGCATCCTCTTCTCTACGCCTATGCGGTAAGCTATTGTGTCATCGGGAAACTGATGTTCAGGATCCGCGCCGCTAAACACTAATCGGGACGTAAGTTTGTTGTTTTCCCATTCAAAAATAGGCTTTTCAAAATGCCACCCTGCCTCAACAAGCGGCCTGACTGTTTTTCTATTTGGGAAATCCCTACTTGCAGCTCTCTTTTGGTAGCTTGCGGCAAGCTCTAAAAGTCGTGGAGGAAACTCGCCCGGTACGACATAGTCTGCTTCTGACACTGCTGCTTTCGCCATACAGAGAGCGAATTGTTACAGCCTTATAAATTTTATCCGTTGTCAGATAAACGGCAAAACGTTTATAAACCTCCCTTAAACTTCGTTGATTATCCCCGCATAGCTCAACCTGGCAGAGCACTCGGCTGTAGATGAAAATCGCTGCCACAACTTCTCACGAAGAAAGAGCAAGGATGAGTGGCAGTCAGCCGTGCCCGAGGGATTCCCGGTTCAAACAGCCCTTTTTTGCTCAGTGCGCTTCGCAAAAAAGCCCTGGGGGAAAACGACGGGCTTGAAAGTCCGGGTGCGGGGACCTTAATTTTTGCTCTCTGGCTCTTCCAGTTTCAGCAGGAGTTCTGCAAGCAGTTCCTCTTTTATTCGATATCCAAGCTTTACAAGTTCAAGCATTGTTTGTCTGCATTCCTTTACTGTTATCTTATTTTTCTTGAGTTGTTGATTAATGACGGCTAATGTGCCAATTGCCTTTAGCCCTTGCACCTTCGCCGCAATTCTTGCTTTTCTTTCATCAATAAGAACCGTTTTAATCTCTTCCTTTATCGCCAGTGAGATTACAGCTTTCTC
>JACPBX010000028.1 GCA_016180085.1 Candidatus Woesearchaeota archaeon | reverse complement strand
AAAACGAGCCGCTAGGTTAAGTTAATATAGCTGTTGCCATACCAGCAATAGAATGGCGTGGAGACCAAAATACAAGCAGCTGTGCGCAATCTGCAGGAAGAACCACGTGCTGATAAGCACCAGGGGCCAGTTTCCAATCTGCACTTCCTGCTCAATGAAGCAAATTAGCCAGCCAATAACAGATGAGAAATTCAGGAAGCTGTTTGACATCGACAATAAGCTGTATGAGGAGTCCTCGTTCCTCAGGAGCATAAAATCAAACTACCTGCGTTTTGGGTCGCTGTCAGAAAAGCAGATTGACACGTTCAAAAGGGTTTCTGCGGAACTTGCGAACCCGGTTCACAAAAACAGCGCACAAACAGCAACTGCTCAAATTGCTGCGGAAGCCGCAGTTATTAGTGAAAAACGGGAAAAACAGGAAAGCGCAAATGAAGCCAAGCGAGTCAGGCAAGCCAAGCCTAAGGCAAAAAAGCCCAAAAAATAAGCCGCTGATGTGCAGCAGCTACAAGGGATTTGGCAGGTTTTCCATAGCTGTTGGCCTGGTTTTTGCAGTTGCCGGCATTTTTTACGGCTTCAATCAAATCCGGGTAGCAGTTGCTGCCTTTTTCCTGCTTCTCGGAGCGCTGGACCTGGCGCTGTACAGCAGGTATGGTGAAGGATAGGCGAAATGCCTTGAATAAATCGCTGCTGTCCGCTGCTTCTTAGTGCTGTTTCTACGCGGTTGCCTTTGCGGATTTCAAATAACCAGTAACATCCTCATCTGTGAGCTGCGGGAAGCTCCTGTAGAACTCTCCGACGGCCATGAACCATTCCGGCGTGTCAAGGCAGATTACCTCGTCGGCTTCTGCCTTTAGCAGCCCTGCAGCCTGCTGTGAAGAGACAGGAACTGCAACGATGATTCTCTTTGGCTTGCCCTTCCTTACCGCCCTTACTGCTGCCAGGACAGTATGGCCTGTCGCCATGCCATCATCAACGACAACAGCTGTCTTGCCTTTGACGTTTGGAAACTTAACGCCGTAAGCTGAATAGCGCCTTTTAATCTCAGCTGCCAATTTCTTCTTCTCAACTTCAACGTAGTCCTTTCCAACGCCGTGCTGCAATGCAAAGCTGTCGTCCATGCTGACTACGCCTCCAAAGGCAACGGCGCCTATTGCCAGCTCGGGATTGCCGGGAAAAGGCAGCTTCTTGGAAACAGCGATGCCGAGCTTAGCCTTCAGCTCCCTTGCAAGCGCATAGGCAACCTCAACACCACCCCGGGGTATTCCTAAAACTATTGCGTTCTTGCTGCCTTTGTTCTCGACAAGTTTTGCAGCCAGCTGCCTGCCTGCCTCGAGGCGGTCCTGGAACATGGCACTGCAGCTGATTTATGCAAATATAAAGCTGCCGCTATCGGCTGCCTTTTCAGATGAACCGGCGCAGGTGCTGATCAAGGAATAACATGATTCGCTCTGTAACTTCCGGATTCGTTACCCCAATCGTAGACACTTGGTGCGCAGCACGCTCCCGCATTATGTGGCTGTAGTCACCATAATAGATCTCCGCATTCGTACAGCTTCTGTAGAACTGTTCTATCTGTTTTCTCTTCCCTGGAATGAAAGGCCGCAAGTAGAAATCCCACTTGCCGTATATGAATAGTTTTGGCTTCCGCTCCAGAAACTTCTGGCAGTACCTGAAGAAGTTGGTATGCTCGTCCTGCTCTCCGCTTGCAAAGTCCTCCATAAGCTTGAGAAAATCCTTCGGCTCTCTTACCTGCTGGATGTACTCGAGTAGTTTATCAAGGTGCTGCGTCTTTAACGCCCACCACCGCGCATACTCTGGATTCTGTTCACGCACATACGGGTATTCATGTCCTTCTTTGTAATGCTTCTTCTCTATTCTTTTATGAATTATGAGTGTTTCAAACACGCGGTTCCGCAGCAGCGGGGGCAGCGGGCGCAGCAAGCAAATGCCGGGAAACGCACCCTTGAAATGAAGCGGCGCGGCCAGCAGGATGTACCCTGCGATCACCGTATGTGAGGCAATGCCATTCTTCAACGCAGTCACCACAACAGTCTGAATCTTTCCATATGCTTTCTCGATGTTCTCAAAGAGAGGAGTGGTATTATACGTTGGGAACTTTGCAACAATCAGTTGTATGTAGGCAAGCATTGAGTAAATATACTCCCACAGCTTGTAGACGCTCTCCTCCACGGCAACGTTATAGCCCATAGCTGAAAAGAGCGCGGCCAGAGCGCTCGTGCTGTGCGCAAGCACGACAACGCCAGTCATGCCGTACTGCCGCCGCATCAGCAAAACAGCTTCGGTGATAATCTCACTGGTCTCGCCAAATGTCAATCGATCGTTCAGATTGTTGTTGTGTAGGGGAAGGTCAATGCTCAACGCAAAAAAGCCAGCATCAGCCAGATGCTGACCAAGAACACCAAGCGCATGCCGGCTCCCAGAAACTCCGGGAAGCATAAGCACGCCCCTGTTTGGACTCGTGCCTTGCTTAATGTAGAACGTGCCATATACCCTCCCGGCGTGGATGTCCTCCTGGCGGATATCCTCCCTTTTCCGAAAGACAACATCCCTCGACTGATGTTTTAGGCGCTGCAACCACACAGACATATGGTTTCCCATACACTGCAACCATTTAAATTCTTTGCTCATGCAAAAATTGATAAAAACCATACTTACGCTGAAAGGCATGGCTAATTGGCTTCGCCGCATCTTCTTGGTGTTCACCCTGCTTGGCACGCCGTTCTTTTATGTGCCCCTTGCTGTCGTTCTCGCAACTTTTAATTTTGCTGCGGCTGTAAAACTAGCAATAATTTTGGCGGCTGCCGAGGCATTTTGCGGCATCCTCAAGTTCATCTATCCCAAGGAAAGGCCTGTCCCTATGCCTAGGAAAACATTCTACCAGAAATACGAAGCTGGCAGCTTCCCAAGTATACACACGGCCAGAATCGCGGCTGTGTCAGCATTCCTCACCTTTGCGTATCCTAGTGCTGCCACTATTGCTATAGGTCTTCTTGCCACTCTGCTCGTAGGCTATTCGCGGATTTACCTACGAAAGCATTACATTACAGACGTAATTGCAGGCATAATAATCGGTGTCGTTCTTGGGGTGCTGCTCAAGTGAAAGATTACATCACTCTGATTAAATTCAAATACCATGCATCCTTCCTGGCAATTGCCACAATCGCGTTCTTCTTTTCCGGCATGTCTGTTGCCCTTGCCCAGAAGCTGGTACTTCTCTATGTATCATTCAACCTGCTTCTGTATACCGGGCTTTATATGCTAAACGACATAGCTGACCGGAAAGAGGATCAGCAACATCCTTTCAAACGGCACAGGCCAATCCCCTCTGGCAGAATCCCTCTGAGAACCGCAATTGCCCTGGCCGTGCTTCTCATTGCAACCGGCCTGTTCACTGGATGGTTCTTCATCGGGAAATGGATTGTCGGTTTTTATTTCGCCTTCATAGCACTAAATATCACCTATTCGTTTTTTGCCAAACACCTGCCCTACGTTGAGATTATAATGAACGCCGCCACACACCCTCTCAGGGCAGTGATGGCGTTTGAACTAATCAATCATCCCGTGCAAGCCATCCTGGTAACGGCATATGCTTTCTTTATACTCGGGCTCATGACAATAAGGAGAGTTGTTGAAAAAGACATCCGTGGCTGGGAAGTGCGGCGAGCTATCCGCCACTACAGCAAGCAGGCGCTTCTTGCCATAAAAATAGCTTCATTCCTTATCATAGCAGCACTTGCCATTCTGGATAGTCGCGGTAACTGGCCTCTTTATGCACTGATGTTGGGTCTCTACACAATCCTGGTGTTCGGCATGTACCATGCAGGTTTCATTCGTTCACTGCTGCGTACAATGCTGACCAAATAGCAAAGTCCCCAGGGAACAAGGCTAGGAATTCTAAGCCTTTTTGCGCACAACACCTCTGTAAACTTTCTCCCACAGGCCAGCAATATTGGCATTGTCGTATTTCTGTATCATTTTCAGCGTATTTTTCCGCATCCTTGCATAAGTTGATTTTTCAGTAAGCAATTTCACTACGGCATCCGCAAATGCCTGCTTGTTTTCGGGCTCAACAAGATAGCCGTTTACACCACTTTTAATAAGCTTCATTGCCCTGCTTTTAACCGCAACACAAACGAGGCCGTTCGCCTGTGCCTCGAGAACCGTCAAGGGCCCAGTTTCGGTCTTTGATGCGTGCACGAACACGTCACAGGCACCGTATATGCCGGACTTAACCAGCTTCTCGTGCTCCACTGCTCCCAGCAGAATCACCTTCTCTTGCAGCCCAAGGTTTGCTACCTTCCTCTTCACCTCTGCCATTTGCGGGCCGTCACCCACAATTAGCAGCTTTGCGCTTCCAACTTTTTTCACAACCAGCGCAAAACACTCAAGGAGATAGGGAATATTCTTTTCGTGCGCAATCCTTCCTACAAAAAGCAAAAGCTTCCCACCCTCGCTGTATTTCTTCCTTAGAAGAGCTGCTTTAGTGTTGTCAAAAACTCCAGCATCTGTGCCGTACGGAATAACTTTAACAGACTTTTTACAGTTTCTCGCTATAAGCTCTGCTTTAGTCCCCTCCGATGGGCATACAATCAGATTGCATTTGTTGTAAAAGAAATTTGAGTATTTCCACACCAGCCTTTCGGCAAAGTCATAGTTCAGCTTCATGTGCTTCAGGTATTCCTTATCCATGAAATAGCCATGAAACGAGCCAACAAGCGGCAGCCCAAAAAACTTGGCAATAATTATCCCTTCCAAGCCAAGCGGCGTTGGCGTGTGAAAATGAATCAGCTCAATCTTTTCGCTCTTTATAAATTTAAAAATCCCAAGGTTGAAAGGCAAAGACAATTTCAGATTTTCGTACTTCGGCACAGAAATTGCCGGGCAGGGCACTAGCCTGATATTCGGATAACTGAAAGAATGCCTGGGATATTTCGGTGCAAAAACATAAATTACGTGCCCCTTGTCAGCTAACTTCTTTGCAAGCTCAGCAACGCTCACTGCAACCCCGTTCACCAAAGGCGGAAACATCTCTGTAAAAAAAGCAATTCGCATAGGACACCAGCTGCATCAAAGCAATTTAAACTTTATGTTCCTGACTTCCAACCCTTGCCAATGCGGCGCTCACTGCTTTCCAGGAACTCAAAGATTGCTCGGCTTACCCCTGGCCCGTAATTGTAGACTGAAAGGTGGTTTGTGTTTAGTATTTTAACAGTTGAATTTGTGAATACCTGCTGAAGCTCAAAACTGTTTTTGTACGAAACGATGATGTCATTCCTTCCGTGAATGAGCAAAGCAGGCTTGTCAAATTTTTTGAGCGGTGACTTGAAGTACGTTGTAATCCTGTAAGTGCTTAAGCACGCCCGCCTTCCAGCATAGTAAAGGTCTGTGAAAAACCTTTGCGCATGTATGTCATAACTTCCGACAAACTTTGAGTAGTCCGCATGGCCCTTTACGCCTTGAAAGGGCAAGCAGTAGACAAACGCGCAGAATAAAACAGGGATTATCTTACTCCAAATGCCTCTGAATGGCTCCTTTCCTGAGTTAATGAGCACAACACGGTCAACCATACCGGGATAACCTAAGCAGAACTGCTGCGCTACAACGCTCCCGAAGCAATGGCCAATGATCGTCGCTTTTTTAATCCCAAAATGCCTCAACACAGTTGCCAAATCGCGCGAAAAATTCCCAAGGGCAAAAAAATCCCTTGTGCTTCCCTTATCCGAGTTGCCGTGCCCCCGCATGTCAATTAATAGGAGGGAGTAATTTTTGCCAGTGAAGAAAGCCTCTTCCTGATACCAGGACGACAGCGAGCCGCCTCCGCCATGGAGAAAAACGAGCCAAGGCCGCCCCACTTTTCGCCGGACTCGGCAGAAGATTTTCACACCCTCCTTTGTTGTCACATAGCTCTCAGTAAACATCACCATTTTGTAACTATCAGCAATTTATAATCTTTGTGAAGGCTATTTTAAACTTTTTTTAAGTTTCTGTTTTTTTCCAGCTTGAATATGGGGTTATGCTGCTGAAATACGCCAAAACCAAACTTAAGCTTTTCATGTTCCAAAGCAAGCCTGAGGTCAAGTTTGTTAAACAGCCGTTTCCATTCATCCAGCGACTTGTAGTTAAACACGCAGGGAATACCGTAGGACACGTTTCCAATGCAATCAAAAAGCGAAAGCCAAAGATGCGAAAGCAACCCCACCTTTTGGTGGTCCTTGATGAGTATGTAGCGCTTTGAGACTCGCACCATTTCTTTGAGCAGCGCTTCAATATCAGTTGTATGGTGCAGCACATCGTTCGCCATGACTACATCAAAACTTTCGTCAGGAAAAGGCAGCTTCCTGCCGTCGTAAATCCTTCGCTCTATCATGGCAGGCCTGTCAGCCCGAACATCAACGCCCACAATCTTCAACGAAGGCTTGCATTCAAGCATTAAGGCAGCAACATGCCCGTCATTGCAGCCAACGTCAAGAATTTGCGCACCGTCCTCGCAAAGAGAGGCAAGCTGGCTTGCCAACTGCTTCTTGTAAGCAGGAGATACTCTCTCCAGTACCAGGCGAACAGGAAATGTTAGGACGATCCTGAGAAGCATGGTAACTGCATAACTAGTTCCTTTTTTAAATATTTATTGCACAGACGGGCTTTGCCATAGAGGTGTTTGAGACAGACATCGCGCGCATCCATACCTTTGCGCACGCAGACTTCTTAGGCACGCCACTGTGGATGCCAATCGTTTGGGGTTACGGGTTTATGCTGATGAAGCGAATAGGCGTAATAATGTACAAAGATGCACGACAGCGGGAAATAAACAGAAAGGCAGGTATACGGATTTTTAAGTGTTTCATTTCTCAAGCTTAAATATGGGGCTGTACTTCTCACTTACTCCAAAGCCAAAATTAAGACCGCCAGGCTGTTGGGCGACTTTTAAACCAACATCATTAAAATAAGCTTTCCACTGTTTGGGCGAGGGGTAGTTAAAAACACATTTCACCCCGTTAGGCAGATTCGGCAGGATATCAAGTATGCAGAGCATCAACTTCGAAAATAACCCTCTGGCGGTCTGGTCCTTGATTATCACATATCTCTTTGAAACCCGCTTCATTTCCCTCAGCACTAAGGGAATGTCTTTGGTGTGGTGCAGAGCATCAACTGCAAACACAACATCAAAAGAGTTATCAGGAAAAGGCATATTCATCCCATCATATATCACTCTTGAAATTTTTGAGGGTCGGTTAGCCTGAACGTCCAAGCCGGTTATTTTCAAGGAGGGATTGAACTTGACAACCATTGCTGCAAGGAAGCCGTCATCACAACCAACATCAAGCACCCTTGGGCCATTCCCACATAAGCTGGCAATATACCTCGCCACTCTCCCTTTATAAAATGGATTGAAAACTCGCTCATAGAGCAGGACAGAAGGGAACATAACAAGCCGTATAACAAGCGTTTTTAGGTTCATGGGCAGCGTAGGTCGTACGCCTCCTATAAAAATTTTAACTTCACCAAATAAAGCTTGGGCAAACGTATGTTGCTCTGCGTCACGAGCAACAGCAATCTTTATAAGCAACCATTTAGCTCCGTTCTCCAGCACAAATGGCAAAGATGCACTCAAGGAAGAGGGGAAAGGCAGGCTCCAAAAGGCCTCTCAGGAAGACAAAGCCAACCTGGGTGAGGTATGAAGCCAAGGAGGTAGAGCTGCTTGTTGCAAAGGTAGCAAAGGAAGGAAAAGCGCCTTCGCAGATAGGCATGGTGCTCCGGGACAGCTATGGAGTGCCGGGAGTAAAAAGGGTTGCAGGGAGAAGGGTGTCTGCCATAATGAAGGAGAAAGGCATGCTTCCGCAGATTCCAGAGGACCTGATGGCACTTATCAAGAAAAGCGTCCAAATAAAAAAGCACCTTGAAGGGATGAAGCATGACATGGCTGCAAAAAGGGGCCTTGGGCTGACTGACTCCAAGATAAGAAGGCTTGTGAAATACTACAAAAGAGAGCATGTTCTTCCCCAGGACTGGAGCTATGACCCTGAAAAGGTCAAGCTGTTAATAAGCTGATTCTTTTTTGTATTGCGAGATAATACGATTCTTATACGATGGCACGCTGTTGCTGCCTGTTGCACAAACTTTAAAAGTCTGCCCATCAAAAAATTGGCATGGAATCGGCTTCTTTAAAAGTAAAAAAAGATGAAAGCAACGATAGCCTGGTGAATACTGAGGCCGGTAGTGGTATTACAAAGAATGCCAAGCTTGATGAGTTCAGGCAGATGGTGAAAGCCGCAGCCGACAGTTTTGCCCTGATTGACAAGTCAGTTACAATAAGGCTGGTTTCCCATCTTGATGCCGACGGGCTGAGCTCTGCTTCTATAATGGTCAAAACCCTGCTCAGGGAGAACAGGAAGTACTGCCTCTCGATAGTTCACCAGCTTACTGAAGAGGTTGCCATGCAGTTGGCCGCTGAGAGCTACAGCTACTATGTTTTCACCGACCTGGGAACAGGGCAGTTTGACATCCTTAAAAAAAACTTGGGCGACAGCGGCAAAAGCCTGTTCATACTCGACCACCACCACCTGCAAAAAGAGTTTGCAGCAGAGAACGTTGTGCACGTCAATCCCCACATGGCAGGGATAGAATCGTCAAGGGAGATATCAGGCGCGGGTGTTGCCTACCTGTTCTCAAAGGCGCTTAACGGGAAAAACACCGACCTTGCCCACCTGGCCATAATAGGGGCGATTGGAGACATGCAGGAAGACCGGGATAACGGCTTCAGTGGCTTAAACAAGGAGATACTTTCTGATGCGAAATCAGCAAAAACGCTGAAGGTCATCACAGGCCTGAGGCTGTTTGGAGTCCAGACAAAGCCGCTGCACAAGGTGCTGGGTCAGAGCAGCGAGTTCCAGATTCCAGGAGTAACCGGAAGCGAAAGCGCAGCAATCCAGTTCCTTCAGCAGCTGGGAATAAACCCAAAAAGCAATGGCGGAAATGGCAATAACAGCTGGAGAAAATTAACCGACTTAAGCGACGAGGAGCTTGTAAGACTGGCTACCGGCGTTGTGCTGCAGCGGATAAACCAGCCTGAGCCGGAAGCGATAATAGGCCCTGTTTACATACTCAGGCAGGAGACTGACGGCTCACCCCTGAGGGATGCGCGGGAGTTTGCCACGCTTCTGAACGCCTGCGGAAGGCTGGAAAAGGCATCTGTGGGGATCGGCGCATGCATCGGTGACCAACGATGCAAGGAAGAGGCGCTCCGCATACTTGACGACTACAAGCAGCAGATTGCAAGCTCTCTGACATGGTACGAGGGAATGCTGCGGCAAAAAAATGTTGCGGCTGCAAACGCAAAAGGCGGCGAAAAGCCAACAGGCAGCATAATCATGGACAAGAGCTTTGTCATAATAAACGCCGAAGACAACGTGCTGCCAACAATGATTGGGACATTGGCCTCCATAGTTTCAAAATCGAGCAGCTTCAGCCCTGGAACCTTTGTCCTTTCACTTGCAAGAGCCCCGGATAACTTTACGAAGATAAGCCTCAGACTGGCAAGAGAAAAGGAATTCAAGGGCGAATTCAACCTTATGGAGATTCTGACTATGATTGCAGGAACGGTGGGGGGGCAGGCCGGCGGCCATCATGAGGCTGCAGGAGCAATAATCAAGACTGAAAAAGAAGAAGAGTTCATTGCCGCAGCAAAGCATCACCTTTCGGCAGCAAGGATGGAAGAGAAACTCACTTCCTGAATCACTCCCTGAACTCTGCCTCGTCAATCAGGCCATCAGAGTCCATGTCAATGCCCTCAACAACCCTGGCTTTTACGCTTCTGCTGTGAACATTCCCGGCTGCCAGCTCATCAAAGTGCTTCAGGAAAGCTATAATTGCCGCCCTAGTGCCAAAATACCTTTTTCCGGCAACAACGAGGATGCTTTTGTCAGGGTTGAAAGGGCTCTTGGTCTTTACAATAATGCCTGACTCGTCAGTCGGGTATGTGCTGTCGCTTATTGTCGAATGAATGGCCCAGTGCTGCTCCCTGTCAAACCTTACCGGAAGCTTCGGGTTAGCCATCCACGTAACCCTGTTGACAACAGGGCCGCCAACCAGTATGAGGTTGTTGTTCCTGAGGTCCTCCTCCCTGGCATCTGTATCCAGCTTAACGTAAAACTTTGGCACATAGTTCAGGAATGTCCCGAGGAAAAGCGCGAGGTCCATGCCGTA